>CAZNSM010000050.1:0-10667 GCA_964575615.1 uncultured Pirellulales bacterium | reverse complement strand
CCGCACCGGCCCGGCCAGGCGCCGAGCCCAAACACGTCCGATAGCATCAGGCCCAGAGGACCGGCTCAGAGCGAGTCGGCGTCCGATTTTGCACCCGCCCGTTTGTATCCTATAGTTAATATGGATCGTAGAAGGGCAGCACCGTTACACAGCAGGTCGTTTTCCGGGGGGGAAACACATGTCCACGGCAGGTAAGCACCACCACAAATCCAGAGGCTCGGCGCTGATTTTGTCCATGATCTTCGTCCTGGTCTTCTCAGCGCTGGCCGTCTCACTGGCCACCATCTCCGGGGCCAACGTCGAAGTAGCCTCAAACCATCACCGACTCAATACCGCGCTGTTTGCCGCCCAGTCCGGGCTCGAGTGCGCCAAGTACATCGTTTACACCGTCCCGCTGGAGCAAACCAACAGGAACACCGTCAGCGAAGACGACGCCAATCTGGTCTGGGCCGATCTGTGCCAGTATGTCCACGACAATCCCCTGGATGGCCAGACCGTCCACTACGACGCCAACGAGCTGACCATCCACGGCATGACGCTCGACGGCTCCGGCACCGCCTTTGGCGTCCGATTCTACCGCGAGGCCGACAACCCGTACGTCATCTGTCTGTCGTCGACCGGAACCAGCGGAGAGGCGATCCGCACCGTCGGCATGGAGATGAAGATCACCAAGGACCGAGAGATCCTGACGTACGCCCTCGCCGGCCGGGGACGCATGTGGCTGACGGGAGACACCACCATTCACGGAGACCTCTTCAGCACGTGGAAGCATCCCTCGGTTTCCCCCTTCAACACCACCAGCGAAACCACCGTGCTCGGGACGGTCAACACCGCCATCACGCAGGATGAGATCGACGGCTACAGCTATCAGCTCGAAACGCTCAGCGAGGACGGCAAGCCCTTGTTCGAGTTCGGGCAGACGGTCTACGATATCAATGGGGATCCTGTGGCCGACGCGGTCGGGACGATCGACGACGATCTCTGGTTGACCGACACGGACGGCAATCCCGTCTTTGACGGCGACGGCAACCGCATCCCGGTGGACTTCGCGAACCGCATCTACAGCACGGCCGATCAGCTCCAGGGCTACCACGAGAACGTGCAGTACTACGACCCGACCAAACACTCCACCAGTATGGCCGGACTGAGCATCGCCGATTACAACACGGATGATTACAGGACCGGGCTGACTTCGCTTTCCAGCAGCACCACTACGGTCGAGTACTTCCCTCACAAGCCCGGCAACTACGCCCAGGCCAGCAGCAGTTCCAGCCGCAAGCTCACTCGCCGGGTGTACCAGAACCAGACGTTCACCAATGCGCTGCTGCCGTCCAATCAGAACGCCCTCTTCCGCAACTGCACCTTCCAGGAGGTCCTCTACGTCGACTGCAACAAGAACGCCAGCAATTACTACAACAACGTCCGGTTCGAAGACTGCACGTTCAACGGCGTGATCGTCACGAACACGCCCCAAAGCCTCCTGTGGCAGAACAACGCCCTGTACTTCACCGGGACCGCGACGTTCAACAACCAGTCGTCGATCCAGGAGGCCACTATTCTGGCCCCGCACTTCAATGTGGACCTGGGCAACACGAACCCCGAACAGAGCGACAACAACATCCTGACCGGCGCCATTGTCGGCGGGATCGTGGACATTCGAGGCAACGCCCAGATCTATGGGACGATCATCTCCATGGCTGACACGAGCCAGTGGACAAGCGGCTTCGTGACGAACATCGGAGCGACCCTTGACGACGGAGGTTCGGAGACCACCGAGTTGGGCGACGTCGGCGTCATCAGCATCACGCCGGCCGAAGACATGTTGCTGCCCAGCGGCATCACCACCCCGATCATCATCTTACCGGATCACAGTTCGTATTCGGAAGTCTGACCGGCTGTCACCAGAAGTAGTAGACGACGCAGTGCAATCTCAGAGAAAGGAAAGGAATATGCAAAGAATTTCTGTCAGAACGCTCACCCTGCTGTTGTTGCTGCTGGTCTCGGTGCTCACCCACCAGTATGTCCGGCTCGTGCCCTCGGCCAGAGCCGACGCAATCTGGCTGGACGAGGATCCCAACGAGCCCGGACCGGAGAGGGCGTGGTGGTCGCAGGGTCTCGTCCTCATGGACGATGATCCCAACGAGCCCGGGCCTGAGAGGGCGTGCTGGTTGCAGGGTCTTGTCCTGGGGGACGACGATCCCAATGAGCCTGGGCCCGAGAGGGCTGCATGGTCGCGTGGGCTGATCCTCCTGGGCGACGACCCCAACGAGCCCGCCGAGCCGGGGCCCGAACGAGTCTGAGGTCCGCAGCGACGGACCGTCTCGCGGCGGGCCGAGCAGGGGCCCGCCATACCCTTCGCCGGAGACAGCGCCCCGATGCACGTCGGGGGGTTATAGAAGCGGGAATGGACGCTGTCTCCGGCGTCCGGGGCGAATCGCCCCGCTATCTCTCACCCCGCTAAATGTTGCCGCCCTCCCCGTCGAAACCGCCACGCCCCAATTCCTCGGTCACACCCCGGTCATTCGTGTTCTCTTTGGCGTTTGACAACCGGCCGTTCATCTGCTCTAATCCCGCCGATTTGTCGGACACCCAGCGATCTCCACGTGAGATCTGTCTTGTACAGGAGAGAACCGAATGCCAAAGCGCGCCGACCTCAAGAAGGTCATGATCATCGGGTCCGGCCCCATCGTGATCGGCCAGGCCTGCGAATTCGACTACTCGGGCACGCAGGCCTGCAAGGCCCTTCGAAGCCTGGGCTACAAAATCGTCCTGGTCAATTCCAACCCGGCCACCATCATGACGGACCCGGGCATGGCCGACGTGACGTACATCGAGCCGCTGACGCTCGAAAGCGTCACGAAGATCGTCGCCAAGGAGCGTCCGGACGCCCTGCTGCCGAACCTCGGGGGCCAGTCGGGACTCAATCTCAGCTCCGAACTGGCGAGGGCCGGCGTGCTCGACAAGTACGGCGTCAAGATCATCGGGGTTCAGGTCGACGCGATCAAGCGAGGGGAGGATCGCCAGGCCTTCAAGGACACGATGACCAAGCTCGGCATCGACATGCCGCGAAGCCTCATCGCCAACACCATGAACGAGGCGGAGGCCGCCATCGAGAAGATCGGTCTGCCCTGCGTGATCCGTCCGGCGTACACCATGGGCGGCACCGGCGGCGGCTTCGCCTACAACATGGAAGAGTTCCGCACCATCGCCGAACGCGGGCTCAGCGCCAGCCTCGTCAACCAGATCCTCGTCGAGGAGTCCGTCCTGGGCTGGGAGGAGCTGGAGCTGGAGGTCGTGCGCGACAGCAAGAATCAGATGATTACCGTCTGCTTCATCGAGAACGTCGACGCGATGGGCGTCCACACCGGCGACAGCTACTGCACCGCCCCGATGCTCACCATCAGCGCCGAGCTGCAGCAACGCCTCCAGAAATACTCCTACGATATCGTGGAGGCCATCCAGGTGATCGGCGGCACCAACGTCCAGTTCGCCCACGACCCCAAGACCGGGCGCGTGGTCGTCATCGAGATCAATCCGCGCACGAGCCGCTCGTCGGCCCTGGCCTCCAAGGCGACGGGCTTCCCCATCGCCCTGATCTCCTCTCTGCTGGCCGGCGGCCTGACGCTCGACGAGATTCCCTACTGGCGGGAGGGAACGCTCGACAAGTACACGCCGTCGGGCGATTACGTCGTCGTGAAGTTCGCCCGGTGGGCATTCGAGAAATTCGAAGGGCTGCCGGATCGGCTCGGCACCCAGATGAAGGCCGTCGGCGAGGTCATGAGCATCGGCAAGACCTACAAAGAGGCCTTCCAGAAGGCGATCCGCTCACGCGAGGACGGCCGCTACGGGCTGGGCTTCGCCCGCGATTATCACGGCAAGAGTATCGAAGAGCTGATGCGCCTGCTGACCGAGCCGTCCAGCGAGCGGCAGTTCATCATGTATGAGGCCCTGCGCAAAGGCGCCGACGTGCAGACCCTGCACGAGACGACGTATATCAAGCACTGGTTCATCGAGCAGATGAAGCAGCTCGTCGAGCTGGAGGAGAAGATCCTCCAGTACAAGGGCAAGACGCTTCCCGACGAGCTGTTGATTCAGGCCAAGCAGGACGGCTTCGCCGACCGCTACCTGGCCAAGCTCCTGGGAGAGAAGGAGACCGCGATCCGCCAGCGGCGCAAGAAGCTCAAGACCGCCGAAGGCTGGCACCCGGTACCCGTCAGCGGCGTCGAGAACGCGGCCTATTACTATTCGACGTATAACGCGCCGGATGCCACGGACGTCTCGCCGCGGCGCAAGGTCATGGTCCTCGGGGGCGGTCCCAACCGCATCGGCCAGGGCATCGAGTTCGACTATTGCTGCGTCCATGCGGCATTTGCTCTGCGCGACGAGGGCATCGAATCGATCATGGTCAACTGCAACCCGGAAACCGTCTCGACCGACTACGACACGTCGAACAAGCTCTACTTCGAGCCGCTGACGGTCGAAGACGTGCTGAGCATCTACGAGAAGGAGAAGCCCGAGGGCATCATCTGTCAGTTCGGCGGCCAGACCCCCCTGAACATCGCCTCGGAACTCGAGGCGGCCGGCGTGAAAATCATCGGCACGACGCCCGACACCATCGACCTGGCCGAGGATCGCGACCGGTTCCGCCACAAGATGGAGAAGCTCGGCATTCCCCAGCCCGAAAGCGGCATGGCCAGCACGCAGGAGCAGGCGCTGGAGATCGCCGCCCGCATCGGGTATCCGCTCATGGTGCGTCCGTCATTCGTGCTGGGCGGCCGGGCCATGCAGGTCGTACACGACGAGGAGATGCTCCGGCGGTACATGCAGGCGGCCGTCGACGTCTCGCCCGAGCGGCCGATCCTCATCGACCGCTTCCTCGAGAACGCCATTGAAGCCGAGGCGGACGCCATCGCCGACGGGACCGACGCCTTCGTGCCGGCAGTCATGGAGCACATCGAAGAGGCAGGGATCCATTCGGGCGACTCGGCCTGCGTCATCCCTCCGACGACGATCCCTCAGAAGCACATCGACACGATCTACGAGTACACGCGGCGGATCGCGATGGAGTTGAAAGTCGTCGGCCTGATGAACATCCAGTACGCCATCTGCAACGACAAGGTGTACATCCTCGAAGCAAACCCGCGTGCCAGCCGGACCGTGCCGCTGGTGAGCAAGGTCTGCGGCCTGTCCATGGCCCGGATCGCCACACAGATCATGCTCGGCAAAAAGCTCACAGACCTCGATCTCAAGCCGCGCCGCGTCCCCCACTACGGCGTCAAGGAATCCGTCTTCCCCTTCTACTTCTACCCCGAGGTGGACCCCCTGCTCGGACCGGAGATGCGCTCGACCGGAGAGGTCCTCGGCATGGCCGATTCCTTCGGCCTGGCCTTCTTCAAGGCCGAAGACGCCGCACAGGGACGCCTGCCCGTCGAGGGAACCGTGCTGATCACCGTCGCCGACAAGGAGAAGAAGGCCGTTGTCGCGGTCGCCCGCCAGTTTGCCGACCTCGGTTTCAAGATCAAGGCGACCAGCGGAACCCAGGAATACCTGGCCAAGAACGGGATCGAGGCGGAGCTGGCCTACAAGATGTTCGAGCAGCGTCCGCACATCGCCGACGACGTGATGAACGGCAAGATTCAGCTTGTGATCAACACGCCCCGGGGCCGGGCCAGCAAGACCGACGATTCGTACATTCGCAAGGCGGCGATCCGCTACAAGGTGCCATACATCACGACGATCGCCGCCGCCCTGGCGGCCGCCAAGGGCATCGCCGCCGTTCGCCAGAAGCAGCCGGAAGTCAAGAGCCTTCAGGAGTACCACGCCAGCATCAAATAGACCGGGTCGGCCGGCCTGGCAGCCAACGCGGCCCTGTCGCCATCGTGGTCCCAGGAAGTAGGCTGAACCGGAGAAATGGCGCGACGGGGGGCGGCGACAAGCGAAGGCACGCCGATGGCGATACGCATGCCGTCGAAGCCATCGGCAAACTCTGCCTTGCTCTCCGCCTGTGGCGGACCGCTGCCACACACGGGTTTCTGCGCCTTAAATGGGCCTTGCCGTGAAATCTGCACAGACACATTGAAGGATTCTCTTCTCTTGCCTCGGGCAAGTGAGTAGAATGGAGTTCATACTGGTGAGGCCTCTCCTCGGAGTCTGGGCCGAGGCAGGGCGCTCTTTTCGATGCGCAACAACGGAGAACGACCGTCTATCGTGTGGTCGTCGATCGTAGCGCGGGGCGCACGGCCGTCCGTGTCCCAACAGCGGTCTTGTCGCGTTATTTGTTCACCTGCTATGCGGTCCGGCGCGAAAGGAGGTGAATGCCATTCTTCAGGACCCCATTCTTCTGTGTCTGGTTCACTGTGTCGGATGCGCAGATCCGAGGCGCAGAAATCGGCGAGTGCTGCATTTGGCGAAGGTGGAGGTTCTGCTCACGGGGTAGGCGCGAAATGTCGCCTTCGTCTGTCTCGCAGACGGAGGGTCCACCACAACTTGCGAAGGAGGACAACCATGTGCGGAAGAACAGTCTATGCGGCGTTTGTTGCTTTCCTGCTGCTCCTCACTGCCAACGGGGTACTGGGCGACGGCGTGTGGGAGGGCCAAATCGCGGACGAGAATGACGATGTGGAACAACAAACCTCAGGCATGTACATGGATAGCAGCGATCTGGAGATGATCGATGACGGCAACACGCACGTCGGCCTGCGGTTTCTGAATGTGGCAGTCCCCGCGGGATCGGCCATTTCAAAGGCCTACATCGAGTTCCAGGTGGATGAGATTGAGACCGATGCCGTCGCCAATCTCATCATCTACGGCGACCTGAGCCCGGGCGGCCCGGCTTTCGATTCGGGGGATGCCACAAATGTCTCGGATCGGCCGGCCACCATCGCACAGATCGCCTGGTCGCCGGAGCACTGGGCCACGACGGGCGAGAAGAAGCAAACCGCCGATATCTCTGCGGTCATCGAAGAAATCGTCAATCAGCCCGCCTGGCGGAGTGGGAATGCCCTGGTCCTGATCATCTACGACGATCCGGACAATCCGGCTACGGGTTTTCGAACCGCCGTGGGCGGGCCGGGCGACGACGCAGCCCTGTTGCACATCGAGTATGGGCCCGCGGTCAAAGCGAAACAGCCGGCCCCCGGCCCCGGCCAGACGGATGTGCCGCGAGAGACCGCTCTGAGCTGGCTGCCCGGCGCGTTTGCCGCCAGCCACGACGTCTACTTCGGCACCGTGTGGGAAGATGTGGACGCCGCCAGCCGGGCCAATCCGTTAGGGGTCCTGGTCAGCCAGGGACAGACGGCGCCTACGTACGATCCTGACGGCCTGCTCGAATTCGCGACCACCTATTACTGGCGGATCGACGAAGTCAACGGCGCGCCCGACAACACCGTCTTCAAGGGCGACGTCTGGAGTTTCACGACCGAACCATTTGCCTACGCGGTCCAGAACATCATCGCGACCGCCTCCAGTTCCGACGGGACGGCGGGACCCGAGAACACGGTGAACGGTTCCGGGCTCGATGAGAACGATCAACACTCGATCGAGACCAACGACATGTGGCTCACAGCCGCCGATGCCGCGCAGCCGGTGTGGATCCAGTACGAGTTTGACCGCGTGTACAAGATGTACCAGTTGCTCGTCTGGAACTACAACGTGCAGTTCGAGCCCATTCTGGGTTTCGGGGCCAAGGACGTAACGGTGGAGTATTCCTCGAACGGCGAGGAATGGACCGCGCTGGGCACGGCGGAATTCGCCAAGGCGACGGCCCTGGAGGACTACGCCGCCAACACGACCGTGGACATGGCGGGCGTGCCGGCCAAGTACGTCCGGCTGACAATCAACGACAACTGGGGCATGCTGCCGCAGATCGGTCTGAGCGAGGTGCGCTTTCTGTACATTCCCGCGCACGCCAGAGAACCTCAGCCGGCGGCCGGAGCCGCCGAGGTGACCGTCGATTCAGATCTGAGATGGCGCGCCGGGCGCGATGCCGCGTCCCATGAAGTCTACTTCGGCACGAGCCAGGAGAACCTCGCGCTGGCCGGCAGTCCTGCCGAGGCCGCCTTTGCGCCGAGCGAACTGGAATTCGGCATGACGTATTACTGGAGGGTCGACGAGGTCGCAGATGACGGCGTCTGGCCCGGCCAGGTGTGGAGCTTCGCGACGCAGGAGTATGCCCTGATCGATGGGTTCGAGACCTACACCGACGACATCGAGGCCGGCGAGGCCATCTTCGACACCTGGGTCGATGGCTGGGTCAACAACACCGGCTCGACCGTCGGGTATCTCAACTCTCCCTTTGCCGAGAAGACCATCGTTCACGGTGGCAGCCAATCCATGCCGCTCCAGTACGACAACAGCGTCTCGCCGTTCTACTCCGAGACCGAGCGAGAATTCGAAACCGCCCAGACCTGGGCGCGCAACGGCGCCGACCGGCTGGTGCTCTACGTCCAGGGCAAGGCCCCCGCTTTCGTGGAGAGCGCCGACGGCAGCATCATCATGAACGCGATCGGCACCGACATCTGGAACAACGACGATCAGTTCCGCTACGCCTATAAGAGCCTCAGCGGTGATGGTTCGATGACCGTCCGGGTGGACAGCCTGGTTCGCAGCAACGAGTGGGCCAAGGCGGGGGTGATGATCCGGGAGACCCTGGAGGCCGACTCAACGCACGCGTTCATGTGTGTGACGCCGGGCCACGGCACCACGTTCCAACGTCGCCCGGCGGCCGGACAGGCCAGCGCCAGCACCGATGTGGGTGGCTCGCCCGCACCGCGGTGGGTCAGACTGACCCGCACGGGCAACGTCTTCACGGCTTCCGATTCGATGGACGGTGTGACCTGGACCGAGGCGGTGGTGAGCCCGGCGCTGGAAATTCCGATGGCCGCCAACGTATACATCGGCCTGGCTCTGACCAGCCACGACGGGGCCATCTCGACCGGCGCTGAGTTCTCCAGTTTGTCCACCACCGGCAACGTGACCGGGTCGTGGCAAATCGCGGAAATCGGCGCCGCACAACCGGGCGGCAACGCAACCGAGCCGATGTACGTGACGATCACAGACGCGGCGGGAAAGACGCAGACGGTCGTGAGCACGGACACGGCACTCACCGCCCGTCCGGTGTGGCAGGAATGGGCGATCCCGTACAGCGACCTGTCCGGCGTGGACCTCCGCCGCGTCGAGAAGATCGTCATCGGCGTCGGGAATCGCAGCAATCCCGCCGCCGGCGGCACGGGATGGATTTATGTCGATGACGTCGGATTTGGCAGGCCCGCTCAGTAGTCACGGTCAGCCATGAGCAACGGTCCTGCCCCGGTGGCAGAAAATGTCGCAACACCGCAGCGGCGCGAGGGAATCTGTCCTTCGCGCCGCTTCCTTCTCGCAGGTATTGCCCCCTGCAAAGGAGGTTCCTTCTTGGCGGCATCAGGTGGAATTGGAGATTTGATCTCGGTGACGAACGGACTGACACGTAGAGATTTCATCGGTCGCTGCTGGTGGCCGGACGATAGGCGGTTACACGCCATGCGCAGGCAGGAGATGGTGATGCGCCGAAGATCGAGATTTCTCTGGCGCAGTGGTCTCTGCACCGGACGATCTATTCCGGGCGGCTCGACCATCTGTCCTTTGGCGGACACCGACGAGAAGGCGCGACGCCGGGCGGTGGAGGACCACAAGAAATGGGTTGAAGCCGCTCGGTTCCTCGGCTGCCGGACGGTCCGCGTAAATCTTCATGGCCACGGCTCATCGCAGGAAAAACGCTCGGCCTCGGTGGATTCATTAGGCCGGCTGGGCGATTTCGCCCAAACGATGGGGATCAACGTGGTTGTCGAGAATCACGGCCACGAATCCTCCAACGGCGCCTGGCTCGCGTCGGTTATCAAACAATGCGAAGGCCCGACGCCGCCCGAAGACGAGGGCATCCGCAACACCAAACACCTTCTCGAAAAGTACCTCTGACCCATTCCATCACACAGCCGGCAGCCGGCGGTGTCGTTCCCCCATGACGGAGCGACAAACCAGGACCCTGGAGCGGACGTATCTCCTATCCGGCTTTGACAAGAGGCCGCCGGACGCGTATAGTGTTTGTGCGGCGCCTGTCGGGCGAACCGGCTGCCCACCTCCGGGGGGACTCCACGTGGCGTGGTGATTTCGCGGTTTTGCCTTTGGGAAAAGCGGCGTCTATGCAGTATGATCCAGATTAAATCGTGAGGTGGACCGAGCAGATACATGGCAAGCTATCTGAACAATCTCTTCATCGTCGAGGAAAACGACTGGTTCGGTGACGCAATGGCGAAGGGCACAACACCGATCGATGGCTACGTTGAGGCCGAGGAGGCCAGGGGATCTGAGAACGATATAGACCCTCACGTTCCGAATGTGATCGGGATTCTTCCCATTCGCAACACGGTCGCCTATCCGGGCACAGTCACGCCGCTGACGGTGGGCCGCGAGCGGAGCAAGGCGCTGCTGGCCGATACCAAACCGAACGAATCGCTGATCGGGCTGCTGACCCAGCGCAATCCCGACACGGACACGCCGGGCTTTGCCGACCTGTACTCCGTCGGCACCACCGCCAGCGTGCTCAAGATCATCAAGATGCCCCAGGGATCGGTCAACATCTTCGTCCACGGCATCGCCCGGTTCAAGATCGTCGAGCGGATCGCCACCGAGCC
>CAZNSM010000049.1:0-29805 GCA_964575615.1 uncultured Pirellulales bacterium | reverse complement strand
GGTGCGGGAAATGATCGACGCGGAGATTCGCGAAGGGGGCAAGGAGCACCTGGGGGATTTCCTGGAGGAATGGGACCGGCTGAAAGGTTGTGTCGAGCGGGACCCGGTGGCGGGGCATCCGGTGGGCTAGATCAGCGTGGGGCGGTCGTCCCGACGATTGATGGCGACAACGGGAAGAATGGCGCATGAGAAGAGCGTGTGGAGAAGGGGCTGGAGCGAGCCAAGAAGGACTTGCGGGAAGGGAGGGCTTTCAACGCCGACGCGCTCGACGTGGAGATGCGTCCGTGGATGAGACAGTGGTCCAGTGAGCGAGATTCACATCCGGATCGGGCATGTGGCGACAGTGTTGAAAAGACCGGGAGGCTCTGGAAGAGATGCCAAACACCGTGAGAGAAGAGATGGAAGACCGTCACCTGGGAAGACGACAATTCATACGGCGCTCTGTTGCCGGTGTCGCGCTGGCGGGTTCATCCGGTGCGGCGCTGGGGGCCGATTCCGGTGCTCGGCCGCGACGTGCCGGCAAGAGGAAAGAGACTGTCAGGACGGAAGCCGATGTGCTGGTGGTCGGAGGCGGGACGGCGGGCACCATCGCGGCGATTCAGGCCGCCAGGGCGGGAGCCAAGACGGTCCTGGTCGAGCGGGGCACGCAGCTTGGGGGGACCACCACAACAGGCGGTGTGTCTTTTCCGGGGCTTTTTGATGCCTGGGGCAAACAGATCATCGCGGGAATCGGCTGGGACCTGGTGAAGCGAGCCGTCGAACTCGACAACGGGACGCTGCCCGACTTCAGCCAAGTCCCGGCGCGTCATTGGCAGAATCAGGTGTACGTCAACCAGTTTGTCTACGCACTTCTGGCAGAGGAAGCGTGCGTCGAGGCGGGCGTTACAGTTGCTTATTACGAGTCCCCGCTGTCGGTCGAGCAGACGGTCGATGGGTGGCTGGTGGACACCGTGGGGCCGGGCACATATCGCCGAGTGACGTGTCAACAGATCATCGACTGTACCGGCGGGGCCAGCGTTGTCGGGATGCTCGGCCTGCCCAGGCTTCGCGATAGCGAAACGCAGCCCGGTTCGCTGCTCTACAAGCTGGGGGGCGTACACCCTGTGGGTCGTGGGCAACTTGATCAATTGTACGTGCATGGTGCGGACTCGTCGACCTCGGTCGCTTTGACGGAGGCCAACCTGGATGGGCGGAGGTTGCTTTTGAAGAAGCTGCGTGACCAGAAGGACACGTCGCGTCTGGTACACATGCAGCCGGAGACCGCACATCGTGAGAGCTACCGCATCCGGGGGGAGACCGTGATTACTGTGGAGGACTATACGTCCGGTCGGGTATTCGACGACGCGGTGTGCTACGCGTTCTATCCCGTGGATCTGCACACGCCAAGCGGGGTCAAACCCAAGCCTTTGGCCAGGGGCACGGTACCGACAATCGGCTTGAGGGCACTGGTTCCGAAGGGAAGCCGTAACATCATGGCGGCCGGTCGATGCGTTTCGAGCGACCGTCTGGCCAATTCCGGTCTTCGCGTTCAGGCCTCGTGTATGGCCATGGGCCAGGCGGCCGGGGCTGCGGCCGCGCTGGCGGCGCAGCGGAAGACCACGCCGATTGAGGCGCCCCTGGAAGACATTCGGGACCTGCTTCGCCACCATGGGGCCATCGTTCCGAGTGCATAGAACATCGAAGCTTTGATGACAAGCCGATGGAGAAACAACGGATGAGAAGAGAATGGGTTGTGGCGGTAGTGTTGGTACCGATGCTGATCGGGCAGGTGTTGGGTGGACCGGTGGATGGTCAAGGTCGGCCATCGATTCGGAAACTGGGGACGATCGACTGCGATCTGGTGGAGACGACGCCGGTTGTATTCCAGGGAAGACTGTACCGTAGCGAGTGGGTGCGGACGAGCTATGAGGGTAACGAGCTGGGCGAGAACTATACGCGGTTGGTGGATGTGCAGACCGGCGAGGCGACGGCGCCGTTGGCGCGGGGCTGTGTCTTTTCCAGTGCGTTTGTCGACGGGGACGCGGTTTACGTGACGGGGACGAGCACCGAGCAGGGCTGGACCGGTCAGCGCGTCGAGATGTTCGCCTCCAGGGACCTCAAGCAGTGGGAACACTGGACCGCGCTGGACCTGGACGGGTTCGGCATCTGCAATACGTCGATCTGCAAGGCCGATGATCGGTACGTGATGATGTTCGAGATTCACAAGCCTGAGGACCAGGCCGGCGTGGGCTTCACGGCCCGGTTCGCCACCTCGAAGGACCTGCGGCACTGGGAGGTCACACCGCCCGAGTGCGTCTACGCCAAGGACCGCTACAGCGCACCTCATTGCCTGCGCTACCTCGACGGCTACTTTTACGATTTCTACCTGGAGGCCCACGAAGGGTACGAGATGCGCGTGGTGCGCTCGCCGGACCTGATCCACTGGGAGCTGAGCCCGGTGAATCCGGTGCTGAAGGCGTCGGCGGAGGATAAGCAGATCGCCAACCAAAAGCTCACGACCGAGCAGCGGCAGCGCATCGCCAAAGCGGAGAACATCAACAACTCCGACATCGATTTCTGCGAACACGAAGGGCGGCTGGTCATCAACTACTCCTGGGGCAATCAGCGGGGCGAGGAATTCCTCGCGGAGGCCGTGTATGAGGGAACGGCCGAGGAGTTCCTCCGGAGCTGGTTCCCGCCGGACGAACGCCGAGGGGAAATGAAGCCGCTGTTGGTCATCGAGCCGAGCGAGGCGTATCCGCGCCACTCCGAAGGCGATCTCATCGAGCTGAAGGATGGGCGATTGTGTCTGATCTACACCCGATTCACCGGCGGCGGGAGCGACCATGCGGCCGCCGATCTCGTGATGCGCACTTCGGCGAACGGCGGCGAGACCTGGAGCGAGCCGGAGACGGTGGTCCGGCGGACGGGCGGACTGAACGTCATGTCCGTCTCGCTGCTGCGACTGGCGGGCGGCGAGATCGCCCTGTTCTACCTGCGTAAGACCTCGCAGGAGGACTGCCGCCCCATGATGTGCGTTTCGACCGACGAGATGCGGACCTGGAGCGACCCGATTGTCTGCATCACAGATGAGGTGGGCTACTATGTTCTGAACAACGACCGGGCCGTCCAACTGACCTCGGGGCGTCTGGTCCTTCCGGTCGCGTGGCATCAGGGACCGGGCAAACCAAGAGATACCGCCGGCATCATCATGTGCTATCTGTCCGACGACAGCGGACGGACGTGGCGCCGCAGCCAGGATACGTTCAAAGGCTACGACCCCGACGGCCGGCGCATCACCGTGCAGGAGCCGGGCGTCGTCGAACTCAAGGACGGTCGGCTGATGATGTTCATACGCACCGACGCGGGCAGCCAGTACGTCTGCCACTCGCAGGACGGCGGCCAGACGTGGTCTACGCCCTGCCCGTCCGACCTGGCCTCGCCGCTGAGCCCGGCCTCGATTGAACGCATCCCCTGGACGGGCGATCTGGTCTGCGTGTGGAACGACCATTCCGGCCGGCATCCCTATCCGCAAGGCCGGCGGACTCCTCTGTGCCTGGCCATTAGCAAGGACGAAGGCGACTCCTGGAGTGAATCGCGCGTCATCGAAGCGAATCCCGACGGCTGGTACTGCTATACTGCCATCGCCTTTGTGGGGGATCGAATGCTCCTGGCCTACTGCGCCGGCGACAAGCAGGTCGGCGGCCTGAATCGCCTCAAGGTCCTGGCCATCGGCAGGGGCGAATGATGATTCGCCCCTACAGGAGATGGTTCATTCCGAGAGTGGGTCTGTAAGCCGAGTTCTGTACCCGCCGCAAGGGCGGGTGGCGATCATTTATCTGGACCGGCCGTTGCCGACCGGCTCTCCCGCCGAAACGGGACGCGACCTACCCGCCGGCCGAACGACCCGAAGGTCATTCACACTCGGGCCAAGTGTGACCGAAGTCGACCGGCTGCTTGGTCTTGCAGGCGGTGGGGTTTGCCCTGCCGACGACGTCGCCGCCGTCGCGGTGCGCTCTTGCCGCACCTTTTCACCTTTGCCTGTGCCCCGAAGGGCCATCGGCCGTGTGTTTTCTGTGGCACTTTCCCTGGGGTCGCCCCCGGTGGCCGTTAGCCACCACCATACCCTGCCCTGCTCGGACTTTCCTCTCCGCCTCGCACGAGGCGACGCAGAGCGACCGCCCAACCCACTCTCGGAATGAACCAGATCCGAATTGATAATTGACTATTGATTACTTGGCC
Source organism: uncultured Pirellulales bacterium (assembly GCA_964575615.1). Classification (GTDB taxonomy): domain Bacteria; phylum Planctomycetota; class Phycisphaerae; order Sedimentisphaerales; family Anaerobacaceae; genus Anaerobaca. The sequence continues at coordinate 25,584 of CAZNSM010000049.1, read as the reverse complement.
CAGAGCCAGTCCGCATTGTACCACCATGACCAAGTCTTTTCCAGTGGCGCTCCGTAGTGGCGTCGTAAGACGCTGCTGCCTGCGAATAACATGCCGTCACGGGCACACGGCAAACGGACCGTCCCTATCGGCCTTGACGAAACAGGGCGCAGGTCTCTACACTACGCCCGCACAAGTTGGTACGATTTCTATCGCCGCCACATTGCTCCATCGCCCGAAGGAGAAGGTCGAGGCAACCATCGGCGTCGCACGTTATGAGAAACCTGTTCCAACACCTGATCCTGACGCGTTTCAACGTCGACCTGTACGGATCGAAGACGAAGGCGCGCCTCGAACCCGATGCCTGGATGGAGCACCGCCTGCGTCTGTTCGAGGCGTTCACGCTGCCGTCGATCGCCGCGCAGAGCTGTCAGAATTTCACTTGGCGGATTCTGATGGACTCGCAGACACCTGACGCTCACATCCAAAGAATGGAGCGCCTCTGCCGGACGAACATGAAGCTCATCTTCCCTGTGCGCGGCGCCAACGCATGGCTGAGTGGTGTGGAGCCGGGGGCGTACGATCTGCTGACGACCCGCATCGACAACGACGACGCCTTTCACCGCGATGCCGTAGCCGCCCTGCACGAAACCTACCGTCAGAACCGTGAGAAGCTCGCCTGTCCCTGGGTCATGGTGTTTCCCTTCGGCATGATCTTCGACCTGAGCGCGCGTCGGGGATGGCTCATGGAGTACTGGTACAACAACTGCCCCACGCTCGTGGAGGATGGACAAGCCCCGCAAACGATCTGGCAGTGGCGGCACAACCAGATCCCGGCCGACGTGCCCAGGCGCCCCATCAGGGACATCCCCTATTGGCTCCAGGTCATTCACGAGCAGAACCTGCGCAACGCGATCGAGAGCCCCAACGCACTTCGAAAGGTCCACAAAGAGGTCCCCATGCAGCCGAAGCACCTGGCGCCGTTCGGAGTGGACCCCGAGCGTCTTCCGGCCGCATAGCCTCGCGGCGGCTCAATTGGCCTTGACGATCTCGATGTGCTTGCGGAAATGCGCATCGTCCTTCTTCGGATGATCCGTGCGGTAGTGGACGCCGCGGCTCTCCTTCCGCAACTCGGCGGCGTGGGTGACCAGCAGCGAGGTGGTCAGCAGGTTCTGGCACTCCCAGCCTTCGGGCGAGTCGAAAATCTTGTCCATCACGTAGCGGTGCCAGAAGCGGATGATCTCCTGCGCTTCGGCCAGCGGCTGGGCGGTCCGCGTAATGCCCACGTTGCGCCACATCAGGGCGCGCAGGCTGTTGCGCACGTCGGCGGCGTCGAGCTGGCTGCGGTCGGAGTGCGGAATCTGGTACTTGATGAGCGGGTGCTTCAGGCCGGCGACGTCGGCCGGGGCCTTCTGCCCCACCTGCCGGCCGGCGATGGTCCCGAAGACCAGCCCTTCCAGCAGCGAGTTGCTGCCCAGCCGGTTGGCGCCGTGCAGCCCGGTCGAGGCGACCTCGCCGCAGGCGTACAGGTTCTCGATGCTCGTCCGCGCGCTCGCATCGGTCAGAACGCCGCCCACCATGTAGTGCGCGCTGGGCCGCACCGGGATCAGGTCGTGGCTGACGTCGATGTCGAAGCTCTCGCACAGGTCGCTGATCATCGGGAACCGCTTGGCGAAATACTCCTTGTTCAGGTGCCGCACGTCGAGGAACACGTGCGTCGATTCGGTCTTGCGCATCTGGTCCAGAATCGCGCGGCTCACCACGTCGCGCGGCGCCAGCTCGCCCGCCGGGTCGTATTCGGTCATGAAGCGATGCCCGTTCACGTCCAGCAGGTACGCGCCTTCCCCGCGCAGGGTCTCGGTGATCAGCGCGCGCGACGCGCCCGCGATGTAGAGCGTCGTCGGGTGAAACTGCACGAACTCCATGTCCCGCAGCACGGCCCCGGCCCGGTAGGCCATGGCGACACCGTCCGTGGTTGCTCCCGGGGGGTTCGTCGTCTCGCGATACAACTGCCCGCCGCCGCCGCTGGCGAGGATCGTGTTGGCTGCCCAGAGAATCTGCAGGCCGCGTGGCCGGTCGTATCCAATAATGCCGACGCAGCGATGGTCCTCATCCGTCAGCAGGTCGATGGTGTAGAAGTTCTCGATGACCTTGATGTTCGGCGTGGTCCGCACCTTGTCGATCAGCGCCTCGGCAATCGCCCGCCCGGTCTCGTCGCCGTGCGCGTGCAGGATCCTCGCGCGGGAGTGGCCGCCTTCGAGCGTGATGTCGACCTGGCCGTCGACCAGGTCGAACGCGGTGCCCCACCGCTGCAATTGGCGGACCAGTTCGGGACCCTGCTCGACCACGAGCCTGACGATCTGCTCGTCGCAGATGCCGCCTCCGGTCTTGAACGTGTCCGCGATGTGCGCTTCGAAGGTGTCATCCTCGCCGAGCACCGAGGCGATGCCGCCCTGGGCCTTCCACGTGTTGCTGTCCTCGAGAGTGCCCTTGCAGACCACCATGACGTTGCGATGGTCGGCGGCCTCGATCGCCGCCCGCAGACCCGCCAGACCCGCCCCGACGATTACACAGTCGGTGAAGAGCTGATTGGTCGAGATCGAGTCCACATCGACGAGATACCGCCTGGGCTCGCCGAAACGGACCCGTTCGGCCTCGGTCGTACCCTTGCTCTTGCTGCCTTGCTTCATGATCCTAATGGCCTTCCAGAATCGGCCGCTCCAGCGAGAAGCGGCGAAAGACAAACACCTTCTCAGGTAAAGACCCGTCATCATACCGAAAAACCCTCGCCCTGCAAACCCGCAAGAATCCCCAGTCGATGGCGCCCGCACCCGTCCTGGCTGATGGCGTTACTGTTTCCGGCCCTGTCGCGCGCCCGCAAACAGGCGCGAGCAGTAGCTTGCCAGGCCAATCTAAGGCAATGGGGCATCCGTGCCTCGACGTATCAGGCCGAGCACGAAGGCCAGTTCATGGTCAATCCGCTGTGGTCGTGGATTCTGCTGCACCCTGATGCCTATCGGAGTATGGAGAAGTTGTGCCTCTGTCCGGCAGCGACGCGGTGCGAGATGACTGGTTACCTGGAGGGTCACTGGCTTCAAGGCCGAGGGGGGACATTCACCGCGTGGTGGATAAATCATGGCAACATCGACACACGCCCACCGACGTTCAGGCTCTTGCGCGGAAGCTACGGGAGCAATGCCCTACTGGAGGACCCCAATGATCTGCCAAGCCAGAAACCACGGGAACTGCCGGACTACTGGACCCCCGCTACGATCAAGCGTCCCAGCACGATCCCGTTCCTTGCGGACTGTAGCAGCCACGTTCTGCATTGTCGCCAGACCGATGTTCCGCCGGCCTTCGCGGGTGAAATCGATTCGATCTTCGCTCCACTGAAAAATGCCTGCCTCGACCGACACAGCGGCGGCATCAATGTTCTCTTCATGGACGGCTCCACGCGCAACGTCGGGCTCAAGGAACTCTGGACGCTCCGCTGGTCCCCAGTATTTGACACATCCGGCCCATGGACGCAGGCCGGCGGGGTGCGCCCCGAAGACTGGCCGCAATGGATGAGGAAGTTCAAAGACCATTGAGACGCCGGGCTGCGGCTACTGCGGACGGCGCTCCAGGATGATCTCGTCGGCGAAGACGCGATCGTCGCCAGCATAGTGCGAGACGAACGCCTGGAGGTCCTTCGTCGAGGCCGTCAGGATGGGCCGGTCGTCGACCGTTTCGAACGCGATCGGGCTCGGCCGCGATTCGAGCAGGCCGTTGATCTTGTCGTCGTTGGTCAGCCACATCGACATGCGATTGCCGCTGAGGTCCACCTTGACGAAGGTGTGGGCCCGCACGAAGAAGAAGGCGTTGTAGAACAGCTCCGCCTTCTCGGGATCGCCCTGTCCCGAGGGCAGCACATCGGGAAAGATGTCCAGAAACACGTTGCTGTCGAGCTTCACCAGACACGCGAAGAACGATCCCTTGCGCCCCTCCGGATCGGTCAGGCTCAGGTGGTAGACCTTGTCGGCGCTGTCCTTGAGCGCATCGGGCAGCGTGTCGGCGTCGCCCTGTCCGAGACGCGTGAACACCCAGGCGCTGCTGGTGTCACTGGGGTTTTCCACCCACGTGCCGAGCAGATGCTCATCGAAGAACAGCGTGTCCTTTGTGAACAGCGGCTGCAGCGAAATCACCGGAACGCAGCCACCGACGAGGATCGCCAGACCGAGATACAGAACCTTGTTCGCTTTCATGTCATACCTCCTGAATTCGCGTTGGCGTGGTCGATTGCCATAGGCGATCCTATCATACCAGTGGCCGGGCGGGATAGGAAGCAGCTTGCGGCGGCGGGGCAAAACCGCTACAGTGCACGACCCACACAGGTGGAGTATAATGGCCGCTTATGCAGGAATAAGGAATGCCCGAACTGGAACCCATCGCGTGGTTTGTGGTCACACTCTCGGCCCTCATCGTCGGCATCTCCAAGACCGGAATACCGGGCGTGGGCATCCTGCCGACGATCCTGATGGCGCTGGTGCTGCCCGCTCAGAAATCGGTGGGCCTGCTGCTGGGCATCCTCATCCTCGGCGACGTGTTCGCGGCTGCCTATCACCGGCGCAACGCGGAGTGGTCTCACATGATCCGCCTGCTTCCGGCCGCATTTGCCGGCATCGTCGCGGGATTCTTCGCGCTGAGGGTCATCAACGACCGACAGCTCAAGCCGATCATAGGTATCATCGTGCTCGTCATGCTGACGCTGAACTACTGGCGGACCCGGAACCGGAACGAGAACCTCCACATCCCGACGCAGTGGTGGTTTGCCGCCGCCCTGGGCTTCGTCGCCGGCCTGACCAGCATGATGGCCAACGCCGCCGGACCGATCATGGTGATCTACCTGCTGGCCATGAAGCTGCCCAAGGTCGCCTTCGTCGGCACCAGCGCATGGTTCTTCTTCGTCGTCAACTGGCTCAAGGTCCCGTTCAGCATGAACCTGGACATCATGACGCGTCAATCGCTCACCCTCGACCTGATGATGCTGCCGGTCATCGCCCTCGGCGCCGTCCTCGGCATCTTCCTGCTGCGGCGTATCCCGCAGAAGGCGTTCAATGCGGTCATGCAGATCCTGGCTGCCGCCGCCGCAATCAAACTGCTGTTCTGAAACCAACGTAGCAACTGTGGAGAGGATCGGGCGCACAAAGGCCACAGCGAATCGCATGGACAGACAACGCGAACAGGACATGCTGGATCAGGCCAGGCAGCGGATGCTCCGGAACGATCTTCAGGGGCGGGATATCACCGACCCGGATGTTCTGCGAGTCATGATGGAGGTCCCGCGCGAGGCGTTCGTCCCGGACGGCTACCATTCGCAGGCCTACGTGGACGGTCCCCTGCCGATCGGCTCGGGCCAGACGATCTCGCAGCCCTACATCGTCGCTCTGATGACGCAACTGCTGCGGCTGGATCGCAACGGCACGGTTCTCGAAATCGGCACGGGCAGCGGCTACCAGACCGCCATCCTGGCGCGCCTGGCGGGAAGGGTCTACACCATCGAGAAGTTCGAAGAATTGTCGTCCGGCGCCCGGGGGGTGCTGGAGAAGCTCGGCATCGACAACGTGGAGTTCCGTGTCGGCGACGGCAGCGCCGGCTGGCCCGAAGCACGCACCTTCGATCGCGTCCTTCTGACCGCGGCGGCGCCCGACTGGCCGGCGCCGGTGCTGGCGCAGCTCGTCGAAGGCGGCGTAATCGTCGCACCCGTGGGCTGCGGCTCGACCCAGGCGCTGGTCGTTGCCGAGAAAGTCCACGGCAGGCTGATCGAGCGGCACGTCTGCGGCTGCCGCTTCGTCCGACTCATCGGCGAACACGGTTTTGGCCAGTGAACAGGTCCCGCTGGCCGACCGGCCCCTGAGCGGATAAGATGGTCCCTGCAATGAACGCAGGAGAACGTCCACAAACAGATTCGGCATCGGTCCCGGCACATGGCGCCCCAGGTTTCGAACCCTTGCGGGCCGATGCGCATGACGACAGTCATGATCGAGGTCCGCTCACCCCCTCGACGGCCGTTCAATACGTCAAAGGGGTCGGTCCCACCCGCGCCAAGACCTTCGCCCAGCTCGGTGTGAACACGGTCGGCGATCTGCTGGAATACTATCCGCGCGACTGGGTCTTCGCGCCAAGCCCGGTGAAGATCGCCCGGCTACAGCCCAACGAGACCGCCAGCGTAATCGCCCTGGTCGAGTCCACCGATTACCAGAACTATCGCCGGCCGCCGCTCTTCGAGGCGATGGTCAGCGACGACACGAGCATCTGCCGCGTGGTCTGGTTTCACGGCGGCTACCTGCGCAACCAGCTCCAGCCGGGCCAGGTCGTCATGCTCTCGGGCAAGGTCACGCTCTTCAAGCACCAGCTCCAGATGACCAACCCGAAGTTCATGGTGCTCGACGAGGCGCATACGCAGCCCGATCTGTATTTCAGCGGCGGCGTCTATCCCGCTTCCGCCAATCTGTCCAGCGCCCAGATCAAGCGCATCATCGTCCCGCTGCTCGAACGGCTCGACGATCTCGTCTGCGAGTTCTATGACGACGATTTCCGCAAGCAAAATCGCCTGATCGGGCGCCGCGAGGCGTTCGCGTGGATCCACATGCCGCCCGATGAGGAGAAACTCGCCCAGGCTCAGCGCCGTCTCAAGTACGACGAGCTGTTCCTGATGCAGCTCGGGTTGGCATTGCGGCGCTATCGCGTCCAGCACTTCTCTTCGGCCGTCGCCTGCGCCTGCTCGGACGAGGTGGACAGCCGGATTCGCAAGCGGTTCCCGTTCCTGCTCACGGAGGACCAGAACGAGTGCATCGCCGAGATCGTCGCGGACATGGGCCGGACCGAGCCCATGAACCGCCTGCTCCAGGGCGACGTGGGCTCGGGCAAGACCGTCGTGGCGCTGTATGCCGCCCTGCTGGCGGTCGCCAACAAGACGCAGGTCGCCATCATGGCGCCGACCGAGATCCTCGCCTCGCAGCATTTCATCAGCATGGAGCGATACCTCAAGAACAGCCACGTCCGGCGCGTGCTCATCACCGGAGGTCTGACGGGCAGGAAACGCACGGATCTGCTCGAACAGATTCAACACGGTGACATCGACATCGTCGTGGGCACCGTCGCCCTGCTCCAGAAGGACATCGAGTTCCGCAGGCTCGGGCTGGTGGTCATCGACGAGCAGCACAAGTTCGGCGTGCACCAGCGGGCCCAGCTTCGCAAGGACGGCACGCCGCACTGCCTGGTGATGACCGCCACGCCGATTCCGCGCACGCTGGCGATGACCGCCTTTGGAGACCTCGACGTCTCGATCATCCGGCACGTCCCGCCCGGCCGAGGGGCCGTCATCACGCGCTGGGTGGACCGCCGTCACCAGAAGGACGCCTACGACTTCATTCGCGAGCGCCTCAAGGTCAAGAAGCAGGCGTATTTCGTCTATCCGCGCATCGCTGCCGTCGAAGAGACAGGTAAGGACATCGAGGCGGCCACGGACGCATGGAAAGAACTGGCGGAGAAGGTCTTTCCCGAGTTCCACGTGGCCCTGCTGCACGGGCAGATGCCGTCGGCGGAGAAGCAGCGCATCATGACCGAGTTCCGCAAGGGCCGGATCGACGCGCTGGTCTCCACCGTGGTGATCGAGGTCGGCGTCGATGTCCCCAACGCCACGATCATGGTGATCGAGGCGGCCGACCGGTTCGGCCTGGCCCAGCTTCATCAGCTTCGAGGACGGATCGGACGAGGCGAATCCAAGTCCTATTGCCTGCTGTTCGCCGAGACCGAGAACGAAGTCGCGCGCAGCCGGCTCGACGTGATGACGCGCACCGGCGACGGCTTCGAGATCGCCGAGCAGGACCTGCGCCTGCGCGGGCCCGGCGAGCTGTTCAGCGCCCGCCAGCACGGATTGCCCGACCTGAAGATCGCCAATATCGTCGACGACTCCGAACTGCTGGTCCTGGCGCGCAAACACGCCTTCGAGCTGGCGGCGCGCGACCCGATGCTCGCACAGACTCAGAACCGCAGCATCCGTCGGACCCTGCTGGCGAAATTCGGCGATTCGCTCGGACTGGCGGATGTTGCCTGACCGCCGGAGACCCCGCGGCGGAACTTGTCCCCAAAAGGACAGACTCTCGACGAAGGCGATTTTGCTGGAACTCTATCGAGAAAAAGTGTAAAAGGCCGCTTGGCTGTAATCGCATACAGAGGTCTGGAACGAAGCGATACCCATGCGCATCGCGTATAAGAACAATCGAATCGAGAAGACGTTGACGGTCATTAAAGCGATCACGTCGGCGATGGTCGTCGCGTCGTTCGTCACGCTCTTCGGGTTCGACGAGCCCTTTGTGCCGCTGCCGATCCTGTTCAACATTCAGATCGGCATGCTGTGCATCTTCCTGATCGGCAAGGTCGTCCGCTTCTTCAATGCCGTATCGAAGAAGGAATACGTGGTCGCGAACTGGTTTGAGATTCCCATGCTCATCGCGCTGGGGATCGTCATTCTGGGCTCGGGACGCTGGTTCAGCGAGACCGAGCCAGGCCGCGTGCGGCACCTCGCCGTCGGCATCTACCTGATCATCGAAGTCACCGTCAAGGTCTGCATCAGTTCCGTGAGCCTGGCCGCCTCGGGCAAGAATCCGACCGGCACGCTGATCGCCAGCTTCGTCGTTCTGATCGTCGCGGGCGGCGGACTGCTCATGCTTCCCCGAGCCTCGACCGCCGCGCCCCTGAGTTTTGTCGACGCTCTGTTCACCGCCACCAGCGCCACCTGCGTGACCGGCCTGGTCGTCAAGGACACCGGCAAGGACTTCACCTTCATGGGCCAGTTGATCATCCTGATCCTGATCCAGCTCGGCGGCCTGGGGATCGTGGTATCCGGCGCGGTGTTCGCACTGCTGCTGGGCCAGGCGTTCAGCATCCGCGAATCCGTCGCCATGCAGGATTTGCTCAGCGCGCGCACGCTGAGCCGGATCGGGAATATGATCGTCTTCATTTTCGTCGCCGCCGTGGCAATCGAGACCGCCGGGGCCCTCCTGCTGTACCCGATGTGGGACAACATCCCCGGCTGGCAGGGCGATGCACATTTCCAATGGTTCTGCAGCATCTTCCATTCGATCAGCGCCTTCTGCAACGCCGGCTTCGGCCTGTTCAGTGACAGTCTCATCCGTTACAATCGCCAGTGGCAGGTCTACGCCGTCATCTGTCCGCTGATCGTCCTGGGCGGACTCGGATTCGGCGTCCTGTACAACCTGGCCAACATGGCCGGCAACCGCATCCAGCGGTTCTTCGTGAAACGCTTCACCCGGCGATATCAGCTTCAGATGGAGGTCCCCAAGCGGATGCGCCTTCAGACCAAGGTGGTCCTGAGCGTCAGCGCCGTGCTGATCGTCTTCGGCACGCTGACCATCCTGCTCTTCGAACGTTACACCGGCCGCTCGGTCGCCGGCCGAAGCCCCGACGTGCTGGCGGCGCTGTTCCAGTCGGTGACGGCCCGCACGGCCGGCTTCAACACGGTGGACATCGCCGCCATGACGCCGTCGAGCAAGATCGTTCTGATGCTGCTGATGTTCATCGGCGGCTCGCCCGGCTCCAGCGCCGGCGGGATCAAGACGGTGACGCTGGCCGTGATCGTTATGACGGTGTTTGCCACGCTGCGCCGGCGCGGCGACGTCGAGATGTTCCGGCGCAGCGTACGGCTGGTGGTCGTCGGCCGCGCTATCACCGTCGCGATGCTCTTCGCCGTGGTCCTGTTCATCACCATGCTGGCGCTGAGTGTTACGGAGGGGCCTCTCTCCGGGGATTTCACCATGTTGGACCTCATGTTCGAATCGGCCTCGGCGCTCGGAACCGTGGGGCTCAGCACGGGAGTGACTCCGACTTTGACAACGGCCGGAAAGGCGATTATCATTGTCGTTATGCTGATTGGACGCCTCGGACCGCTGACCCTGCTGGCGGCGCTGACGTTCAACCTGAAACCGATCCGGTACAACTATCCGGATGAGGCCATCATTGTCGGCTAAGGAACGGATCGCATGAGACGATTTGCCGTCATAGGTTTGGGACGCTTCGGTCAGAAGCTGGCTATCGCATTGGCGATGAGCGGATCGGAAGTCATTGCCGTCGACCGCAACCGAAACGAGATCGAGCTGATTCGGGACCAGGTCAGCCACGCCGTCCGTCTCGACAGCACCGATGAAGAGGCCATGAAGGCGCAAGGCGTCGACAAGGTGGACGTCGCCATCATCGCGCTGGGCCAGGAGAGCTTCGAGGCCGCCATCCTGACCGTCGTGAACCTGCGCCAGATGGGCGTCAAGCAGATCTATGCGCGGGCCGAGAGCCTCATCGCAGGCGAGGTCTTCTCCAAGGTCGGCGCCACCGAAGTGATCTATCCGGAGATCGAGTCGGCCCAGCGATGGGCGTACAAGCTGATCGCACCGCAGATCGGCGAGAAGATCGACTTTGCGCCGGGCTACAGCCTGGCCCGCATCAAGGCGCCGCCCAGCTTCGACGGCAAGACCGTCATGGATCTGCAACTGCGACAGAAGTACAAGGTCAACCTGGTGATCGTCAAACGCAGCGACGAGGCGAAGGCCCGCAAGAACGAGAAGGACTCGATCATCAACATCCCGATGCCGGACACAATCATCTACGCCGAGGACATCCTGATGGTCGCCGGCTCCGACGCCGACCTCGCCAAACTCCCCCAGGAATAGCGCTGCGGCCGCCACGCCGAACCGGTCACTGGAACCGGCGGGCCGTTGCGTCACACGGCGCGATGTCTGCGGAGGAGGTCGAGCAGATGCTGCATGTCGGCCGGCAGCGGGGCTTCGAACCTGACGCGTTGTTCGGTGGTCGGGTGCGTGAATTCGAGCGTCCAGGCGTGCAGGGCGCAGCGGCCGATGACGGGCTCCTCGACGGCCGGCTCGGCGTCGGCGAGCTGCCAGGGATAGACGAGCTTGCCGCCGTACATGTCGTCGGCGACGATCGGATGCTTCAGATGCGACAGATGCACGCGGATCTGGTGCGTCCGTCCGGTGCGAGGCTTGCAGTGGATCAGCGAGAAGCCGCGAAAGGCCTCGACGACCTCGTAGAAGGTCACGGCCTCTTTGCCCGTCTCGGGACGAATCGAGTACTTCTCGCGGATCTTCGGGTGCACGCCGAGCGGCGCATCGATCCGGTCGGCGGTCAGTTCGGGCGTGCCATGGACGATCGCCAGGTAGCTCTTCTCGACCTGCCGCAGCTCGAATTGCTTGGCCACCTTCCACTGCGCCATGTCGTGCTTGGTCACCACCATCACGCCCGTGGTGTTGCGGTCGAGCCGATGGACGATGCCCGGGCGAAACTCGCCCAGTCCGCTGGAAAGATGCTCGGAGTAGTGCGCCAGGGCGTTGACGAGCGTTCCGTGCTTGTTGCCCCGCGCCGGATGCACGATCAGATCAGGCGGCTTGTTCAGGACGATCAGATCGTCGTCCTCGTAGAGGACGTCCAGGGGGATGTCTTCCGGCTCGATCTCCTTCTTCTCCGGCTCGGGCATCACGAACTCGATCACATCGCGGTGGCTGAGCTTGAAGCTGGGTTTGACGGGCTGGCCGTTGACCTTGACGGCGCCGGATCGGATGGCGTTCTGGAGAAAGTGCCGGCTGAGGTTGCGGAAGCGGCCGTGCAGGTACTTGTCGATCCTCCGCTCTCGGATCGAGACGCCTACGTGAAGCGTCACCGGTTGACCGTAAACTTCGGGCAACTCACACATGGCCTTGCCGTCAATTGCCTGCCGGAGCGTTCGCCTCAGGCACCGCGGGCGCGTTGGCCTCCGGCGTCGCCGGCGCGAAGAAGACCTGATCGCTCGGCGCAGTGGCGTCGAGCGGCGTGATCTGAACCTGCGGCGCCGATGCGCCCTCCGTCTTGGGCTGGGGCGCCGGTCGGAAAGTCACTGCACCGCGATAGTCGTCTACGGTCTGGAGACGATCGGCGGCCGCCGCTTGTGCGGTGGTGCCGTCGTACTCGGCCTTCTGGGCCACCTCGCGGTAGATCTCCTTGGCCTTGTCGAGGTTGCCCAGCTCTTCTTCGCACAGGCCCAGTCCGAACTGCGCCGTGGCCGCCAGCGCCGGAATCGACGCCGCACGCGCCAGCGCCGCCTGGTAACTGCTCTGCGCCTGCTCGATCTGCCGCGCGACCTCTTCGCTTCCGGGGGCGGTGGGACGATAGTGCAGCTCGGCCCGCAGCGTCTCGGCGTGCTTGATCAAGGCCAACGCAGCCAGACGGTCGTTGCCGCTGCCGTCGGCAAACTTCTTGAGATCCTGCCCGATCGAAAGCAGAGCGATCGACTGGTCCGTCCCCTGACTGGCGGCTCGCGCGCTGGTCATCTTCTGACTGGGAATCTGCGTCACCAGACCGGTCAACTGCACGTGCTGGCGAACGGACACCACGTCCTTCCGATAAAACCGCACGAAATACACGGCAATCACCAGAACGATCACCACGACCGCGCCGATCAGCGTCGAGCGGTTGTCCTGGATCCACTGCGGAAAGTGCGCGAGCCAGTCGGCCAGCTCGTTGGTCTTCAGTTCGTGCCGATGCTCCGATTTCATTCTGGTTCTCCATGTCCATGCCTGGGAACGCCGGCCCGGGTTATCGGGCCACCGAAAGACAAGCCTTTATGGTAACAAATTCGGCTTGCAATGCAACTGCTGGAAAAGTAGAATTTTGCGCTGCTGTTGATTGAAAGGATACACATGCTGGGGACGGACGCAAAACCACACCAGAACGCAGAAAGATCCACCTGTTTCGGCCGCTGTTTCGGGGTCGTCGGTCTTCTTGCGCTGGCGCTCGTTCTGGTCTTCGGCGTCGCCGCCCGTGGTTCGAGCGGCGTATCGTGGGATTCGCAGCGATATATCGACATCAACGAAGTCCGTCCCGGCATGGACGCCTACTGCCTGACCGACTACGGCGACAACGGGATTGAAAAGTTCGCATTGAAGGTATTGGACGTCGTGTATGAGGTGGATCCGGGGCACGACGCCATCCTGGTGATGGGTCTGGACGAACGGTTCCAGCACACCGGTCCGGTGGGCGGCTGTAGCGGTTCTCCGGTCTATATCGACGGCCGCTTGGCCGGAGCGCTGGCCTTCGGCTGGCAGTTCGCGAAAGACCCGCTGTACGGCGTAACGCCCATCCGGGAGATGCTCGAGGTCGGACGGACGAATCCGGCGATGGCCGCTCCGGGCGCCCGCCGCCAGCCCGCCTTCGCCTTCGATTTCTCCAAGCCCATCGACCTGGCGCAGATCAGCGAGCAGGTGAGCCGCCGCCGACTCATCGCATCGGCCGGTCCCAGCGGCGCCAGTGCGATGCCCTGCCCGCTGTTGATCTCGGGCCTTCCGACCCAAGCCTGTCAGGAACTGGCTTCGCACTTCGACGCGCTGGGGTTCATGGCCGTTCCCGGCCTGAGCGGCACCGCCGCCACGGGTGACGAAGAGGCCACAGAGCTGAAGCCCGGCGCCGCCCTGACCATGCCCCTCGTCGCCGGCGACATCAGCATGAACGTGCTGGGCACGGTGACCGAGGTCCGCGACGGCCGCGTCTACGCGTTCGGGCACAGCTTCCTGGGCTACGGCGCGGTCAACCTGCCCATGGCCGGCGGGAAGGTCTACACGGTCATTTCCAGCGTGATGCGCTCGTCCAAGCTGGGCACCGCCGGCAAGATCGTCGGCGCCATCACGACCGACGAAATCACGGGGGTCTGCGGGCAGCTCGGCGTCGAGCCCAACATGATTCCGCTGTCGATTCGCATCGAACGATACAACGACCCCGAGCCGCGCACCTACCAGTGTCGGCTGGCCTACAATGACACGATGACCGCGAGCCTGGCTCGTTCGGCGGTGGCCGGCGCGGCGCTTCGACTCGGCCCCCTGCCGCCGGAGCATACGATTGAATACACCTCCGCGATCCACCTGGACGACGGGCAGGCCATTCGTTTCGGAAACACCTCGGCCAGCGACGGCTTGCTCGAACCGATTTCGGAGATCGTCGGCGCGGTCGCGCTGCTCATGAACAACCCGTACGGATCGCCCAGGATCCAATCGATGGATTTTGACGCGCGCATCCGGACCGACAGCATCTCGTCGCACCTCTGGTCGATCGACGTCGTCGATCCTACCATCAGGCCGGGCGAAGACATCGAAGTGAACGTGGTGGTCGAATCGTACCGGGCACAGAAGAAGAAGTATCAGATCACGCTGCCGGTGCCGAAGAGCGTGGCGCCGGGCAAGTACGGCCTGATGCTCTGCGGGGCCCAGGAATACGAGCGGTTCCTGGCCAAGACCGTCCCCTACCGGTTCATCGCGACGAACTACCAGACGCTCGTGGAGGCGTTGAACCTGGCGCTGAACATTCCTCGCACGCGGCTCTACTGCATTCTGGTGTTGCCGCCGGAGGGAATCACGCTCGACAAGGCGGAACTGCCCGACCTGCCGGGGACCAAAAGCGTCGTCCTGCAAAGCGAAAAGAGGGCCTTGCGGGTCCAGCCGTACCCCCACTGGATCGAGAAGACTATCGAGACAGGCACCGTGATCGGCGACAGAGAGATCGTGCCCATTGTGGTGGAAGAATGAGCCGGCCGGCCAACCGGAGCGCTGGAGCGGCATTCATGGAACAGGGAGTTGAGATGAGAATGGAATTTCGCAGTGGGAATCGGTTGCGCACGGTCGCGGTGGCGATGATGGTCGGCCTGCTGGTCGGCCCGACGGGAGCGGTGACCAGCAAGATCACGCGCCAGGCCACCGGCAAGCAACTGCTCGAAGGCAAGACGGAAAACGTCGTAATCAGCTCGCGCGGGACAATCCAACTGGGTCGGGCCGCCAAGGTGCTCGCCTCGAACTTCGACGACGTATGGTCGGTCAACAGCATCGTCGCCAGCGGAGGCACCGTCTACATCGGCACCAGTCCGAACGGCAGCATCTACAAATACCGCCTCGGCGCCGTCACGAAGATCTATCCGACGGAGGGCCAGAGCCCCATCGACAAGGACCAGCCGGCCGTTCCCAAGGCTCCCCCGTCCCCGGAGGCGGCCGAAGAGAACGACGAAGCCGGCGACCAGGCCGTCGAGAAGGAGGAGCTGTTCTCCAACGAGCACATCTTCGCCATGGCGATCGACGTGGCGGGCCGGCTGGTGGTCGGCATCAGCGGCAACAAGTGCCGCCTGTGCCGCTACGAGACGGGCACGATGGAGACGATCTTCGAGCCGGACGACGCCAGGTACATCTTCGCCATCGAGACGGACAATGTGGGGAACCTCTATCTCGGGACCGGCCCGGAGGGCAAGATCTACGTGCTCGATCCATCGGGCAAGGTCGCACAGCTCGTGTACGACAGCCCGGACAAGAACATCCTGTCCCTGGCGGCCGGCAAAGACGGCTTCGTCTACGCCGGAAGCGACACGCGCGGACTGGTCTACAAGATCAACCCGCGCAACAAGTCGGCCACGGTCCTCTACGACAGCGAGGAGCCCGAGATCAGCGCGCTGCTGTTCGGCGGCGAAACGCCCGGCGAAGCGGAATATCTCTACGCCACCGCGACGTCTGCCAAGGTCGTGGAGAACGAGCGCAAGTTCGCGGCCGACCAGACCGTCGCCGGACGACCGGAGCCCAAGGAAGACAGCCGCAAGGACACCGGCGACGGCGGCATGAAGCTCCAGATCGCCAACACCAAGAGGGAAACCGACC
The DNA here is from genome assembly GCA_964575615.1 of uncultured Pirellulales bacterium. Lineage (GTDB taxonomy): Bacteria > Planctomycetota > Phycisphaerae > Sedimentisphaerales > Anaerobacaceae > Anaerobaca. Next base: position 9,877 of record CAZNSM010000049.1, on the reverse strand, counting down.
AGAAATCCTCCCAGCGCCCCGCCCCCGTCGCCCGGGGCAGCAAACCGGGAACGGCCAGCTACCTCTACCGGATCTCCAAACAGGGTTACGTCACCGAGCTGTTCAGCGAATCGGCGGTCCTGCTGTGCCTGGCCGAGCAGAAGGGCAGCATCCTCATCGGCTCGGGCAACAGCGCGCAGCTCTATTCGATCGATCCCGAGGCCGAGCGCAGCACGATCGCGTACCAGGACGAGAAGGCCGCCCAGATCACGGCGGTCGAGGTCATCGAGGGCGACGTGTACATCGGGACCGCCAATCCGGCCCGGCTCGTGCTGCTGTCGTCGGACTACGCCTCGGAAGGAACCTACGTCTCCGGGCTGATCGACGCCGGGCAGCCGGCCAAATGGGGCAAGCTGCAAATCGATGCCGACGTCCCGCGCGGCTGCAAGGTGCTCGTCGCCTCGCGCAGCGGAAATGTCAAGGACGTCAACGACCCGACCTTCTCCGAGTGGACCGAGCAGGCCGAGATCGTCGAGCCGGTCCAGTTGCGCTGTCCGCTGGGACGCTTCTGCCAGTACAAGCTGACGCTGCAAACGCCGGATGGCACGAAGACGCCGCTGATTCGCGAGGTGGCCGTGGCCAGCACGATCCCGAACCTGGCGCCCAAGGTCGAATCGGTGGAGGCCACGCGGCTGAGCGGGTCGGGCAAAGAGGGCCTGTTCAAGATCAGCTACAAGGCCGGCGACGACAACGACGACACGCTCATCTACACGATCTCCTTCCGAAAGATCGGCCGGGATCACTGGATCGAGCTGAAGGACGCGATCGAGGACGAGAGCTACGAATGGGATGGCAAGACCGTCGAGGACGGCCGGTATGAAGTTCGCGTCGTCGCCAGCGACGAGCGCGGCAACAGCCCCACAACGAAACTGACGGGCAGCCGGATCAGCGATCCCATCGTGGTCGACAACACCGGACCGGTCATTCGCAAGTACGCTCTGGACAAGACGGGCAAGGCCGCCACACTCAAGTTGCAGGTCACGGACGATTTGAGCGTGATCGGCAAGCTCGAATACACGATCGACAGCAACACAGCCTGGAAGAGCGCCCTGCCCGACGATCTGGTCTTCGACACCACCGACGAGAGCTTCACGCTGATCACCGAAGAGCTGGAGCCGGGCGAGCACGTCATCGCACTGAAGATCAGCGACGACGTGGGCAACACCACGTACAAGACATTCGAGATCAGCGTACTGGGCCCGCAACCATAACGCAGCGAGGGTCGTTGGCGTCGTGCGAACCATCGAATTCGAACAGATCGTCCGGACGGTCGAGTCGCTGTGCATTGCGGCCTGTCACGAGTTGCCCGACGATGTCCGGGCGGCACTCGAACGGGCCGCTTCGACGGAATCCAATCCGGCCGCCGCGAAGATCCTCACACAACTGCTCGAAAACGCCGCCATCGCGGCGAGGGACCGGATCCCCCTCTGCCAGGATACGGGCCTGACCGTTGTCTTCGTCGAACAGGGAGCTGAAGTCGTGGTCGGCGATGTGTCCCAAGGCCACCCTGCGACGATCGTCGACGCGATCAACGAAGGCGTCCGCGCCGGCTACGAGAACGGCTATCTGCGCAAGAGCGTGGTCGCCGACCCGCTGAAGGCCCGCGCCAACACCGGGACGAATACGCCTGCGATCGTGCACCACCGTTTCGTGCCGGGTGACACGCTCCGGATCGCGGTCATGGCCAAAGGCGGCGGCTGCGAGAACAAGAGCCAGTTCCGCATGTTCCGTCCCACCAGCGAGAAATCCGACGTGATGAACTGGATCGTCGAGGTCGTCCGGACCGCCGGCGCCGATGCGTGTCCGCCCTTCGTCGTGGGCGTGGGAATCGGAGGCGATTTCGAGCTGAGCTGTCTGCTGAGCAAGAAGGCCCTGTTGCGCCGCCTGGATGAGCCGCACGCCGATGCCTTCTACGCACAGATGGAACGGGAACTGCTGACAAGGATCAACGCGTTGGGCGTGGGCCCGCAGGGGCTCGGCGGGGACACTACCGCGTTAGGCGTGCTGATCGAAACCGCGCCCTGTCACATCGCGTCGCTGCCCGTCGCGGTCAACATCGAATGCCACAGCCATCGTCACAAGACGGCGATTCTCTGAATCAGTCGCCACCCTTGAAGCCGGCCATCCAGTCAGGCCATTCCTTCACGACTTCGGTGTCGAACCGCTTGCTCCACTTCAGACGCCACATCTCCTTGAGCCAGACCTTGCGCACCGAATAGTCGAGGAAGACGGCGTTGATCGCCTGCGAGTGGCGGTTCATGCAGAAGCGGTTCATCGAATCCACGTCGCCGGAGAGACGCCCTTCCCGGCCGTCTACGACCGGCACCGAGTCCGTATCGTCCGGCCAGCCGCACCAGAACCAGCAATCGAGAAATAATGGCACCTGCGCCGCACCTTTGATGTTGGGCGTCTTCCAGAAGAACGCTTTGGGCTTGCCGTACAGGACCTCGTCGCCGCAGACGTAGGTCCAGCCATTGATGCCGTAGCTGCCCCAGGTGCCGACGGGCCGCTCGCCGCTGGGCGCGACGATGCCCCAGGCCGTCTGCGCATCGCCCCCCAGCGTCAGAGTGTCCGTCGCCCCTTCCGGGGCGGCGATCTTGCTGGCCACCGGGCAGACGCGGAACTTGGGGTCCTTCTGATAGTAGCGGTACAGCAGGTCGATCCAACGGCCGTGGTCCGACTTGCGCGTGGGCATGAAGCCGTTGTTGTCGTCGCAGTACATCGCCCAGATCTGACCCCATTGCTTGAGGTTCGACTGGCACACGACGCCGCGAGCCTGCTTGCGCACGCGTGACAGCGCGGGCATCAGGATCGACATCAGCAGTGCAATGATGGCGATAACGACGAGCAATTCGATGAGGGTAAATGCCTTCCGCTTCTGCATCGCTGCAACTCTCCTCAAGACTGCCACGCGTGCAAGACGCCGGACCGTGCTGCAACGGCCCGGCCGATTTCAGATCGTCTAACCTGATTCTCTCGCCCCGTCGCGTTCGACGCGTTACGGCATGCGCGTCTCCGCCGCACCCCACACCGTCAGCGACGACCAGTAGATATCCTCGTTGTCCTGATCGATCTCTCCCGTGTTGGCTTGAGGTGGGATGCGCTTGCCGAAATCGACGGTCCGTTGATCCTTCCACTTGCGGTAGTCGGCGTGGCCGTCGGCGAATGAGAACGTGGTCCCATCCCCATGTCGCACCGGAGGCGGGTCCCACCACGACCACTTCGTCGCCCATACTGTCCAGCCGCCCAGGGCCGACGGGCACGTTCCGCCGTCGTCGAGAAACACACCGCGAAACGCCGGATCCTTGATCTTCATCCGCAGCTTGGTCAACGTCGTCTTCATCTCACTCGGCCAGGCCTTGCAGTTCATCGAGTCGCAGATGGAGTAGGTCCGGACCGGAGGAGCGGTGTACCCGTAGTAGTCCATGACCTTGCGTTCCACGCTCAGGCACTTGTAGAGCTTCAGGTCCCGCGTGTATGGCCAGAGCGCCCCATCCATGATGGCCCTCTGCTTCTGGACTTCCGTCATGGCCCGCTCCCAGTCTCTCTGGACCCAGTACGGTCCATTGGCGCCGGCCTGGCCGTACTCGCCGGAATCGCCGTTGACCAGCTTGTCGTCGTTGTCGTCGGCGTACATGATCCAGGCGATCGTCAACTGCTTCAGGTTGCTCAGGCAGGTGGCGCGCTTGCCCTGCTCGCGGACCCGCGCCAGCGCCGGCATCAGGATGCCCATCAGGATCGCGATGATCGCGATGACCACCAGCAGCTCGATCAGCGTGAAGCCGGCATGAGCGAAACGCTTGGCAAGACTCCCTTTCAGCTTCATTCTATGACCTCCCAGTTTCGATGCAAACTCATGATGCGCAGGCATGAAAATGGCCGACTCTCATTGGTCGGCCATTTTTCTATATCGTCGTCGAGCGATCAATACTCCGCGAAGCGGCGCATCCAGTCGGGCCAGTCGTCACCCGTCACACCGCCGGCCTTCGTCCAGGGCCCTCGCGTGTTGTACAGTTTGTGCCATTGCAGGGTCCACACTTCCTTGAGGCCGACCTTCCGGACCGACCAGTCCATGAACGCCACGTTCAGGAATCCCTGGTGCCGGTTGATCGCGCAGCGGGCGGTGTTGTTTCCGCTCCAGGCCGCAAACTCGTTCTCCGCAGGAGCATCTGTGTGCAAGGGCCACAGGTCGAAGCGCAGCGCCTCGATGAACCACGGGACATTGGCGGCGCCTTTGGCGCCCGCGGTCATCCAGCCCCCCTCTTTGACGGAGACGCCACCCTCGTAGGTGCCGCTGGTCCCGCCGGAGGGAATCAGGCAGTAGCCGTTGATGCCGTAGCTGCCCGCAATCCCGTTGGGTCCGAGGTTCGCGTGGTCCGCGTTGGTGAAGATGCCCCAGGCGTTGAAGATGTTGAACGTGGGAGGACTGAGCCCGTCCTCGTCCCGAATCGGCTTCGTCGCGGTCGGGCAGAACCAGATCTTGTTGGCCTTCCAATCTTTGTATTTGTCTTCCAGGTAGGCGATCCACCAGTAAGCGGTGCCTTCACTCTGCCAGAACTTCCCATCGTTGCTCTCGGTGTGCATCGCTGCGATGAGGTTCCATTGCTTCAGATTGCCCAGGCAGGCGATCATGCGCCCCTGCTCTTTGACGCGCCGCAGAGCCGGCATCAGGATCGCCATCAGGATAGCGATAATGGCGATGACGACCAGCAGTTCAATCAGGGTAAAACCACGTCGCTTGGTCATAACGGAAACTCCTAACCTGCACAGATTTACGGAACACCCCTTATCCACGGCAAAGATGCACCGAATCGCCGATCTGTTCCACCCATTTCGGGCCATTTTGCACGGAGACAACCGTTCCACACACACTTGTCATTATATCCAAACCGGGCCCGGCCTGCAAACCAAAACCTAACAACCTCCCTAATTTCCTATCCTGCCGAAGGTTACATGTCCTCCAGCGGCCATAACGTCCGAATATAGAGGCGATGTTGCGTCGAAATCAAGGTTGTCTCAGATTGGCGCTCGGCGGTTGGGCAAGCGACGCCGGCACAGGTTCGCCAGCTTGATGTACTGGTCCGGCGACAGCTCCTCGGGTCGACTCGTCGGTTCGACGCCGCACTGCTCGAACAACTCCGTCCAGAAATCGCGTCCTCCCAGGTGCGCCGGGGCGTGCTTGGCGCAGGCCCGAAGCATCTTGCGGCGATGACCGATGAACAGCCCCATCACCTCGCCCAGAAGCGCGATGTCCTCGATCGCGTTTCGCTTCTGGTCGTTGCGGGCAAACCGGACGATGGCCGAGTCCACCTGCGGCGGCGGCCAGAAGACGCCCGGCTTGAGGATGCGGAGAATCTCCACGTCGCCCGTAGCCCCGAGCAGGATGCTCAGCGACCCGTAGTCCCTGCTCCCCGGCGCGGCCGCCATGCGCTCGGCCACTTCCTTCTGCACCGTCACAACCATCGCATCGGCCACAAGTGGCCCGTTGACCAGATTGGCGATGACCGCCGAGGCCACATCGTAAGGGAGGTTCGACACCAGAAGCAGGCGCGACCGCGCTTTTGATATAGATGCACAAGTTGTTATCGGACGCGCCGCTTCGATCGCCGCGATGACCGCCGGATTGAAACTGCCCTTGCTGGACAGAGCATCGCCTTCGATGAGGACGACGTTCGCGGCCTGGGCCAGTTGGGACCGGGCGATCGTTGCCAGCGTCGGGTCCAGCTCCACCGCTACGACGCGTCCGGCCCGCTCGGCCAACGCCTCGGTCATCGAACCGGTCCCGCAGCCGACTTCGAGAACGACGTCGTCCGGACCGATCTGCGCCGAATCGACGACCAGTCTCAGGAGGTTCAAGTCGACGAGGAAATGCTGACCGAACTTGCGGTTGGGGACCACGCCCGTGGAAGTGAGCAGTTGCTGGATCTGACGTTTGGTCTGCATGGTCCTGGACAGGTCCTGGCGGATCGACAGGATCTGCTATTGCGATGACGGCCCCGAGGCCCGACCGTTCGCGGCCGCGCCCGCCGGGCAGGCCCGCCGGACCTGGGCCATGCGAACCGCCGTCAGGATCGCCGATTTCATGCTCGAAGCGTTCGCCATGTTGCGTCCGGCGATGTCAAACGCCGTCCCGTGCGCCGGAGAGGTCCGCACCGCCGGAATCCCGATCGTGACGTTGACCGCATGGTCGCGGTCGAGCAGCTTGATCGGGATCATCGCCTGGTCGTGGTACATCGCCACCACCGCGTCGAACTCGCCATGAACCGCTCGCACGAACAGCGAGTCGGCCGGGATCGGACCGGAGCAGTTGATTCCCTGCTCCTGGGCCAGCAGGATCGCCGGCGCGATGATCCGCTGTTCCTCGTCGCCGAACTGGCCGTTCTCGCCGGCGTGAGGGTTCAACGCCGCCACGCCGATGCGCGGGTTCTCGATGGAGAAGTACTCCTTCAGGGCGTCGTTGAGCAGATCGATCGGTTCGAACACGCAGCCGATCTTGAACTTGTGACGCACCTCGAACAGCGCCTCGTGGATCGTCGCCAGCGCGACCTTCAGCGGCCCGCTGACGAACATCATCGCCTTGCGAAAGGCCTTGTACTTCTGGGCGAACATCTCCGTGTGGCCGGGCCAGGCGGCGCCCGCCATCTTCCAGCTCTCCTTGCTGATCGGCGCGGTGACGATCCCGTCGATCACCCCCATCTTCTCGGCCTCGACCGCGTCGAGACAGAACCGAATCGACGCCTCGCCAGCGACCTGGCTGGGCGCCTTGAGCCAAGGGGGCACGCTGTACTCATCGTAGTCGGCGACCACGACCTTGAACGGATAGTCGCGGCCGATCTTCTCATGTTGGTGGCGGCCCCAGAAAGGCTCAATCTCGGCGCGGTCGGCGGCGTAACAGAGCTGCTCGTTCATGCCGAAGACGATGAACTTGGCCGCCCGACGGACCTCCGGATCGGCCAGGGCCTTGACCACCACCTCGGGCCCGATGCCGGCGGCGTCGCCCATGGTCACCCCGATGACCATCTGCTCCGAGATCGAATTGTGGTTGGCCTTGTTGTTCATGTCCGTGCACCGAAAACCCTGCGGACAGCACTGATATCCGCGTTCTGGCGCGTGCCTCAGTAACCCATCTGCCGCAGCCGCTCGACCGTCAAAGGCTCGCCTTTCGGCAGAAGGTTCTCCAACTGCCGCCGGACGATCTTGACGAGGATGTCGACCTCGACGTTGACCTTGTCCCCTATACGGACCGAACCCAGAGTCGTTCTGCCAAGCGTCTCCGGGATCGCCGCGACACGAAAGCTCGCGTCGCCCAGCCCGGCGATCGTCAGGCTCACGCCGTCGATGGCCACCGAGCCCTTCGGAACCATCTGCTCGAGCAGCTCCGCGGGCGCGCCGAACTCGATATCGGCAAACTCGCCCACCTTCTTGATCGCACGGATCGTGCCGACCCCGTCGACGTGGCCCTGAACGATATGGCCTCCGAACCGGTCGGTCGCTTTCATCGCCCGTTCGACGTTGACCCTCGACGACGGTTTCAGTGCTGCCAGCGTCGATTTCGCCAGCGTTTCCGGGCTCAGCGCGAAGGTCGCCACGCTGCCTTCGAGGCGCGTGACCGTCAGGCAGGCGCCGCTGATGGCGATGCTGTCGCCGGTGCGGCAGCCATCGGCCAACGCGCCCAGATCAACCGCCAGCGCGCCGCCTTCGGACGCCCGGCCGGCCGACAGCGCTCGGACCTGACAAACCGATTCGATAAGTCCGGTGAACATGCCAATTCATTCCCCAGGGGACCGGTCCCACTCCTCCGTGAGCGTCACAGATGCCTTATGCTATGCCCCCCGCCCCGGCTCTGTCAAACAATTGTTGCTCGTGGGGCCACTCACGACCCGCGTCGGTCTTCCGCTTCGCACCGGGCGGGCAGGAACCTCGTCGTGACGATCTGAATGGCGAACCGGGCGCGAGGATCGTCAGGATAGCGGCAGTCGTACGAACACAGCACCAAAAGGCAGTGCCAGTATTGCCCTCGCGCGAACAGAACCGCCGCCAGCAGATCGGTCCACAGCCAACGGTCCCGCTGGGACTGGGGCAGCGCCGCGCACAGGCAGCGCATTGCCCCATCCAAGTCGCTCTTTTCGAGGATCAGCCTTCTTGCTTCGTCATAGCAGGACCGGAACGAATCTGCCATCGTCTGGGACCTCAGCATCTTCTTCTCTCCAAGGACATCGACAACCGATGAACTCCACCGACACCAGCGTCGCACCTTCGGCCGGGACAGGCAACGGGCGGAAAAATACTGCGGCAACAGTTGGGCGGGACATCCCCCGAATTGTCACACTTGGTGCATGTTACAATTCTGCCCCCTTGGGGTCGGACTGTATCAGGTTTCTACCTGGGTACTTCGCTGGGTCTGGTCGTTGGCCATTGCTTGTCCCACCCGTTTGTGCTTCCATGCGGATATTTGGAGGACTGAGCTCATGGCTACGAAGACCGCCCGACGCAGGCCGCCAACGCGACCGAGTGCACGCCCCACCCACCGCAGATCTCCCGCTCCCAGTGCGAAAATGCCCTGGAACGAACTCGACCGTGAGGAGAAGATAGCCCTCGTGTGCCGCCTGTTCTGCGCGGGCCAGAAGCCCAGCGCCATCGCAGAGCGCATTCAGAAGGACTACGCCTCCAACAAATTTACCCGCCAATCGGTCCACCGAGTGCTCCGCAAGGCGGCAGAAGAGGGCCGGTTCCGATTCGCCCCCCGAGCCAGCTTCGTCCTGTCCAACAAGCTGCGCCGGCGCTATCACTGGCTCGCGGGCGTCGAGGTCGTGCACACGAACGACTTCGAGGACGTGGCCTACCAGGGCGCGCAGACGCTGATCCGTCTGGTGCAGGACATCGGTCGAAGCTCCCGGCAGGAAGTGCACGTCGGCTTCGCCGGAGGTCACGCCATGCACCGATTGGCGCAGATCTTCGCGCAACTTCTCGATGAGTCGGATGCGGACCTGCCGGAGACCCTGGTTCTCCATGCGCTGGTGGCCGGCTTCGACGTGCGGGATCCCACCACCGATCCGAACACCTTCTTCACCCTCTTCAACAACCGAACCAGCGTGAACACCAGGTATGAGTACGTGGGCCTTCGCACGCCGCCGGTGGTCCGGGCCGACGAATACGACACGCTCCGAAATTCTGAGGGCATCAGAGAATCCTATGATCGTGCCGGGGAACTGGACATCCTCGTCACGTCGGCGGCGGACTGGACGGACGAGCACAGCGTCTTCCGCAAGTACATGGAAAGATCGGCCGGCTGCGCGGAGATGCTCGTCAAGGGGGGCTGCATCGGCGACATGCTGTGGCTCCCCGTCGGGTCGCACGGACCTCTCCAGGTGCAGACGAGGATTCGGTCCATGACCCTGATCGAGCTGGGAGAACTGCCGTCGTTCATGGAGAAGGGCAAACACGTCCTGCTGGTGCTGGGTCCCTGTGCCATGTGTCGACGAACCAAGTCCCGCGTGTTGTCCGCGATTCTGGCCAGCGAGCAAAGACTGATCTCGCACCTGGTGGTCGATACCCGGTCCGTGAAGGAGGCCCTGCGTTAGAACACCGGGGTGAATTCGGGTTTGCAGCGGGCGCGGACTTGAGATAGGATGGGCGTGAAAAGCGAGTGCAAGGGCGTTTGCATCGCTTTGGAAGGAGCCAATACCATGAACACGATTTGGATGAAGATTGCCGGCGTGGCGGTCGTGCTGGTGGTGATCCTGATCGTCGCCAGCCGCTTCATGTCGGACAAGCCGGCGACGCAGACTCCGTCTGAGGAACCCGAGAAACAGCGGAACTTCTACGACATGGCCGATCG
>CAZNSM010000048.1:26964-29879 GCA_964575615.1 uncultured Pirellulales bacterium | reverse complement strand
TCGACGCTTTTCTTGTTCGCGCCGAAAAACCGATCCGTCACAATGAAGTAGATCACATCATCCTGAGTAATCTGCGCGTCCATAATGCCCTCCCTGGACACTTCGTCCCATTTCAGCTCACGTTGCGCATACTCCTGCCGTGGACTTCAAGCCGGTCACATCGAACTCGAGACCACGCCCGATGCCCACTCTACGACTACCTATGAGGTTATCATTGAGTTTCTTGACTTCTGCCAAAGGGAGCCCAGTGAATCAATTGCACATAGTGAGAGTTGAGATCCCAGGCTATCTTGCCCATCTGGTCCATCCCAGAATCGAATGAGCTCTCTGTCAACGCTTCCTGATCCCACATTGGTTCACCAGTTTGACGATCTTCCGTTAGTCTCGGGTTGGACCGCAGAAGCCCGATGATTTCGCCTCCGGCCTTCAGTTCGATATACGCCGAGTGGGCAAGGCGGTTTCGATACCGACGCAATTCGTGCGCAGCGGAAACGAGGCATTGGAACGACTCCTTCCGCCTTTCCGCGTCGCGTGGCGCAAGGCGATCAATCAAGTCCAGATAGAGCTTCTCGACCTGGACCAGAAGGTCATGATTGGTGTCATCTCGCAGGGCACGAGGAGGCCAATCATTTCTCTCGGGGTCGAGAATAAGCCAGCCAATCTCGCGAAAGCGATTCTCAAGCCACTGGAAGGAGACCACAAATTCCCCAAGCTTGCGGTATATCGTATCGACGTCCATATGTTGACCAACGCACCTTTGTCCGCACCATACCACGCTACCATGCTGGGCTAGCTACAAATCCACATCTTTGACCATTCTGTACGAACAGACGATTCCAAAGATCGCTCCGACCGCAAAAGCCCCCCACTTGCAGGGTGGGCATCGCCCACCTTCAAGACCGATGACACATCAGGCGTTGACGATCCGATCGGCGACGGTCTTGGCTTCTTCGATCTTGCCGGTTCGCAGGAGGGTCAGGGCTTCCATCGTGTCTCGTTCCAGTTTGAGGCGGCCTCTGTCCTCGAAACGGGCCAGAGCCCTTTCAAAACGTCTTGACTTCTGCACGAGAGAATAGAGCATGACGCAGTTGAGCAAGACGAGCAAGGCAGTGGCAATCGCCAGAGCCGACATGAATCCGTCCATGTGTATCTCCCAAGACTACCTGTCGTCTTCGCTATATCGCATCACTCGATCCTCCTTCGCCTGCTGCCCGTAGAATAGCACATCGCGCCGGTCAATGCAACAGACGTGAGGAGGAATCCGGGCCGGAATGCATGCGACGGCCCTATCCGAGACGATGCTTCCAGTAGCCCGGATCACGCCGGAGGTGCATCACCGCAAGAATCAGGATACCGTCCGGTTCCTGCGAATAGAGCACACCGTAGGGAAATCGCTTCGTCTGGCACCTTCGCACGCTTCCTTCGAGGACCGGCCAAGCATCGGGGCACTGGGCGGCCCGTCCAATCGTGGCATAGACCTCTCGCGCGAAGTCGAAACCCAGGTTCCTCTCGTGATCCTCGTACCAGTCGATGGCCCCGAGGAATTCCTCTTCGGCCTCCGGATGAAACTGGTAGTTCATGTCTCGAATCGCTTCCAGACTTTGGCGAAAACCTGCTCACCAGGAATCGGCTTCATCTCTCCCGCTCGCACCTCCGCGAGACGACGCTGCGCCACCTGCGCCCACTTGCGGTCGATCTCCGACTCGGGGGCGTCCAGGCTGCGGAGAACCGCGTCGGCCACGATGGCTCGTTCTTCCACGGGCAACGAGACCACCGCCTCAATGAGTTCTTTCATCGTCACAGGCGACCACCTTCTTTCGTATGATGATAGCCCGGCCTCCGGCGCCGGTCAAGCGCAAGTTCTGGCGCGTGGCTCACCGGCCTGATGGGCGGTTCCGCCATGCACGCACGCTCATGCTCGCTGCGTCCCGTTTACGCCCAAGGAACGCTTTGGAGGGCCTTGGTCTTTTCGGACAGGTGGAAGATGCGGCGGGCGTTGTTGTGCATGATGAGGTCGGCCATCTCCAGCGCATCGGGCACGGACACCCAGCCCTCCTCAACCAGTTCGGTCAGCGCCAGGCCGATGCCCTGTCGGGCGATGGCGGCGTGGCCGAGGACCGGCTCGACGGGGATGTAGTCGCCCCCGAAGGTCAGGACCTTGTTGGCCGGAGCGGTCACGAGGAACTTCTTGAGGAAGTCCTTGGCCGCCACCGGGTTGATGATCCACGACCAGCACATGTCGACGTGGGCGTTGGCGTAGTGCTTGGCTACGGAGATCAGCTCCTCGTAGTACGGATAGCAGATGTGCATGAACACGAACGGCGTATCGGGCGCTGTACGGCACAGGTCGCTGGCCGAGCCGGGATTGTGCAGCAGGCGGCCCTGCGGCATGTAGTTCTGCCCGGCGTAGTAGCCGGTGTGCAGCTTGACCGGCAGCTTGTGCTCCGTCGCCTTGCCGACCGCGTACCAGAACAGATGGTCCTCCAGCGATTTCTTCTCCTGAGCAGTAAGCGAGTCCTTGGCGAGTCGCTTCTTGAAGATCGCTTCGACCTTCTCGGCTGGCACCTGCTCGTAGTTGATGTCACGGTGGTAGGCGTCCTGCGATTTGACGGCGACGGCGTACTTGCCGTACTTGGCAAACCACCAGTCGATCACACGGTGCCAGTCGGCCAGCGAGCCGACCTCGATGTCCGCCGGCCTGGCATACGCGTCGAGATTCGGGCCCGCGTACATGCCCAGAATGCTGATATCCTGCATCAGCAGCGTGGGCATGTCCGACTCGCCGAACGGCGCGCCGAGAAAGTTCACCTGGCACGACTCGATCTTGCTCATCTCGCACAAGATGCGCCGGTAGAAGCCCGCCCGCCGCGTCTGCTCGTAGCCGGCCTGCACCTTCTCGACGGTCGCGGCCGACA
>CAZNSM010000048.1:0-26864 GCA_964575615.1 uncultured Pirellulales bacterium | reverse complement strand
TGGGTCGTCGGCGAGCGGACGCGGACGTGGTGGTTCGAATACGCCGGAGCGGACGAGTGGATTCGGCACGATCTGGGCCAGGGCAATCGCACGGACGTGGGCGGCACCGCGTTCGACATCGACCGCGACGGCTGGATCGACCAGTTCTGTGGGACCGGATGGTACCGCAACACGGGCCAGCCGCGCACCGAACCCTTCCAGCAATACGAGAGCGGCACGATTGTCTGCCACGATGACGTCGCGGCCGACATCAACGGCGACGGCCGGCTCGACGCGGTCGCCTGTAGCGATCAGGGCGAGCATGGCATCACGGTCTGGTACGAGATCCCGGCCGACGCCAGGACCAAATGGATCGAGCATAGAATCGGCAATGGCATCCACGGAGGCGTCGGTCCGCACGGCGTGGCCGACCTCGACGGCGATGGTGACAACGACGTTGTCCGGGGTGACGTATGGTTCGAGAATGCCGACGGCAAAGGCCTGCAATGGACCGAACACGCCGGTCTGACCCCGCCCGGCGGGAACCGTCCCGAGCGTTACGGTCTGGCGATCAAGGTCTGGGTCGCGGATATGGATCGGGACGGTGATCTCGATATCGTCGAGGCCGAGGCGGACACGCCCGATGCACGCGTCTTCTGGTTCGAGAACAAGGGCAAGGCCAGGGACTGGCCATGCCGCCTGATCTCAGCGGACCACACGAACCAGGACTTCCACTCGCTGGCGGTGGGCGACTTTGACAACGACGGCGACCTGGACGTCTTCTCCGGCGGCGGACCTCTCTCCAAGGACGTCCACAAGTGCTTCATCTGGGAAAACGCCGACGGCAAAGCCGGCCTCTGGAAGGAGCATCTGATCCTCGAAGGCAAACGCTGCCACGAGGCGAAGGCCGCCGACGTGGACGCCGACGGCGACGTCGACATCTGCACCAAACCCTGGGACGGCAACCTGCACATCTACCTGCGCAACCTGCTCATCGAGGACAACGGGAAGAACGCGAACTGACGTGACAGCCCCCCGCTCAGAAGCAGTTCATCAAGACGCAGTCACCGTGGACTTCTCGATCTCCGGAGTCGGCCGTCGTCCATATGCTACCTGCCCATCCTGTCATCCACTTCACAACAATCCGATTCATCGCCATGAGATGTGGAGCCGGAGCTCTGTGGCCCGATGAGACGCCAGTGCGCCTCGATCGTGTCCGCTGAAAGATCGGCGCCGCAATCCCATTCGACAAAGTATCCGCCGTTGGAGACCTTCATGAACTCGGTTGGGTCGCGAAGGTCTTCAAACGCTTCGTCTCCCAGGTAGGGGCTGACATCGAAAACGCCAGCGCGACCATCGTCTGCAACGACGGACAGAATCCCGTTCGGTTCTGGACGCACTTCCACGATTGTCATTGGTCGAGCCCCCTGATGGGAAATGGCTTCTTGCCGTTCACAGCCAAATCCCAATTGGCCAACAGTTCTTCCTGGTGAATCTCGATCCACGCGACAACCAGCTTGTGCTTGTTCAGAGGCAACTCACCTGCCAGAAGCGGTCCGTCATGGATGGCGTACACAGCTACTTTTCCCTGGTAGTCGGCATTCCGTCCTTCTGCCTTTCGATTACGTGATTGCCATCCGGTTTCGCCTTTGCGTTTCTTCCTTTCACGCACAATCCCATGATAACGCACCACGTCGGACAAATCAACAGCGCCCCGCAGAGGACGCGAGGTGGCGCGTGCAAAGCGTGCGGCCGGTGTCAACGAGGAGCACGGTCTGGCCGGTCTCGGCGCGGGTGATGCAAGTGGGCTCCCTTCCAGAGCCATCGGACCAAGACGTTGCCGACAATCGCAGCCACAGTGCTCAAGATGAGGCAGCCGGTCCACAGACAGAACGAGCCCATGATGATCCTGCCGGATCTGGCCTGGACATATGCAGCGATGTACTCGTCAGCATAGGGAATCGCGTACAGGACGAAATGGCCGATGCGCCAGGCGGTCATGTAGATGGGAACAGCCGTCAGAGGGTTGGTCACCCAGCAGGCCAGCAGAGCGATGGGCAGGTTCACCCGGAAGTAGAGCGTGCCCACACAGGCCAGCAGCATCTGAAACGGGATCGTGGGGGTGAACGCGATGAACAGCCCGACCGACATGCCTCCCGCCAGCGAACGGGCGTCGAAATGCCAGAGGTCTCTGGCCAGGATGTTCTTCCCGAAGACGCGATAGAGGAAGGACCGCCGCAGCCTGTCCCGGTCCGGGAGGTGACGGAGAATCGATTCGCGAAGACCCATGCACTCCTGTCCAGATGCACAACAGACTTTATCTCTCTACGGGAAGCGTACGATCACAGCCGCCAAAGGTCAAGAGGCAATGCCGCCTTCCCGGGCAGTTTGATGTAGCCAGGGGCGTTTCTTGCGGATAGGATCGGTCCGGCGACGGGCGAAGGATGATTCGCCCCTACGCCCGGTGGACCATTGTTCTATGGCTCGATTCGCGGGGAAACGCGCATGGCGAAGATCATCAAGGTGCAATGCACAGGCACAGGAAAGCACATCAATGAGATCGACCTGGAGGACGTGATCGGCAGCGACGTCGTGCTGTACGGCAGCCCGATTCTCACCGGACGGGACATTCCCGCGCGCATCGTCCGGCGGTGCGACGAATGCGACGAGGGCAAGGTCATCATCACGCGGGAGATGATCGAGGCCAACATGTGAGCGCCTGACCTCACAGAGGGCCGATGCACGGAAGACCAGACCGAACCCGTCGCCGCCGAACCCAACGAACCTGCCTCGGAACCTGTCCATGAGAGACTACGCATTGCCCAGTCATGAAGAATGCCTGTCGCTGATTCGGGACTGTCACGTCCCGGTTCACATCGTTCGACACGCCGCAACGGTCGCCAGGCTGGCGGTGTTTCTGGCGAGGAAGCTCGCCGAGCGAGGCATCGAGATCGATGTCGAGCTGGTGGAACGGGCCTGCCTGCTGCACGATCTGTTCCGCGTCTGCGATTTCCCACTCGAGGATTTCACCTGGTTCGAGCAGCCGGTCACCGAAGACGACAAGAGCCGGTGGCGACGGCTGAAGGCCCGCCACGGTCACGTCCGGCACGAGGACGCCGCCGACGCGTTTCTCCGGGACAAGTACCCTGTGCTGGCGACCACGATCCGGCGGCATCGATACGTCGCGGTCCTGGACGAAACGGATTGCCCTCAATCCTGGGAGGAGAAGCTCGTCTATTACGCCGACAAGCGAGCGATGCACGACCGGATCGTTCCGTTGAAGGAGCGGCTCGAAGAGGCACACCAAAGAAGCGCCGTCGCCATGGCCAAGGCAGGCAAGACCCGCTGCCGGGAGACGGAAGAGGCGGTGGACGCCCGAATCTTCGAACTGGAGGCGGAGATCTTCGCTGCCATCGGCCTTTCGCCCGACGACGTAACCGAGGAATTCATCGCACGCGACTGGGCCGACACCGCGCGCCACACTGGATAGTGAGGGATGGTGGCCGGTAGGCCTCCAATCTTGTCATCCTGAACGCAGTGAAGGACCTGGGCCGTGGACAAGAGAAACGTCTTACACTCTGGCCAGATCCTTCGCGAAGCTCAGGAAGACAAAGTTGCTTCCGTGCGACAACCTCTTCCCCCCCGCCATCGGGCGAGTCCACCGATCAGCGGGCGAGGACCTTGTCGATTGGCGGCGCGTAGTAGAGGCCGAAGCCCGACAGGGTCGGACAGACGCGGGAGTTGAGAATGCGCAGGCGGACGCGGCCGGTCGTGACGTCGTCGAACCGCAGCAGACGCTTATAGCCGACCGTGGTCCCGCGAGCGAATTCCTTCCAGTTGCCGCCATCGAGCGCATCGAGAGCGAATTCCTCGATGCGCTGGCCCACGGCGATGCACTCGCCCAGTTCGGCGACGTTGAACGTGCACTCCTTGCCCAGATCGAACTCGACCGTGGCGGCCGTCGTCCAGTCGTCGGTCGTCCAGTAGGTGTCCTTGTTGCCGTCGGTGATCTTGTCCGCTGCGAAGGCGGGATTGTCGCCTTTGACGCTGGACGCCTTAGCCGAGGCCTTTGCCGCCAGATTCTCGTCGAAGATCGCATCGAGGACCTTGCGAAACTCTCTCAGACGCTGCACGTCGTTCTCGTGGATCAGCCCCCTGCGATCCGGCGGCAGGTTCAGCAGCAGCACGCTGTTATACCCGACGGAGCTGAAGTAGATATCGAGCAGTTGCTCGACCGATTTGACCTTGTCGTCCTCTTTTGCGTGGTAGAACCAGCCGGGGCGGATGGAGACGTCAGTCTCCGCCGGATACCAGATCAGCCGCTCGCCCTCGCCAAGGGCATCGAGACTGCCCAGGTCCTTGGCGGTGCAATTGACCGGCCCGAACAGGCTGCCGCTGCCGTTCATCACGCTCCACTCGCTCTCGCGGGCGTAGCCTCGTTCGTTGCCGACCCAGCGGATGTCCGGCCCGTTGAAGATCACCGCGCCCGGCTGAAGCTCTCGGACGAGGCCGAAGTAGCCGGCCCAGTCGTATTCCATATCCTTGGCGTCGGGCCCTTTGGCGCCGTCGCACCAAACCTCGGTGACCTCGCCGTAATTGGTGAGCAGCTCGCGGAGCTGGTTCATGTAAAACCGGTTGTAGCCCTCGTTGTCGCCGTAGCTCGGCTCGTGCCGGTCCCAGGGCGACAGGTACAGCCCCAGCTTCAGGCCCGCCTCGCGGCACGCGGCGGCCAGTTCACCGACGATGTCGCCCTTGCCGTTCTTGTACGGGCTGCTCTTGACCGAATGCTCGGTGTACTTGCTGGGCCACAGACAGAAGCCGTCGTGGTGCTTGGCCGTCAGGATGATCATTTTCATCCCCGCGTCCTTGCACGTCCGGACCCACTGGCGGACGTCCAGCTCGCTCGGGTTGAAGATGGCCGGGCTCTCCGTGCCGTCGCCCCACTCCCGGTCGGTGAAGGCGTTGACGGTGTAGTGAATGAAGCCGATGAACTCCAGTTGCTGCCAAGCCAATTGCTGGGGCGAAGGCTTCACGTTGGCCGCCTGGGCGATCAGCGCCTTACGTTTGAAGTGCTCGACCGTCTGGGGCTCGCCCACCACGTCGTACACGCGAACGTAATCGACGACGAAGTGGTCGGGCAGTTTGGCCTGGGCGATGTCCCCTCCCCACTCGCCAATCTCCTCGGTCAGCTTCGCATACTCGGGAACCTGCGAGACGCCCCCACCGCTGGTGCGCCAGGTTTCCTGCCCGTTGACGTAGAAGATATACTCCTGCGGCGTCCAATACAGGCCGAACGTGTGGAAGCCTTCGCTCATGCCCGGCACGGTGACCGTGGTTCCGGCGTGCTGATGCTCTTTGCCATAGCCGTCCCAGTGCAGGTTCTGCGCGGTGCGGTCCTCGCGCCAGGGCTTTTCCATGATGTCGATCTCGGTGCCGTCACGGCCGCCGTCGCCGATCTTGTTTACCGTGTCGCAGTGCAGCCAGAAGGCGGGCCAGTGTCCCGGCTGGGTCGGGAACTTGCAGCGGCAGACCCAGTAGCCATACCGATACTCGAATTTGCCTCGCGTGCGCACCGCGCCGCAGGTGTACCGGTCCCCGTCCTTCTTCGTTCGCAGGACCAGGTGACCCTGGCCGTCGACGTAAGAATCCTCCTTGACCCAGAACCCGTCGCGCCGTTTCCAGTCGCCCATCACGTCCCACTTTGATTGGTCGACCTGGGTGCCGTCGAATTCATCGCTCCAGGCGAGCTTCCACTGCTGGCCCGCCGGCAGCGGAGGCAGAAACTCGTCACTTGCTTGTACCGAACCAACGAGGGCAATCACAACCAGAAGAACAGACCGCGAAACAATGCGGTCAGGACGACGGGACGGAAGAGTCATGGTGTGTTCCTTCTTGTTTGTACTGCCTCCAACTGGGCCGTCGGGTCGCGAGGAAGCCGGAGACGATGGTAGCTACGATCATGGCGACGAATGTCAGCGAGGTGAACCAATAGCCCCAGGTCTGATCCGGAACGTGAGCCATTTTGATCAGAACGGTGCCGATGGCAAAAGACTGTAGCAGCATCTTGAGCTTGCCCGAGCGAGTGGCGGCAAAGTTGATTCCCTTGGCTTCCGCCACTTGTCGCAGAATCGTGACATACGCCTCTCTGGCCGCGAGAACCGCGACGACCAGCCAGTGAATCACGGCCAGCGTTCCGGCCGACCAGCCGAACAGCTTGGGCTCCCCGATCACGGCAAAGCAAACGAACGTCCCGACCACGAGCACCTTATCGACCAGCGGGTCCACCATGCGCCCGAACTTGCTGGTCGCGTTGAAGCGGCGCGCCACGATGCCGTCGACGACGTCGGTCAGGCCCGCGACGACGAACAGAACGAAGGCCCCATCGAGAAACGCCGTGCGATGTTCGACCTGTGGGCTGTAGAGGAGCATCACGAGAAAGATGATGGACAGGCCGAGGCGTGCAAAGGTCAAAATGTTCGGGACATGTTTCAGCATGACGGCAAGTTTACTGGAGCCGATGGCTCGCTTCAACAGCAAATTTGCTCAACGAGCAGATCGTAGTCCCTGACCCCGACGACGTCCACATCCGCGTAGCTTCCGGGGCCGGCCATGCAGTTCGTCACGACGCAGATCGCGTCGATGTCGGGCGCCTGTCCGTAGAAGCGGCCGTAGCCGATCCCCTGCGGATCGACCGAATCGATCAGACACCTCAGACGCTGGCCGACGCGCGCTCGGTTCTTCGCGAAGGCGATCTCCTGCTGCGCCAACATGAGGGCGTCGAGCCGGTCTTGTTTGACGTCGTCGGGAATCTGGGCGGGGAACTGGGCCGCCGGCGTGCCGGTTTCCGGAAAGAACGTGAACGCCCCCAGGGCATCGAACTGCACCCACCGGATGAACTCAAGCAGGTCGGAGAAATCCCCGTCGGTCTCGCCGGGGAAGCCCACGATCACCGTCGTCCGCAGGACGATGTCGGGGATCGCCGCGCGAAGACGCTCGATCAGGGTTCGCAGTCCGTCCGACGTGTCCGGACGTCTCATCGCGCGGAGGATCTTATCGCTGGCGTGCTGGATGGGGACGTCCAGATAGTGCAAGACCTTGTCACTGCGAGCGATCGCACCGATCAAACTCTCCGTGATGCCCCTGGGGTAGGCGTACAACAGCCGAATCCAGGCAAGGTCCGCAATCGTCTCCATCCGGCCCAGCAGGTGTGCAAGACCGTCGGCCCTCTTCAGGTCGCGGCCGTAGATGGTCGTGTCCTGCCCGATGAGGTTCAGTTCCACCGCCCCCGAAGAGACCAACTCCCTCGCCTCTTCCAGAACCCGTTCCGGGGGCTTGCTGCGAAACGGCCCGCGAATGGCGGGAATCGTGCAAAAAGAACAGCGATGGTCGCACCCTTCGCTGATGCGAAGATAGGCAGAATGGGCCGGCCCGATCCGCAGACGAACGCGGTCATCGGTCGGGACCGGAAACGTCCGGTCGCTGTAGACGCCCGGCTCGCCGGCAGACAACGTGCGCCGAACGATCTCCGCGATGCGATCTCTCTGCCCCAGCCCGACGACGGCGTCGACGCCCTCGGCTTCATCGAGGAGCTGCGCGCCCAGCCTCTGCGCCAGGCAGCCGGCGACGACCACCTTCTGAACGCGGCCGCTTCGTTTGTCCGCCACCGCCTGCGCTATGGCGTCGAGCGACTCGACCTTCGCCGGCTCGATGAAGCCGCACGTGTTGACGACGACCACATCCGCCTGCGACGGGTCGGCCGCGATCAGGAAGCCGGCCTCCACGATCTGAGCGAGCATCCTCTCACTGTCCACCACGTTTTTCGGACAGCCTAATGCGACAAATCCGACCGTGACCTTCTTCTTTCTGCTCTTTGTCATGGAGCGTACTGATACGCCAAGCGGCGGCGTTTGTCTATTCTTTTAAGTTGGGCAAGATGAAAACCCCCATTTTTGTTAATCCTTTCAAATTGCCCTTGACGATAAAGTCTGTGGGAATAGAATATCGATAGCTGGCGTCTACCTGCACAGGAGGACATTGCAAGGGTAGATTCACATGGATGTGGGGCCGTAGGTAGAAGCGACAGGTGTTATGCGAATGACTGATGCCAAACACAAAATCAGCCACAACAGGGAGTTACTGTTCGTGGCTTTTCTCGTTTTAGGCACCGTCGTTCTTCAGGGCTGTCACGACTGGCCGGATGAGAGGGGCACCGCGATCGAGGCGCAGAACATCCTGCGAGACATCGGCAGGGTCAACGCCGTCGCCGATCCCAACATTCCCCGGCCGGCCGTCTATCAGTCCCCTCCGAAGAAAATCAAACAGGTCGTCGGCGGCGCCGAAGAGTGGAAACTGGTCTACTTCTGCCGGTACCACACCGCCGAGAACATGAAGCAGATCATCCACGAGCAGTTTGCCACTCAGTTGTTCAACCAGAAGGGCCAGTCGACAACCATACAGGATTACACCGTCACGGCCAATCCCGCTACGAATCAGCTCATCGTGCGCTGCCCGCTCGAATCGGACATCGATTCGGTGCTCGAGATCATCAAAGAAACGGATATCCCGCCGATCCAGGTAAAGATCGAGTGTCTGGTGTCGGAGTTGTACGCGGATCTGACCGTGGACCGCGAGACATCCGTCATGATCCAGAATCTGTTCGGGGAGATGGCGATCGGCGGCGAACCGACGAACGAATACCTGGCCTTTCCCGGGGCGGCGCTTCGTGATCCGGCCAGACAGAAGTTCGGCCTGAAAATCGGCGTCGATCAGGGCGAGGAAGGCCACCGGATCATGGCCCTCGTCGACATTCTGGTCTCACGAGGCTACCTGAAGATCCTCATGAACCCCACGCTGGAGGTCGTCAACGGTCAGTCTGCGAAGATCCAGTCCAAGCAGCATCTGCCGCTCCAGCAGGTGACCGTCCAGAGCGGAGGATTCGGAGGGACACCCGTCCTGCGGACCCAGACGGAATACTATGACATCATAGACCAACTGGAGATCACGCCGCACGTTTACGCAGACGGCTACATCGGGCTGGAGACGCAGGTCCAGATCGCCGCACACATGACCCCCGAAGGCATCAGCCAGATGCCCATCGTGACGGAGCGGACGATCACGAACAAGGACAACCGCATTCGGATCGGCGAGAGCCTGATCATCGGAGGCATTCGCAAGAGCGAGAAACGCGACGTGATTCGCGGCGTACCGGTCCTCAAGGACATCCCCGGCCTGAATCTGCTCTTTTCCGGTCGGGACTTCGAGGAACGGGCCACCGAGGTCATCTTCATCCTGACCCCGACCATCTCCACCGGCGGCAAGCCCAACGAGGATATCGTCAACTTGATGCAGGAGCGACATTCCTCGCCGATGACGCAGGCGTTGCACGAAGCCGTGATGGACCCGCTCGGGATCAAGGCCCGTGAGCAGGAGCAGGAACGTAAGGTCGAGGCGGCTCACGAAGCGCAGATGCAGTCGGAGGCCGAGAAGAACGCCGCCCGTCTGGAAGCGATGGAGACGGGTCAGCAGATCCAGGACCTGAGCGCCGAACTCCAGGAAGCCAAGGCGCAGGTCGAACAGGCCAGCACGAAGGCCGATCAGGCCGTTTCGGCGGCCGAAGCGGCCAAGGCGCAGGCCGAACAGGCCACCGCGGAGGCCCAGCAGGCCAAGACGGAGGCCGAGAAGGCCAAGGCGCAGGCCGAACAGGCCGGCAAGAACGCCGCCGAACAGCCCGAACAGAAGGCCACGCCGCAGGAGCCGCCGCCGGCCGGCCAGAGCCAGGAGCCGGCGCCGCAACAGGGAGCGCCACAGGGACCACCGCAGGAGGCGAAGTAGCCGCAGGAGGACAGGACCGTGTCCATGGCGCTGAGCGGAGTGCCTAAGTCCGGTCGTTCGTCCTGCAAGTATTGCCGTACCTCGATTGCGTGTAGCTCAGGAACTCGCACACTGACCTTTCTGGAGGGACAGTAGATGGACAACTTGGGCAACAACAGCACCCCTGGCAATAACGTCGAGAAGCCCATCTCCTTTGACAACGGCGAGAAGCCGATGCCCGCCGCAAACCCGGCGGCAGCCCCAAGCGTTTCTCGCGCCCCCCTGAATCTGGGCGGAGCGGGCAAGCCTGTGGCGGCCCCGCCGACGCCGGTCGCAACGCCGGCGCCAGCGCCGGCGCCGCGTCCCGCTGCTCCTGTGCCCGTCCGCAGGACCGTTCCCGAGGCCCCCGTCCCTTCCGGCGGGAGGATCACAGGTGTCAAGACCTTCTTCACCAAGTTGCACCCCGGTGCGCTGGAGTTCATGGACGAGCAGATCGGTGGATGGCTCAAGGAGCATCCGGAGGTCCATATCAAGCACACCAACATCACGACCGGCGAGGTCCAGGCCAAGAAGACCGAGCCCAATATCATTATTACCTTGTGGTATTGAGCGTTCTCCCAGCGACGGAGGGCAGATTCCTCGGTCCTCGGGGCTGCTGAAGGGCGAGGCAGCCGTCGAGCACGCCCCCAGGAGCATCTGTTCGCCCTTCGGCCGGTGACGGAGGTCGCCCGGCCGACCCGCTGGCGGTGTACACCCGATTTCGGCAAAATTCTCGCCACAAAAACTTGACACCGCCGGAAAATTCCATTAAGTTTTTGGGATTTAGCAGTTTGCGTGCCCCATGTGAGATCAGTCAGAGGCAGTTTGGAGGTTTTTGTGGCTAAACAGTTGGCGCGGGAGCTCATCAACGCAGGAGTGCATTTCGGGCACGGTGTGAGTCGATGGAACC
Organism: uncultured Pirellulales bacterium; assembly: GCA_964575615.1. Taxonomy (GTDB): domain Bacteria; phylum Planctomycetota; class Phycisphaerae; order Sedimentisphaerales; family Anaerobacaceae; genus Anaerobaca. The sequence continues at coordinate 16,126 of CAZNSM010000048.1, read as the reverse complement.
CGAAAATGGCCCCCTATATCTTCGCAAAACGGGGAACCATTCACATCATCGACGTCAAGAAAACACTCAAAGGCGTACTGGTGGCCAAGAAACTGCTGGCGGAGATCGTCGCCTCCGGCAGCGACGTGGTCTTCGTCGGGACGAAACGGCAGGCCCAGAAAGCTGTTGAAGCCGCGGCCAAGCGATGCGGAATGCACTACGTGTCGGAGCGATGGCTCGGTGGAATGCTGACGAACTTCCGCACTATCCGCTCCCGTCTCCAGCGTCTGGAGCAGCTTGAAGCCATGGAGCAGGACGGCTCGCTGGAAGCCGAAAGCAAGAAGCAGGCGTCCCGTCTCAAGCGGGAGATGCGAAAGATCCGCACCAACCTCGACGGCGTGCGGAAGATGTCGCGTCTGCCCGGGGCCATCGTCGTCGTCGACGCCAAGAAGGAATATCTGGCGCTGCGTGAGGCCGCCAAACTGGGCATCCCGACGGCGGGCGTGCTGGACACGGACTCCGATCCCGATACCGTGGACGTCGCCATTCCCGCCAACGACGATTCGATCCGCGCCGTAGAAATCATCCTCAACGAGCTGGCTGACGCGGTCGCCGTTGGCAAAACGATGGTTTCGGTCCGTCAGCAGGAATCGGTCGAGCCGCGTCCACGACGGGCGCGTCCGAGCCGCCGACCGGCCATGGGCCGGGCCGACGGGGCATCGGCGTCCGGTGCCGCCGCGGCGGACGAACCTGCCGGCGACGCGGAGCCTGCAGCAGACTCCGACAGCGGCGCTGGGCAACACGAACCTGTCCAGCCCAGCCCCGGCGTGTAGCAACGGGCCTCGGGGCCTCCAGGACAATCGCCGCAGCGGCACAGATGGACGTTCGGCACGCCTCGGCGGAGGACGGGATGGGTGTAGACGCATCAACCTCCTCCGCGATTTGTGAACCTTTGAAAAGAGCAAGACAGGAGTCGATCAAATGGCAGAGATCTCAGCTTCGGCCGTCATGAAACTTCGCAACAGATCCGGCCAGGGCATGATGGACTGCAAGAAAGCCTTGCAGGAAGCGGCCGGCGACGTCGATCGGGCGATGGAGATTCTCCGTAAGAAGGGGTTGGCCACGCTGGCCAAGAGAGCCGAGCGAGAGACCTCGAACGGCCTGGTCGTCTCCAGGATGGCCGACGGGGGGCGAACCGGCGTGCTCGTCTCGCTGTGCTGCGAGACTGACTTCGTCGCCAAGGGCACGGACTTCGTGACCGCCGCCAATCTGCTGGCCGAGTACGCACTGGTCTGCCCTGCCGACGAGGGCGCCGACGCCCTGCTGCACACCACCAAGGACGGCAGAGCCTTCAACGACATCCTGACCGAGATCGTCAGCAAGACCGGGGAGAAGACCGTGGTCGGCGATTACGCGCGTTTCAGGCTCGACGGCCCCGGACTGCTGACGACCTATATCCACTTCAACAGCAAAGTCGGCACGATGGTCCAGATCGACGTCAGCGATCCGAAGGTCGCGCAGGCCGAGGGCGTCCAACGGGCCATGATGGACATCGCGATGCACATCACCGCCAGCAAGCCGCTGGCGTTGGACAAGAGCGGGATCGATCCGAAGGTAATCGAGCAGGAAAGAGCCGTCTACGCCGAACAGGTCAAGAACAAGCCGGCGGAGATCGTCGACCGGATCGTCGACGGCAAGATGGGCAAATTCTTCGCCGAGAACTGTCTGCTCGAGCAGCCGTTCGTCAAAGACGACAGCAAGACCGTTCGGCAGGTGCTCGCGGAGGCCGCCAAGGCCGCCGGCGGCACCGCCACGATCAAGCGTTTCGCCCGATTCGAGGTGGGGTGATTGCCGCCGCGAGCTGCTCTTGTGGCGTCGATCGCGGACGGGACGCAGGCCACGGAAGGACCGGCTGAAGTGATGGGAGAATGTCAGTACAAGCGCGTGCTGCTCAAGCTTTCCGGCGAGAGTTTCTGTGAGCCGGGCGAATTCGGCATCAACGGAGCCTCTCTGGAGTCGGTCGCCCAGCGAATCGCCGAGATCGGCCGGCTGGGCCCCCAGGTCGCGGTCGTCGTCGGCGCCGGCAACATCCTCCGTGGAGAAACCTTTTCGCGCACCAGCCATATCCCCCGGAACACGGCCGACTACATGGGGATGCTGGCCACGATCATCAACGCCTGCGCCCTTCAGGAGACGCTGGAGAAGCTGGGTCAACCGACGCGTGTCATGAGCGCGATCGAGGTGGCGGCCATGTGCGAGCCGTTCATCCGGCGGCGGGCCCTGCACCATCTGGAGCGAGGCCGGGTGACTATCCTGGCCGGCGGGACGGGCAACCCCTTCTTTACCACCGACACGTGCGCGGCCCTGCGGGCCTCCGAGCTGGACGTGAACCTGCTCATCAAGGCGACCAAGGTCGACGGAGTCTACAGCGCCGACCCGAAGAAGGACCCCAATGCGAAACTCTTCGATCGCATCTCGTATGACGAGGTCCTGCAGCGGGGTTTGCGCATCATGGACCACGCCGCGATCAGTCTGTGCCAGGAAAACGGCATCCCCATCACGGTTCTGAACATCTTCAAGAAGGGCAATATCGCCAAAGCCATCTGCGGCGAATCGGTCGGCACCGTCATTGGGCCGGCCTGAAACGACGGTTGGTTTGACGGAATTCATAGCAGAGAGGTAAGCCATGCCAATGCCAGGAATGATCGCCGAGAGCAAGTCCAAAATGCAGAAGGCCGTCGAAGTGCTCCAGGACGAGCTGAAAGCCTTCCGAGGCGGAAGAGCTACGCCGGGGCTGGTCGAGCATCTGAAGGTTGAGTACTATGGCACGCCCACCCCGCTGAAGTCTCTCGCGACCGTGTCGGCCCCGGAAGTGGACCAGCTCGTGATCAAACCGTTCGACCCCGCATCGGTTCGCGATATCGAGAAGGCGATCAAGAGCAGCGATCTGAGCATCGCGCCGCTGGTCGAAGGCAAGTTCATCCGGCTGAATATCCCCCCTCTCAGCGAGGAACGGCGCAAGCAGCTCGTCCAGCAAGCCAAGCAGACCGGCGAACAGACGAAGGTCGGCATCCGCAACGTACGCCGGGACACCATCAAGCAGCTCGAACAGCAGCAGAAGGACAAGGCGATCACAGAAGACGATCTCCAGGCGGGCAAGAAGCAGTGCGACGACATGACGAAGGAGTTCACCGACAAGGTGGACAGCCTGGTCGCCCATAAGTCCAAGGAGATCATGGAAAGCTGATCGCCCCTTCTGCGTCGCGGCCGATGTTTGCCCTCACGTACCCCTGCGGTGCTGGGTGCGCGCACGTTGCGGCATATCTTCCCGAGACGGACGCAGGACCATCCTCGCGGCGCCCACCGACGAGTTGAACCGCCCTGCCACCCCAGCGTAATGCCAGGATAGATCGACTTCTGCGGACAGACTTCAGGTTTTGCACTGGAAACGGCTCGAAATACGCGGGATCATGTTTGGCAGTCTTCTTCGAAGCGTTGGCTATAAGGAGAGATGACATGGCAACTCAGGGCGGCAAGCAGGACGTGGCGAAAAGGAAGCGATCCAGGAGATGGCCGTGGGTGCTGCTCGGCATACTACTGATCCTCGTGCTGCTGGTGGCACTGGCCCCGGTGTATCTGTCTTCGGACGGATTCCGGCGCATGATCCAGGCGAAGATCAGCGAGTCGACAGGAGGCACCGCGGACATCGGAGACCTGTCGGTCGGCTGGCGGAAAGGCGTGCGGATTTCCGACTTCAGCTTCCGCGAGCAGAACGGCTGGGCCGCCGTGAGCATCGACGGGATCGACGTTCAGCCTCATCTGGCCTCGCTGCTGGGTGGTACGGTCTCGCTGGGCAAGACGGTCATCGACAGGCCGGCGGTCGAGATCGACCTGCGAAAGAGGCCGGCCCCCGCGCCGGCGCCGGCCGGCGGTCCGGAAGCCCCGGCCCCGCCAGGCGCCGGTCTGGCGATGCTTGGCGACATAACAATCAACGACGCGAGCATTCACGTCACGGACACAGGCGGAAAGGCCGTCCAAATCGCACAACTGAATTCGACACTGAACCTCCGGCTGCCGGGACAGCCTTCGCGCTTCGAGGCGAAGATGGCCGTCGGCCAGGCAGAAGATACCGCCACGGTTCGCGCCCAGGGCACGGTGACACCGGCCAAAGCCGACGGCGGCTGGACCTTCAAGGGCACCACGGGCGATGTGGTGATCGAGGTCAACGACCTGGACCTCGAGTCGCTGGCGCCGATCTTCGAGCTGGCGGGAGTCGAATTGCAGGCCCAGGGGCGGCTCTCTGCGGACATCACGACGGCCGTTCAGGATGGTGAATTGGAGACACTCCGCGCTGCCGTCGCAGGCCGAAACGTGGACATCACCGGCGCCCTATTGAAAGGCGACCGCGTGCAGACCTCGAAACTGGCGGTCGACGCCAGGCTGATGCGAGAGGGTCAAACCGTCAGGGTCGAGCAGTTGGATGCCCATACGGACTGGGCGAACGTCACCGCGGCCGGAGCCGTCCCCCTGACGGCCAAATCGCTGACCGATCTGCTCAAGAGCGATGCCAGCTACAACCTCAAAGGCAACTTCGACTGCAACCTGCCCGCCCTGCTGTCGCAGATGCCCGCGACCTTCGGGCTGAAGGAAGGCATGCAAATCACAAGCGGTCAGGTCCGCGGAGACATCAGCACCACCACCGAGGGCGGCCGGGCCATCGTCCTGGCCCAGACGAAGATCGCGGGACTGACAGGAACCGTGGACGGCAAACCTCTGGCCCTCAGCGAGCCCGTCGCGGCCAACCTCAGGCTGTCGGCCGACGACAAGACCGCGCGCCTCGACGCGATGGATCTGTCCGCCGCATTCGCTCAGGTCACCGCCAAGGGGGACTTCAACGATATCACCTACGATGGGCGGGTCGACCTCGCGAAGTTCCAATCCGAATTGGGCCAGTTTGCCGACCTGGGCCCCTACCGCATGACGGGCCAGGTGACGAGCAAGGGACAGGTCGCAATTCAGGACCAACGCATCGGAGCGACGGGAACCGCCTCTCTGCGTCAGCTCGTGCTGACGAGCGCCGACGGCAACAGCGTCTCCGAGCCGGCGGCCGATGTCACATTCGCATTCGCTCTGGACCAGGCCAAACAGGCGCTGGCGGTCAGCCGTCTCGACGCACAGGGCAGCTTCGGCGCCATCGCGGTCAAGGACGCGTCGATCCCGCTGGACAAGACGTCGTCCGTCCCGATGAACGCGGCCGTCTCGGCTCGCAACGTCGATCTCCAGAAGATCACGCCGTACGCGGTCCTCTTTGCATCACTTCCCCAGAACCTCCGCTTACAGGGCCTTGCGGAATCCGCCCTGACCGTAACCGGCCGGGAGGGCGCGTATCGCATCCGCACAGAGAACACCCGCATTCAGGATTTCGTGCTCTCCACCCCCGGCAAGAAACCTTTCGCCGAGAAACAGGTTACGGCCGTCTTTGACGCGCTGGTGAATCCGGAAGCCAAGACGTTCGATGTGGAGACGTTCACATTGGACAGCGGACAGATCAAGATCGATTTCGGCCAGGTCAAGCAGGCCCGCCAGGGCGACCGCATCCAGGTCCAGGGCACGGTGCAAGGGGAATGCGACTGGGCCGCCGTCGGCCAACTTGCATCGCCCTTCCTGCCCGAGGGGTTGGAGATGTCGGGCCGGCGGGAAATCTCGCTGAATTTCGCGAGCAACTACCCCGCCGACGATCCCAATGGACTGATGGCGAACCTGGACGGCTCGGCCAGGGTGGGCTTCGACAGCGCGAGCTACAAGGGCCTGAACATCGGTGCCACCGACGTCCAGGTCAACGTCGAGAAGGGTCTGATGAAGATCGAGCCGTTCAGCACCACGGTCAACAACGGACAGCTCAACTTCGCCGGCCAGGCCGACTTCAAGGAGAAGGACCCGATGCTGCGCACGGCCGCACCGCTGGTGCTGGCCAAAGGCATCGAACTGAACAGAGAGATGACGGGAACCCTGCTCCAATATGTCAACCCGCTGTTCGCCAATGTCACAGGGCTCAGCGGGATCGCCAACTTCGAGTGCCAGACGCTGGTCATTCCGCTGGCGGCGGGCCTGGAGCGCAAGGCCGAGGTGACGGGCACCATTTCGGCCGATAACGTGCTCGTGGAGGCCTCCGGCCTGCTCGACGAGATCCTCAAGGCCACCGGCCAGAGCCTGCGCGGCCAGAGACTGACGATTCGCCCCACAAATCTGTCGCTCCAGAACGGGATCGTCCGATACGACAACATGCAGATCGACGTGGGCGACAACCCGATCAGCTTTGGCGGGGCCATCGGCCTGGATCAAAGCCTCGATATGACCGTCACCCTGCCCTGGACGTTCAAGGGGCGGACGGCAAGGGTCGATAAAGAGGGACAGGCCGGGCAGCGAATCGGCGTCCCGCTGACCGGGACGATCAGCAGCCCCAAGCTGGATCTGAAGAAGTTCCTGCAAGAGCAGTTGTTCAGAGGACTCGGAGATCTGTTCTGATGAGTGAACCGGTATGAAGGCGCTGAAGAACCTGTCGACGACACCCACCGCGCAGCTCGGCCGGGCCAGCCGCTTCGTGGCGTTCCAGATCAAGCTATGGTCGCACTGCATCCGGCTGCTCAAGCGCAACCGCGCCGGCCAGCAGGCGGCGGCGCTGTCCTACTACACGATCTTCGGCATCATCCCGCTGGCCATCGTCGTGCTGCTGATCTTCCAATCGTTCCCCGCCTATCAGGACATCGGCGACCGATTGAAGCAGTTCGCCTACGAGCAGCTCCACCTGACAAAGATCGAATACAGCCAGAACGCCGAACACCCCGAGGAGAAGGTGCTGCTCACCGATTACCTCGACAGCACCATCAAGCGGTTCTTCGGCGGGCTCAACAGCAAGTCGCTCAGCCTCGTCAGCGCCGTCCTGGTCATCTGGGCGGCCCTGGCGCTGCTGAGCACGATCGAGACCGCCTTCAACCACATCTGGCACGTCTCGCGCGGGCGCAGCTTCCTGCACAAGATGATCAACTACTGGGCTCTGCTGACGCTGGGTCCCCTTCTTGTGGGCGTGGGCATTTACGCGACCACGCAATACGCCGCGGTTCGGAGCATCGAGACGATGGTGCTGGCCTACCGCATCGTGCAGGTGATCCTGCCCTATCTGTTGAGTCTGCTGGCGTTCTTCCTGCTCTATTTCCTGCTGCCCAGCACGAAGGTCAACCCGGGCGCGGCGCTCTGGGGCGCGGCGGTGGCCGCCCTGGTCTGGAGCTTCGCCAAGTACGGCTTCAGCACCTATGTGACGCAGTTCATTCCGTACAGCAAGATCTACGGCGTTCTGGGCCTGGTTCCTCTGAGCGTATTCTGGATTCACATCACCTGGCTCATTGCGCTGTTCGGGCTGCAACTGACCTACACGACGCAGCACCTCAAGACGCTCGATGCGGCGGAGATCCAAGCCGTCAGGGATCGAAAACAGGAGTACTTCATCACCAACGACCTGACCGTGATCAACGTCGCGAAGGAGATCGCTCGGGCATTTATGGAAAATGAAGGTCCTTTGTCGCGGGAGACGCTCTGCACCCGGCTCGGCCTGCCCCCGGAACTGGGCGAAGACATTCTCGAACATCTCGTCAAGACGGGACTTCTGGCCAGGACCGCTGAGCCTCAGGCCGGATTCATCCCGGCCAGGGACCCCGGACAGATCAAACTCTCGGACATCACCGAGGCGCTGGCGGCGGTCGCGCTGGCCCAGCCCGATCTGAATGAACCGGCGACGCTGGGCCGGCTGGTGCGGGCCCAGCAGCAGTTCCTCGCCAAGCACAACCTGCGAGAAGTCCTTCTGCCGGATCGGCTGCACAACGAAGAAGGCACGCCCAGCACACCCGAACAGGGGTCTGCCTCGTGAGACCGCCGCACATCCCACATCGAAATGCATCGTTCTCTCCGCCTTCCTGGAAATCGCCGACCGTTGCCTGCCGCAGCGCCGCAATCGGAGCCCTGTGGCTGTGCCTGCTGCCGGCGATCTTCTCCGCACGCATGGTTCAGGCCCATCCGATTCCCCAGACGCGCGCGATCGATCCCGGAGACTGCCTTGTGATCGTCACGTCCACAGCGCCGTTCGGATCGATCTCGGGAACGGGCTTCGCCGTGGGAGACGGCACGCTGATCGTCACCGCTCATCACATCGTGGCCGAAGCCTCCGAGGAAGGCCGGCACACGATGCTGGGGGCCGTACGGATCCTCAGTCCCTACCTTGGAGATTGCCGCTATGCAGAGGCCGTCGTCCTCGACATTCCTCTCGACCTGGCGGTGATCAAGGTGCCGTGGGTCGGGCAGCCGGCGTTGGAGATCCCGAACGACGACGAGCTGATGCAGGCCGAGCAACTCGAGACGATTGGGAACGTCTCACTGATCTCGGCGATCCCCAAGGAGTCGAGACAGTTGTTTCCCGAGTCGTCGGCTGTCGACCACCAGATCCTGGACGTCGATTTCGTGGCTGTCTGCCGGCAAGTCCCGCAGTTTATCTCCCTCTACGGACGAGGTCAGTTGGGGCCGGGCTGGAGCGGAGCGCCCATGCTGATTCCGGGAACCTTGAAGGCAGCCGGGTGCTTCGTGCAACTGAACAAAAGCCTCAGCGATGGACGCCTGACCAGCCAGGGCCCCGCGCTGGCACAGGTCCGGCGTCTGGCCGAGCAGATCGGGCAGAGTCCATCATTGGAGCCGTCGGGGACAATGGCCGCCCGGGCCGATGACGGCTTCGAAGTCTCGCTGCTGTTCCTGCAAACCGCCAAGTTTCTCGCCCGAGACGCGTACGGATGGGCCGGCGATGCCGTAACGAGACTGCTGGCTCTTCGACCGCACTCGGCCATGGTCCAGGTGCTCGCCGCCTGGGTCCAGGAGAAACAAGGCAACGCGGACGCCGCGGAGGCGCACTATCAGGCCGCCATGAAACTGGACTCGAACGGTCCCATGTTGCGGCTCATGTACGGGCAATCGTTCCTCGATCGCGATCCCTGCAAAGCCCTCGAGATTCTTCGGGGCCTCTGGCAACACCGGCAGATGAGACCCTGGCTTGTGCTGATCATGTGGGACGTCCTGCGTGCGACAGACACCGATGAGAAATGCACGCAGAGGCTCGAAGAGGCCCTGGAGGTCGAGCCCGACAACGCGTACCTGTGGTTCAACCTCGGCGCGGTCCAATGGGAGTCCGGGCGGCGCGACGACGGATTCGCATCCATGACCCGAGCAGTTGAGCTGTTCCCGGAACGCGGGCCGCTGCGAGGCCACCTGGCTCGACTGCTCGAAGAGGAAGGCCGCCTGGACGAAGCGGAAGACCATTTCCGACGGCTGTTGCCGATCGAGCCGAGAAATCCGGTGGTGTACTTCTGGCTCGCCCGCTTCCTGTCCAAACATCGTTCCGACGCAGCCGATGAAGCACTGAGAACTGCGCGGAAGGCTCTGACCCTGCCCTGTGACGATCCGGCGCTGGAGGACCAGATCAGACAACTGGTTCGAGAGATCCGGTCCGAGCGAGCGTCGAAAGCCCCGCCCGCTTCGACAAGTCAACGCGACGCGAGCAGCAGCGCGACCGCGCGATAGAGGAAGTGAAGGCCGAACAACGCCAGGGCGACGCCGCAGACGTAAAGGACGATCCGCTGGGCGCGCGGGCCGAGAACGTTGGTGCCGTGGAAGCTGCCGAAGGAGAGAATCGTCAGCCAGACCAAGTCGCACAGCCAGTGCACCAGGGCAAACAGCACGAAGGCGAGCCAGCCGAGAGTCCGCGCCTCCAGGGCAAGGTTGAGCCCGACGGTCGCCCACCACAGCAGGAAGTACGGATTGCCGGCCGACAGGATCAGGCCAGTCATCATCGGTCCGGCGTTCGTCACCTGGCCCGATGGTGAATCCGCAGCGCCCCGGTCGCGCAGCATACCGATGCCCATCCAGACGAGGAAGGCCCCGCCGAAAAGCCCCACCGCGATCTTGAACCAGTCGGCCTGAAACAGCACACCCAGACCGAACATGATCAGGAAGATCAGGGGAATCTCGATGATGCCGTGCCCGACGGCCATCCACACGCCCGCCCATCGGCGCTGCGCCCCCTGCGCAATGGCGGCGGTCGTCACCGCCCCCGGCGCCATGACGCCGGAGAGGGAAATACCCACCGCCTTGAGAAGAAAACCGGTCAGACCCACGAAGCCCCCGAGTACCTATTCGCCGATGATCTTGACGAGGACGCGTTTGCGGCGTTTGCCGTCGAATTCGCCGTAGAAGACCTGCTCCCACGGACCAAAGTCCAGCTTGCCCTCTGTGACCGCGACGACGACCTCGCGCCCCATGACGCTGCGCTTGAGGTGGGCGTCGGCGTTGTCCTCGTTGCCGTTGTGTTTGTACTGCGCGTAGGGCTTTTCCGGCGCCAGCTTCTCCAGCCAGGCCTCGAAATCCTGGTGCAGGCCCGACTCGTCGTCGTTGATGAAGACGCTGGCGGTGATGTGCATGGCGTTGCACAGCAGCAGACCCTCCTGGATGCCGCTCTCGGCGAGGCACTGCTCGACCTGCGGAGTGATGTTGATGAACTCCCGCCGCCGCGTGGTGTCAAACCACAATTCCTTCCTGTAGCTGTTCATGACCGGCCTTTCGTCGTGGCACAAACGGAGCGAACGGACTCGATGCTCCGCCGTACATACCAAGTGGAGATTGTAGCATCTTCGCACACAGAATGGAACCGCATCCTGCCCGTGTCGTCCGCCGGGCACGGCGGCCCGTCGAGACACACAGGCAGGGACAAGGGAATAGACCATGCAGAAGAACCCTCTGTTCTGGGACGTCGATACGCAGTTCGACTTCATGCGACCCGAAGGACGTCTGTACGTGCCGGGGGCGGAGACCATCATCGACACGGTCAGCGAGGTGCGGCGATTCGCTCTGGACCACGGGTGTTCGATCCTGGCCGACGTCGACTGGCACCGCCGTGACAATCCGGAGATATCGGACACGCCCGACTTCAAGGAGACGTTTCCGCTTCACTGCATGGCGGGCGAGCCCGGTGGCGAGCGGGTCGGATATCTGGGGACGCGGCCGATCGAATACGTGCCGGTCGAGGAGATGGACGCATTGCACCTGCGCCGGCTCGCTCAAAAGGAGCCATTTCATATCGTGATTCGCAAGGAGAGCCTCAGCGTCTTCGACAATCCGAATACGGACAAGCTCCTGGACCTGATCCGGCCCGAACGCGTCGTTGTGTTCGGCGTGGCGCTGGACTTCTGCGTCTCGTACGTCGTCAACGGCTTAGCGAACCGACCGGGAATCGAAGTGACTCTGCTGAAAGACGCGGCGAAGGGATTGCAGTCCAGGCCCGACAACGAAATCCATGAGCAATTCCGCCGGATGGGGGTCGCCGTCACGACGTTCGGCGAGTGCCGGAGGCAGTTGGCATGTGGCTGATCGACGGAACACCCGCCCTGCTGACGGACCTGTACGAGCTGACGATGGCCCAGGTCTACTTCCAGAAGCGGATGACTGCGCCGGCGTATTTCGAAGTCACGGTGCGGCACCTTCCACAAGACTGGGGCTTCTTCGTGATGGCGGGGCTGTCAGAGGTAGAGGCATACCTGGCGCAGTTTCGATTCTCCGCAAGCGACCTCGACTACCTGCGATCGACCGGATTGTTCGAGCCGGATTTCCTTGACTATCTCGCCGGTTTTTGCCCGGACGTAACGATCCGGGCCCTGCCCGAGGGCACAGTGTTCTTTCCCGGCGAGCCCATCTTCGAAGTGGGCGGTCCGATCCTGCACGCCCAACTGCTCGAGAGCTACATCCTCAACATCCTGGGTTTCTCGATCATCGAGGCGAGTCTGGCGGCGAGAATGACGCTCGCGGCCAAAGGTATTCCCCTGCTCGATTTCGGTATGCGCCGCACCCAGGGACCGATTGCCTCGATCCGCGCTGCTCGCGGCGCGCAGATGGCGGGCTGGCAGGCCACCAGCAACGTCTTTGCCGCTCGCGCTCTGGCGATGTCGCCCTCGGGCACCATGGCCCACTCGTTCATCCAGGCCCACCGCTCGCAGGAGCAGGCCTTTCGCGAATTCGCAACGATCTACCGCGACAGGACGATCCTGCTGGTCGATACGTATGACACGATCGAGGGGGTGAAGATCGCGGCTTGCGTGGCTCGCGAGTTCCTCGAACGCGGCGTCAGGCTGCGCGGCATCCGCCTGGACAGCGGCAACCTCGTCGCGGACAGCCGGTTTGCGCGGGACCACTTCCGACAGCAGGGAGTGGACTTCCTCCGGATCTTCGCCAGCGGCGACCTCGACGAGTTCAAGATCCGGGATATGCTGGCCGCCGGCGGGCAGTTCGACGGCTTCGGCGTCGGCACTCGTTTCGCCGTCTCCCAACGCGCTCCCTCCATCGGCATCATCTACAAACTCGTTCAGTACGCGGATCGTCCCCTGAACAAGACCTCGACCGATAAGGCGACGCTGCCCGGCCGCAAGACGATCCTCCGTACCGGCCGCCCGCATTTCGAGAAGGATATCGTCCGCCCTTTCGACCCGGCCGCCGAAGACCTGCTTGGCCCGTTCGAGTCCGCCGAGACGATGGCGACTGTCCAGGAGAGACTGCGAAGCCAGATTGCCGCCCTGCCGGACCCGGTCAAAAGGATCCGAGGACCCGCGATCTACTCGGTCGAGTTCGTTGCTTTGCCGGGAACGTGAGGTCATCAGACCTATAGGACCAATAGGACCTATTTCGAGAGCTGCTCGTAGACCCGCTCGATGACGTCGACCATGGTGTCGGGGGCAAACTTCCGCGTGACTGATTCGCGGCCGGCCCGGCCGAGTCGCTCCCGCAGCGATCGGTCGGCGATCAGCTCGGCGCAGGCTTCGATCAATTGCAGGACGTTCTTTGGCTCGATGAGCCGGCCGGTGTTCGCGTTGACCACTTCACGGGCGCCGTCGACGTCGAAGCTGATGGCCGGCCGGCCGCAAAGCATCGCCTGGGGAAGCGTGCGGGCCAGACCCTCGCGAAGCGAGCAGTGGACCAGGATGTCGGAAGACTGGATGGCCAGCGGGATTTCGTTCGGGGGCATCAGTCCCGTAAAGCGAAACCGCTCCGCCAGACCCATCTCGCGGACCTGCTGTTTGTATCGCTCGGCGAGGTTGCCGTCGCCCACGAAGAGCCAGACCGCATTGGCAAATCGCTTCGCCACCTCCGGGGCCGACGCGATGATGTAGTCGTGGCCCTTGAGCATGAACAGACGCGCGATGGTGATGAGGACGACCGCATCGTCCGCGATGCCGTGCCGGCGGCGGAAGGCCCGCGTCCGCTCGGCGGCAATCGGTTCGAGAAACTGCTCTTCATCGATGGCGGAGTACGCCGTGACGTAGGGCTTGTCGGCGCCGATGCCGGCGGCCTTGCACTGGTCGGTCATCGCGTCGGCGACGCTGACGAAGTAGTCCGTGCGCTTGGCGGCGGCCTTCTCGATGGCCACGTAGATTCGATTGACCCACCGGCTCTGGTAGGGATGGAACGCCAGGCCGTGAATACCATGAACGATGCCGGGCCGTCTCGGGTCCCATACGCCCTTCAAGGCGCTGCCGGCGTAACGGCCGAGGATGCCGGCCTTGGCCGAATGCGTGTGGACGATGTCGGGCTGCAATTCGCGAAACAGCCTCTTGAGCTTGCGATAGGCGACGAAATCCTTGAACGGCTCGATGGCCCGCCGCATCTCGTCGACCACGACCGTCTCGTACTTCTGCCCCTTCGTCTGGTTGAACAGCTCCCCTTCCGGCCCGAGGGCCGGCCCGGTGATCAGCGTGACCTCGTGACCCCGCTCGGCCAGAAGCTTGCAGGTGATCAGCGTGTTCTCCTGCGCGCCGCCCAGAATCAGCCGCGTGATGATGTGGACGATCTTCAAAGCTTCGTCTCCGCATTCATGGATCGGATCGGCGCTATTCTCTCAAGCGATGGCCGCGTAGTCAATGCCCCAGGGTCGGAGCACTTTGCGCAGGGCTTCAGGACCCTGCATGTAGGACAGGAACAGCCCATAGTTCGTATACGGCACGCCGATCGATTCGAGGTCGCGGATGCGGGCCAGCAGCTTCTGGGCGGTAATCATGCAGCCGCCGCAATGGATCACCAGCTTGTAGGACTGGAGCTGCTCGTTCTCCTGAAACTCGCGGCCGAAGTTGTGATCGATCTGGACGTCGGGCCAATGCTTGCGGATGAAGTTGGGAATCTGCACCGTGCCGATATCCTCGGCGATCCGCGAATGGTTGCACGCCTCGGCGATGAGCACCTTGTCCCCCGCCCGAAGGCTCGCCACCGCCTCGATGCCGTTGACAAAGGCCGCCAGCCGGCCCCGGCTGACATAGTTGATCATCATGATCGAAAACGTCGTCAGCCCGACGTCGTCGGGCGTCCAGGCGTGCATCAGGTCCATGGCCTGCGAATCGGTGATGATCGCCTTGGGCCGCTTGCCGAAGGCCGCCAGGAACGCGTCGAAGCGTGCCCGTTCGCTCGCGTCGCCGGCGCGGGCCTTGCCCAGGTCCATGCGATACGAGACCGGCCAGGCCCAGTGCCGCGTGATGTATTCCTCGGCCATCGCCTGCGGACGCAGGTAGCGCCCGGGCGGGGTCTCGGCGTCCATCGGGATGTTCAGCACGTAGAACTCGTCGCGTTCGAGGAACGGCAGCAGCTCCATCGTGACGTTCTTCGAGACGAGATTCTCGAGGAGGAACTGCAGCAGCGCCGGGCGGCATTGAGGATCGATGGCGACCAGGCGAATCTTCTGATGAAACCGCAGCAGCGGGACCCGTTCCTCCACGAGCGCGATCCGCTCGGCCACCTCAGGCCGGAACAGGTTGTAGATCACCAGGATCTGCTTGTCCAGCTCGCGGGCCTTCTCGACGATCTCGTTCTCCGTGGCGAAGTCGTCGGTCTCAGGATCGATCACCAGCAGGACCAGATCGCACTCCTTCAGGTCGGCGAAGACCTTGGCTCGCTTCTTGCGTCCCAGCCCGGAAGCCTCATCGAGCCCGGCCGTGTCGAACAGCTTGACCGGACCCATC
The DNA here is from genome assembly GCA_964575615.1 of uncultured Pirellulales bacterium. GTDB lineage: Bacteria > Planctomycetota > Phycisphaerae > Sedimentisphaerales > Anaerobacaceae > Anaerobaca. The sequence goes on along the minus strand of CAZNSM010000048.1, from coordinate 1,064 downwards.
CCGTGGATTTCCTGGAGGGCGATCTTCGTGTCGGCGGTCGTCCCGGGCGTCGCATCGACGATGGACGTAACCTGCTGGGTGAGCAGATTCATGATGCTGCTCTTGCCCGAGTTCATCTTGCCGAAAATTCCGATATGATCGCGTTCGACGAGCATCAGTATTTGATCCACATCAGGCACAAGCCGTTCGGCGGCGCGATAGGGCCGGCGGCGGTCCGGTCCCGAGCCGCCAGGACCCGGCTGATTCGTACCGGCTCCCAGCGTCCGAGTCCAACTTCCATCAGCGACCCGACGATATTGCGCACCATGTTGTAGAGGAATCCATCCCCTTCGACCTCGACGTAAACCCACCGACCGTCATCCTTGTGGGCCTCGGTGACATCGCAGCGGAAGACCGTGCGGACCGAATCCGTGCGGCAGTCGGCGGCCGACGCGAAGGACTTGAAGTCGTTCGTCCCGACCAGCCGCTGGGCGGCGGCATCCATCGCGCCGACATCGAGATTCGAGGAAACGTGCCAGCAGTACCGCCGGCGCAACACGGGCCGGGTCGGGCCGCAGAAGATCGTATAACGATACAGCTTGCTCGTGACGTCGCCGATCACGTCGAAGCCCATCCGCACCTCTTCGGCCTTGACGATGGCGATGTCGTCGGGAAGCCGGTCGGTGATGGCCCTGGCAAGGTTCTCGGTCGGGACGGGCGAATCGATCTGAATCAGCCCGACCTGCCCGAGGGCATGGACCCCCGCGTCGGTCCGGCTGGCCCCGCAGACCCGCACGTTCGGGCCAAGCAGGCTGCGGGCAGCATCCTGCACCGTCTGTTGGATGGTCGCGAATCCCGGCTGAATCTGCCAGCCGTGGTAGTCACTGCCGTCATAGGCGATGGTCAGTTTGACGTTGCGTAGCGCCATCCGGGAACAAACAGGAACGGCCGGCGCAGCCGCGGCGCATCAATGCCCTGCGGCTGCGGCCGGCCGTCGTGAGGACTATAGTTCCAGCAATCTCTCGGCGATCTGAATCGCGTTCAACGCCGCGCCCTTGCGAAGCTGGTCCCCGGCCACCCAGAAA
>CAZNSM010000047.1:0-30239 GCA_964575615.1 uncultured Pirellulales bacterium | reverse complement strand
TACGAGTTCCTGTCGAACGTCTACAATTACGAGATCGTCGGGCCGAAGATGGGCGTGCTGGTGGCGATGGTGCTGCCCTGGCTGGAGTTGTTCGTCGGGGTCTGTCTGGTGGGTGGCGTGTTCGTCGGCGGGGCGCTGCTGGGCAGCATCGGGCTGGGCATGATGTTCACGTTCGTTCTGGCGTCGGCGCTGTACCGGCGTCTGGACATCAGTTGCGGCTGCTTCAGCAGTGCCGCCGGCAAGATCAGCTACATCACGCTGATTCGCGCGATCGTCATCACGGCGCTGAGCGCCGCGGCGTACGCCGGAACGATCTTCCTGGCGCCGCGCGAATCCCTCGCGCCGCTGCCCGAACCGAAGGCCGAACGCCAGCCGGAACTCGCCCCAAACCCCTCCCCCGGCCTGTCCTGAACCGTCGTGGGCGGTGCCCAGTCTACGAAGCTGAGTTTCAAGTGTGAAGTGTGCAGTCTGAAGCGAAACGTTGCCGAGGCGTGAGATGGTGAACTTGAAACGTCCGACGCGCATCGGTGGCGCAACCCGTTCGCGAGCGCGCACCGCCGTCTTCCTCGCAAAGACACACGGCGGCGCGGGTCGTGAGGGGCCTGCGCCGCCGGAGAGGATCGTTCTGCGTATCGTTCGGGATGTTTACTGGATTTCGATGACGGAGTTCAGTTCGCCGTAGGGGTTCAGCTCGGTGCGTTCGTTGTAGGGGTCCTGCTGCCACTGGCCGTCGACGACGAGGCGGTAGCGGTAGGTGCCGTGGGGCAGCTTGAGCTTGGCCTGCCAGACGCCGCTGTTGCCGACGCGCTCCATGGAGGTGGCGGCCGGCTGCCAGTTGTTGAAGTCGCCGGCGATCTGGACGTTGGTGGCGCGCGGGTAGAGCGTGACGAAGACGACGGCGTCGCGGATCTGGCTGACGCCGTAGTAGTCGGAGAGTTTCGTGTCGGTCGTCGCGGGGACGGCGGCGAAGGTCTCGACGGGCGTCTCGGACGACGCGGCCGCGGACTCGGGCAGCTCGATGAGCTCGTCCTCGAACGCCGGCGTCGCGGCGACCGGCGCGGCGACCGGCTCGACCGGAGGCTTCACCACCGGCGGCGCGATCGCCTGCGGCGTGGGCGCCGTCGCGGGGGTCGGCGGCCTGGCAGGCGCTTCTGCCGGCGGCGTGCGCGTCGGCGACGACGCGGCCTGCCCTATCGCTGGCGCGGGCGATGCCGGGCGGGCCGGCCCTTGCGGCTGCGTCGTCCGCAGCAACTCCGTCGCGCTGGCCCCGATCGATTCCAGTTGATCGGCCAGCGTGTCGACCAGCCGCTTGCTCTTTGTCACCAGACGCTCGTCGGCGCCGATCAGCTCCTGCGCCAGCGACCGGAAGTCCTGCTGACCCTTGCTCGCCGGATCATACTCGTTGATCGGCTGCCCGAAACTCGCAGCCTCTTTTATGCGGGTATTGAAATTAACCACGGTCTTGAACATGCGGTCGGAGAAGTGAGAGCGGAGCTCGGCGAGGATCTCGCGGGCCATCTTGGTTCGGATGTCGTACATGCTGGCGAGGACGCGGACGGAGACCTGCTGCTGGCAGCGCTTGCAGAGGATGCTGAGCGTCTCGAGCTGCTTGCTGAGCCCGTGCAGCGCGAAATACCCGGTCTCGACGGGCACGACGACATCGGTGGCCGCCCGCAGCGCATTGAACGTCAGCAGGCTCACGGCCGGCGGGCAGTCGATCACCGCGAAATCGTAGTCGTTCGTCACGCCGTCGAGCACCTTCTTCAGGCAGCACTCGCGGTCGGGAATCCCGGCCATCTGCTGCTCGAACGCCGACAGGTCGATGCTCGCCGGCGCCAGCTCCAGCCGCTCGCCGATCTGCCAGAGAATCTCGCTCAATCGCATCGGCTCGTTCCGGCTCTCGCTGATCAGCACATCGTAAATGCTCTGCTCGATCTGCTCCTCCGGCACCGCCAGCCCCACCGCACAGTGCGACTGCGAGTCCATGTCCACCAGCAGCACCTTCTTGCCCAAATCCGCCAGGGCGCTGGCCAGATTGATCGACACCGTCGTCTTGCCGCAACCGCCCTTCTGATTGACCACCGCGATCGTTCTCATCTTTGTCTCCGTCTATGACCTTCGATACTGCCGTCCTTGACCCGAGGGCCGCGGCGACCAGCGTTCCAGAAACCCGCCTATTAGCACTGATGCGTCGGATAGTAACGCATATTCTCTTTTCGGCAAGGATCTGTCGAAAACTTTATCCTTTTATGGGACCGGCCCATAAAAAGACCCGCAAACTTCACAATCGGACCCGTTTATCGGCACTGATAATCCCGTTTTTCGCCCCGCCCTGCCGAACGCCGCACCGGCACCGCGCGTAAAAGCGCCCCAAGCGCCCGGATCGCCGCCACGCCGCACACGACGTTAAGAGTCTTATTATTATAGGACGCCGACGCCCGCCCCACACCTGCGGCTCGCAAGCCCACCGGCCCGCGCTTCACGCGTTGCGCATCGTCTCATCCCACCTCCGCCGACATCATACGACACCCCCCAACCCAACGTCAACCCCCTCCCCGCCAGGGAATATCCGCTGTTCCCCCGCACCACAATCGATCCCGCCGCATCGCCATCCTCGCCCCCATCGCCGTGGTAGGGGCGAATAATCATTCGCCCGTGCATTCGCCCCAATACGACGCCCCCGTGTACGGGCGAACAATCATTCGCCCCTACGCCGCATCGTGGGTCATTTCGCTCCCGTCCCGGGCGAGGCATGCCTCGCCCAAGCCCTGTCAATAAGTGAAAAACTGCTGTTTCTCGCTCTGCCCGTAGCAGTGGCCCTGCGGGTTTTCGTGATCGAGCATCCAGTTCGCCGGGTTGGCCTCGATGTACCGCCGAATGCGACACAACTGCTGCTCGCTGCGAATGACATGCTCGTAGTAGTCTCGCTGCCAAACGTCGGGAACATCGGTGTTCTGCCTCATCCATTTGGTCACACCGATCTTGAAACCACGAACGACCGCGCCAACGGTTCTCGACGTGCCCCGCGCCCGCACAATCCGACGGTGCATTGGCGCCGCCCGTTCATCCGTCGGTAGGGGCGAATAAACATTCGCCCCAGTATGATCGCGCCCCCCCACGGGCGAATGGTTATTCGCCCCTACATTCGACGATATCATCAGAATCCCATGCATGTGATTCGGCATGACCACGAACGCATCCAGCACGATGTCAGGATAGTGCGCGGGAATGGCACGCCAGCAGCTCGCCACCGCCAGCCCGGCCGCGTTCAACTCCATAGCGTCGTCGACTACACGTCCGAACAGACACTGATGCCGGCAGGTGCAGATCGTCACGAAGTACGCCCCCGCCTGCGCATAATTATACGCAAACCACCGAATCGACCGATCACGATGATGTCCTTTCGCTTCCACTACCGGGACCGCCCGGAAGGCACCGAGGGAGCTTGGCGTAATCGCATCGTCTCCATACCGAAGCAGCGGGACCACATGAGAAACCGCAGAGAAAAGTAAATGCGTATAAAGCCTTTTCCAGCAATTGTTTACACAGTCACGGGGCGCCATCTATAGAAAATCTGTAATTCTTCTTGACATCACATCCGATAGCATGTATGTATATAGTATATGTATATACTGATATATGGTATGGCGTGTGATGTCGAGGACGCAAACTGACTTTTTTGGTGAGGAGAAGTGCTATGGCTACCGCAAAGAGGCTCGTTTTTACTTTCGACGAACGCAGCCTGGAAAGCCTGGAAAAGATTAAGAGCCAAGGCCGTTTTAGTTCACTCGCGGATGCTGTTCGTCAATCGCTCCAGATTAGTAAAGCCCTCCAGACTCAGGGCCAGCAAGGCTTCAAGGAAGTCGTTGTTCGCAACCCCGAAACTAAAGAAGAGCGCGTGCTCGTGATCCCGGAACTGGTGACGGAAGAAAGAAGATAGGAGTCGCGACATGGGAGAGGAGAAGACGACCGCCAAGATAGACGGAGAGCATTCAAACGACCGATCTGGTCAACCTGCAAGGAGGAAGGGGGGGCAGACCGGTGAGGGAGAGATTGTCAATGCCGAACAGCAAGTCTTCCCCGACGACTTCGTTGAGGCTGGCTCCGTTGACCTCGATGAGAATCCGCCACGCTTTGAAGAAGCCAAGCACCGAGCGAGGACAGCCAGTTGCCTCGCCTATATCCTTGTCATTGCCTTAATAGCGACATTGGTGCTTCACTATATCACCATTGCCATCATCGCCTACCGGGGCGATCAGGAGATCGCAGAAATCCTATCTCGCGTCTTCGACAAATGGCTCCCTATCATATCGGGATTCGTAGGTGGGGCAATCACCTACTACTTCACCAAGGAGGCAAAATGAACGGCCAGCAACCAAAGGGATTTGGGCCAAGCGAGTCGAAGAATGGTGATGGAGAGGTGTTCCTAGACGCATACGAAGTAACGAACCTCGACGCTCTGGAGTGGGAGGTCACACCGTACAGATTTCAGCTACAGGGCCTTGAGAAAGCAAGGCATGAGGACCGTAGCAGTATTGTTGATGCCATGTGGGAGTTACGGCGCCAGCACGGGGAGAGGTGCAAGGGCTGGGGCTTTGTAGTCCCCGTTGACGAGCAAACGGTCGTAGTCCCCGCGCGTTGGGTTCTTCCTACTGGCTTGACAATAGCCAACTACTACATAACGTCGAGCGAGCCGTTTGTTGCTAGGGCAAGTGTGCCCCAGCACCATCGCATCGTGATTGGCATTATAAAGGAAGCAGTCAAGAAACATTTCAAGGATGGGAGTTGTGGTGATCTCGGTTTTCTCTGGCAGGACTATGGTGCGTTCTGTCAAATGCCTTCTGAAGCAGAAGATGAAGAAGCCTGCTTCTGCCGCAGATTCACTGTCTTGCCTGTATCATTGAATGGCACCCTAGTACTTCACTTCATTGTGAGCACGACCGCAATAGACGCGTTAACGATGGAATCGTACTACTCCAAGGGAGAGGTGGACCTGCTTGCAGATAGGATTCGTGAAAAGCAAGGTGACAAGACCACAAGAACAGGCGAGAGGCCCGCTGTGCGGGTCTGGTACGATGTGAGAGCGCCACACCAGGATACTGCCATGGTCATGGAATTGGTCGATCCTGATGAGGTCGTACAGCATGGTTCCCTTCCCCCGGATAGACAGCGCGAACTCGCCCCCGAGCCTGTGATATGTCGACGTTTTCGCAAAGCCCCGGAGGCAATTCCAAAGGGGTCGATCAGACTCATATTGGACACCGAGATAACAGGCGAACTGCACAGCGAAACAATCATCTCCCCCGCGGAGCGTTTTCGCTATGTCGAAAAGCTTCGCGACTATTTCCACGGATTCACGGTGTACGGTTCAAGGGTCGATCTGGCGATCAAGCCTCTGGCTACCCACGGGTTCAGTGTAGAGCAGATGTTGCCTCCCCCGATAAAGGTCAAGGGCCCAAGCGGCAAGGTGGAGGTTATTGAAGCTCCGGAGACTCTCGACGAAGAAAGCCTAACCAGGAGAGCACGTCGCCGTGCAGCTTGTATTCGGCGCAACGGTTTCCTTTTGGACAGACCAGTCAATCCTGTCTTGGCATGGCCAAAGACAGGTAACCCCGAGGGTCTGGTGCGCATGACAGATGATATCAACAGGATCTTAGGGAAACGGCGGGTGGAATACCGATTTGGGGCGATTACGTATGCGAACGCCGAAGATCTCCGACGCAAGGTGGAACAGGATGGCTATGACACTTTGCTGGCGGTCTTGCCGCCAGAAACGGGTGGCGGCATCGCCCGTTCCGATATGCATGAGGAGATTAAGCGTCGCGTTGACATCCCATCGCAGTGTATCCATCTCCGAAATACGCTGCCGCGCAAATGGATAACCCAGTCGCGCCAGACGCTGTGCGAGAAGGACCCGGCGCTCGAGCGACGCGTCACCAATAGATATGAACTGTGCGTCGACAATCTGCTGGTGAAACATGGGTGGGTGCCTTTTGTCCCAGCCACGTCTTTCAACTACAACGTGCACATTGGTTTGGACGTAGGGGGCAAGAGCAATAATCGCGTGGTCGCCTGCATGGCCTATGGCCTTTCTCAGCCGGACAAAGATCTCTGCTTTCGTGTTCACGAGATTCCTGTCGACATTCAAAAAGCAGAGCCGGTTCCGACTCGTTCACTATTTGCCGGCCTGCGCGAATTGTTCGATTTGATGAAGACGGAACTCGATACTCTGGGCCAGACGGCTGACTTCGACAAGGTTTTGTTCATCCGCGACGGGGCCATGTTGGGCTGCGCGGATGAGTGGAATGAACGTGACGCGATCGAAACGCTCTGGCGCGAATTCGTAGACGCCAGAATCATCTCCTCAGACTCGGTTTGGTCGGTTGCAGAAATACTAAAACGTGCCGAACGCTGGCGTGTCTTCGCCAACGGTGCTACAATCACCAACCCTTTGGTCGGATACTCCCTGCTGAATTTTGGAGGCGAGGATGAAGCTCTGGTTTGTACAACCGGGCGCCCATATCTTTCACAGGGCACGGCCAACCCGATGAGAGTGCGTGCGTCGAGCATCGCAGGCCCCGTCGTTCTTCGGAGTGTGATTCGAGACCTTGTCTGGGAAGCAGATATGGGGTTCACAAAACCCGACATGGGGCGAGGCCTTCCGTGGGTCCTGCATATTGCAGATACTGGAGCTCTTCAACTGTCGCGGTCCTACCGTATATCCGGTATCACTGCGTGACCGTCGCGAGAAGTCTGCTTACTGTGACGGCCTGCCACGAGTCATACTCTTTCGCCGCGCCTTCGTGTACAAGCCAAGCTGCGACCACAAGATCCGGGCCAAACTCAAGAGTGTCACTTCTGAGATTCGCCTGAACCTTAGTCACTCTCTCCGGATCGCATCTCGGCAATCCGAGCGCTTGACACATTGCAGCAGAGGATGATACAGCCGCTTCAATAATGTCCCTGCTTGTGTATGCGATGTATTCGTTGGTCCTATCAGGGGCGAATGCTGAGCTTTTCCACTTGTCAGACTTAACGGTGACCGATCCTGTGTACTCCGTCCAGCCGAGCTTGGAGGCTGCCAGAATAAGCGCCGAAACCCTCACGTCATAGGGGGGATGCGACCGATTCAGGAGATAAGGATTGGGGGACTCGTCCTCCAGTGTGCGATCAAACGTTGCAAGAAACGCAGGGCCACAACTCCACAACGAAACGATGTCGGCCGCGATTTCCGTGGCCCAGTTGCCGTAAGTCGGATGCCAGTACTCCTCTATCTTCTTCAATATAGCTTCCGCCCGATTTCGATTGATGCGCGAATCAGCTATAGAACGCATTCTCCGTGCTCGGAGGATATCACTCAACTGTCCTTCGAATGAATCTATCGCGCTCTTTCCATGCGAATCCAGGAGGATATGTCCAAGTTCATGGTAGAGCCACGGATAGTCCGCCAGAAATATGTCATTCAACGAGTCTTCACCGGGCAGAGTCACCAAGTCCACTCGTGGGACGCGACCACGATCAAAGGTAGGCAAATACAAGCAGGTATGCGCCCATTCCGGACCAAATTTGGGCACAATCATCCGAGATACAGTCGCTCCCGCTTGGTCCCATATCCCAGTTAAACCCTGTATTAGCGCGGCGTCAAAGAAGAAACGCCCGCCTTCGCAGCAGGTCTGTGGTATGTGCCTCAGCGAGGCTTCTATGGTTTCAACAAGCCCCAGAATCTCTTCGTCTGAGCACTCACTTGCGACCACTTCCGCGATGACTCCGCGCAAGACATCCCTGATCACAGCCCAGTGTGGAGCGTTGGACGGTTGCGCAAGAGAAGTTCCCACTCGCTCTAGCCGCCTTCCTAATGAGTCCGACCTGTGCCGCAACCCCAAGGCCCTTTCTGTCTCCCCGGACATTCAAACCCGCGCGCAATCGCACGGTCGCCATAATAAGCGGTCTACAGAGTCATTGCAGGACACTCGGGCCCGCCCGGGCATCGCTTGACCTTGGTCGCGCCGCGCTTTGGCGACCGAGGACGCTCGTCCTGTGGATATGTACGTACGTGGTCACCTCCTTTTAACGACTTCAGTAGCCCTTCGACGTCCATGTCGCCTCAGTAGCAGGGCCATTTCCCTGCTCTTGCGGAGCATCAGTTCGAACCGCTCGCGCGTGGTTAGCGATGTCAGATAGTCCAGTTCGAATTCCGCTTCGGCGCGTTCATCGTCCTGGCGCAATTTCAAGATGGCCATGTCTTCTCGTCCTGTGGGCCCGTCCCGGCCGGGCCACCTTCGCGTTTATCATTCCCATCATAGCACCTCGCACCGGCCGGGACAATGCAGGGCGAATGATGATTCGCCCCTACGCTGGGGCGGGATCGAGATGGGGTGCCCGGCCTGTGCGACGCATTCACACATTTACGGTTCTACGCATTTACGCTTCCACGCGTCTACGCTTCTACGCTTGTACCCTTCTACCCATCTACGGTCCGGCGGCGGGCAGGGCGTCGGGGAAGTTCAGGCGGGCGAAGGGGCCGAAGAGTTCGCGGGCTTTGCGGTCGTAGGCTTTGGCGGCTTCGATCTCGTCGTCGAACGAGCCGAGATGGTACTTCTTGCCCTTGCAGGTGATCTCGGCGACCCACTTGTTCCGTCGGTTCTCCCAGCGGACGCCCTTGTACTGCGATCGTCCGCCGCGAGGGCGGGTGTTGCAGAGGTTCTGCTGGCGGGTGCAGACCCGCATGTTGCGTCGGCAGTTGTGCAGGCCGGAGCCGTCGATGTGGTCGACGACCATGTCGTCCGGCGGCTGCATGATCTCGCGGTGCATCAGGATCGCCTTGCCCCGCTCGTTGCGGACGGCGTAGACCTTGCCGCCCGACATCTGGGCGGTCCATTTGTACTGGCTGAGCCAATCGTAGTCGGCGGCGTCGACGACCGCGAACAGGCCCTTGGTCAGCGGGATGTAGCGGACCTCGTCGTCCGCCGGATCGGGCACCTTCGTCCAGACCGGCTCTTCGCGCCGGCGGCGGTAGTTCGCGCAGGGCTTCGAAATCGTCACCTCGCGCAGGTGGCCAGGGCACTCGGCACAGTTGGCGCAGATCAGGCTGGACATCCAACTGCCCAGCGGCGGGATCGGGCAGCGATTTCCCAGCCGGTGGGCATAGGCACAATTGCGGCAGCTTCGCATAGGTTCCTCCGGCGTTTCTCGCGCGCACGTGGATTGGGGCGAATGATGATTCGCCCCTACGGCGTGCGCAGACCCAAGACTCGGTTCCGGGCGGCCACCCGGGCCGCCCACGGCGCCACCTTGCCCTGCTGGGCGAGAAACGCCTCGCTGCTGCGAAGCACTTACAAACTACACGATGTTTGGCGACTCTGCAACAAAATTCTCAGGAAAAGTGGAAAAAAGATGGGGGTCCGAAACGACGGTAGCCGGGCCTTTGGATGGCGGCCCGGCTACGTGCTGCGTCTTAGGCGAACGGATGCTTAGTCTTTGATCTGGACCTTGATGGCCTTGCTCCTGGCGGCCTTGGGCAGCGTGATGGACAGCACGCCGTCCCTGCAGGTCGCCTCGACCTTGTTCGCGTCGACCTCGGCGGGCAGATTCACGTCCCGGCGGAACGAGCCGTAGCTGCTCTCGGAGTAGTAGTAGCCTTTGTCCTTCTCTTCGCGGGTCTCCTTCTTCTCGCCGGAGATGGTCAGCGTGTTGTTGCAGACGCTGATGTCGATGTCGTCGGCCTTGCAGCCGGGCACTTCCGCCCGCACCACGACCGCGTCATCGTGCTCGGCCACGTCGATGGCCGGCCAGGCGTTGTAGGCGCCGAACGGCCGGTCCAGCCCGCGGAAGAAGCTGTCGAACAGGTCGTCCATCTCGTGATGCAGTCTGGCCAGTTCGCCTCGATTTCGCTTGTTCAACGATAGCAGTCCCATAGTCATTCCTCCTTTTCAATCTCTTGACCACGACTCATTTCGTTCTTGGTTTTCGACCACATTGTCTGTCCACTATAGCCTTGTGCAAACCGCGTGCCAGACGTCCACGCGGCGGCCAGAGCCCGTTTTCCGGCCGAAAACCCGCATTTTCGAGGCCCTTCGCCGCCCCCCCCCGCTGCCAATTTGACACCGTCCACCCGCTGGCCTTGCCGTGATTGACAAGCGCACGGTGCCGCAGGTACGCTGGCGGCATCGCGCGGACGACAGATCGCATCGCCGTCTGGGCTATCCAGTGCGTTGGCTCGCGGCGTGGCAGGACAGAATCATGAAACGAACGCGATTCATCCGGGCGGCAACGACGGTGGAGCGCCGATGAAACGTGTCATTGCTGCAAGAAAGCGGAACGGCGATGGGATTGGACAGCGTTGAGTTGGTCATGGAGTTCGAGGAGGCCTTTGGGGTCGAGTTGACGGATGAGGAAGCCATCAAGCTGAGGACTCCTGGCATGGTGATCGATCTGGTGCTTACAAAGCTGGCGGTTGTGCCGCAGATAGAATGCGGGTCACAGCGGGCGTTCTATCTGCTGCGTCGGGCGCTGATAGAGCACGCAGGCGCTGCGCGTGAAGCGATCCGCCCGGACAGCGAGCTGCAAAGCCTGATCCATCCCGGCCGCGTGTCACATGTGTGGCCAGCACTGGGACGGGCCATACAGGCGAAGGTGTGGCCGTCACTCGTTCGACCCGGCCCGCTGGTCGCGGCTCTGTACGGCCTGGCATGTGTGGTCTTCCTGGGAGTTCTCTTCCTGGCTTTGCCCAGTCGTATCACAAGGGCAGCTCTCTACGCCGTCTTCGGCACGTTGGCCTTCGCATACGCAGCAATCCTGGCCACCGAGCGGTGCCGAACACGGATTCCGCAAAACCTGCGGCGCATCCGAGACCTCGTCCCCTACGCGGGCAGTTCCGACCGCATCGAATGGACGCGTCAGAAGGTCTCGACGGTCGCCAAGGTGATCGTCATGGAACAACTCGGCCTGTCCGAATCCGACTATCGCGAGGATGCCGATTTCGCCAAGGACCTCGGCCTGACCTGATCCGCGAAACAGACGAAGGAGAATTCGCGCGATCGTACAGGCGGCATCGAGCCAACCGGGGCAGAGAGGCCAGGGGAAAGGAAATCGTGCCCTTCGTGCTTTACATTTGGCTGTCCTGGCCCTATACCGGGCATTGCCAATGGGGAACTTGCCATGAGAACCCAATCGACCGATACCGACAGCAAAACGGAAGCGGCGTGGATCGCGCTGCTTCGAGAGGCGACGCCGGCGCGGAAGTTCGCTCAGGTCCGGTCCCTGTCGGAGGTGACGCTGAGCCTGTCACGAAGGGCGATTGCGCGCAAAAACGGGCACCTTCCGGAGGCGGAACTGCAAGCGCTGCTGGTCCACCATCTGTACGGAGCCGAACTGGCCGATCGCTTCCGCGAGTACCTGAAAGACAGAAACCGTGAAGAAACCTGATCTGCTCCTTGCACTCAAGCCGGTGATTGACGCGTTCGAGCGACTGGCGATCCCCTACTACATCGGCGGGTCGATCGCCAGTTCGGCGTATGGCATGCCCCGCGCGACGATGGATGTGGATCTCGTTGCCGATCTGGTCATCGCTCAGGTCTCTGGACTGGTTGCGCTGTTGCAGGATCAATACTACATCGCCGAGGCGACGATCACGAATGCGATCCGCAGTGCTTCTTCCTTCAATCTGATCCACCTGGCAACAATGGTGAAGATTGACGTATTCATTGCGAAGGAGGATGCCTATCACCAGTCTGCCCTGGCCCGGAGGCTCACGGATCGACTGGTGGACGATGACCCGGATTCGGTGGTTTGCCTGGCATCGCCGGAAGACGTCATTCTCAGCAAGCTGCAATGGTACGAGATGGGCCAGAGGGTCTCGGAGAGACAATGGCTCGATATCCTCGGTGTCGTCAAGGTCCAGGGCGATTCCCTCGATAAGGAATACCTACTCAGATGGTCGCAGGCCCTGGGCCTCTGCGATCTATGGCAGCAGGCCTGCTCGGAGGCCGGTCTGAGGCCCTGATGCCGATGCATGTCTGGCGAGGGATTCTGGCAGCTTGACTTGGCCGGCGGCACACGACAGTATGTCGGGCATGAGCCATCACGAACAGAGAATCGCTGGAGATCGGATTATGGAGGCAAGGGTGCAGAGCCGCTCGCAGTGGCCGGCGATGGGCCGGCGGGTGTTCGTTTCGATTCTCGTTGCCCTGATGGTGGCGCCGGCGACCGGGCGCGCGGCCGAAACGATTACGGCTGCCTCTACCTCGACATCCTCCGCGAGATGACCCGTTAACAGCGAAAGGACACGCCCATGAGCCAGACCGGCAAGACGCCGAGTGACAGTGCCGTGACACGGTATCTCGTCCCACCACGCACGGCAGTATTCCCAGATGACCAAGAGCACAGACACCTGATGAGAGCATCCCATGAATGATGCCGAGTTGGAAAGCCTCGTTCAGGAACTAACCCGCCAGCCGAAGGAGGCAGAGTGGGTCGAGTTCAAGCACAACAAAGCCGACCCGGAGGAGATTGGTGCGAATCTGTGCGCTATCTCCAATTCGATCGCCCTCCTTGGCAAGCCCTGCGGATTCATCCTTTGGGGGGTAGAGGATGCCACCCACCGAATCATCGGGACCACGTTCAGGCCGCGTCTTGCCAAAGTGGGCAATGAGGAGTTGGAGAACTGGCTGCTTTGCCACCTGATGCCGCGTATCGATTTCCGCATCCGCGAGGTTGCCATACAAGGGAAGAGCGTCGTTGTGTTCGAGGTGTCTCCTGCTCCCAGCAGACCTGTCCGCTTCAAGGACACGGAGTATGTCCGCGTCGGCAGCTATACCAAGAAACTGGCTGCTTTCCCTGAGAAGGAGAGAACCCTCTGGCGCCTTTTCGATCCGGTTCCTTTTGAGAAAGGCATCGCCCGAGAGAATGCCCCGGCCGATGAGGTTCTCGATCTGATTTCCTATCCGAAGTATTTTCGCCTCATGGGTCAGTCGTTGCCGGACAACCGACACGCCATTCTCGAGCGGCTTGCCGCCGAGGGCATTATTCAGCAGCCGCATGGCGGTGACCGTTTCAACATCACGAATGTGGGAGCCATTCTCTTCGCCCATAACCTCAACGAGTTCGCCCGACTGGCACGTAAAGCGCTGCGCGTGATTATCTACAAGGGCAGTAACCGCGTCGAAACCGTGAAGGAGCAGCCCGGTGGCAAAGGATATGCCGTGGGATTCGAAGGAGCCATCGCGTATATCAATGACCAGCTTCCCCGGAACGAGCACATCGGACAAGCCTTGCGCACGGAGGTCCGAACCTATCCGGAAATCGCGATACGCGAACTCGTGGCGAACGCCCTCATCCACCAGGATTTCAACGTCACAGGTGCCGGCCCGATGGTGGAGATATTCACCGACCGGATGGAGATCACGAATCCCGGCATTCCGCTGATTGATCCGCTGCGATTCATCGACGAGCCTCCGCGGTCCCGCAATGAGGCTCTCGCCGCCCTGATGCGCCGGATGGCCATTTGCGAAGAACGCGGCAGCGGCATTGACAAGGTTGTCTCGAACGTGGAGGTCTTCCAGTTGCCTGCACCCGATTTCCGCGTGGCCGGGGCTGCCACGATCGCAGTGCTCTACGGCCCGCGGAAGTTCTCACAGATGAATCGAGAAGAACGGGTTCGCGCCTGCTATCAACATGCCTGTCTGCAGTACGTAACGGGCAAGCGAATGTCGAACGCGTCTCTGCGCAGGCGCCTGGGCATTGAGACGAGCAATTACCCTGTGGCATCCCGGATTATCAGAGACACGATTGACGCGCACCTGATAAGGATGCATGGTCTAGGAACTGCCTCCAAACGAGATGCATCCTACGTACCTTTCTGGGCATGACGTGTATGTAGCGCGATGTAACTCCTGGCGTTACACAGAGGGCTGGCCGTTCTTTAATATGTTTTCATTAAAGGACTTACGTATATGCCCCTCATGTAACGAGCCGTCGGCAACAGTCCGATAACGGTACCATAAATCTTCATGGCAACGAGGCGACCAAATGATGGTCGCAGGACGCTATGGTGGTGCTTATGAGCGATAGCAATGGCAAGACGCCGGGAGAGAGTGCGGTGGTGACGCGGTATTTGGTGATGCCGCAGCAGGCCAATCCGCAGGGGACCGCGTTCGGCGGCGCGGTCATGGGCTGGATTGACATGGTGGCGGCGATGGCGGCCGAGCGGCACTGCGGCACGGAGGTCGTTACGGCGGGCATCGACTCGCTGTCGTTCCAGGCGCCGATCCGGATCGGCGACCACGTCGTGCTCGAAGCGGCGGTCAATTACGTCAGCCGGTCCTCGATGGAGGTCGGCGTCCGCGTCACCCGCGAGAACCCGACGACGGGCGTCCGCCAAGTCGCCACGACGGCACATCTGACGCTGGTAGCGCTGGACCAGGACAAGAAGCCGACCGCCGCCCCGCCGCTCGTGCCCGAGACGGATGAGGAGAGGCGACGCTACGAAAACGCACGCCGGCGGGTCCAGCAGCGCAAGGAAAGACTCAAACAACAGTCGTAACGGCGAGGCATGCCTCGCCCCCACCGGGAGAATCGCTATGATGACTTTTCGATGGGTTGCCGTGGTATTGGTGTCGCTTTCGATGACTGCCGGCGCCGGGGCGGCGAATCGGCCGCAGCGCGTGGAGTGGTTCATGGACCAGGGGCTGGGCTTGTTCGTGCACTGGAGCGTGGACTCGCAGCTTGGGTCGGTGATCAGCCACTCGATGGTGGGCGCTTCGGACGACTATCTCAGCCGCTTTATCTACGACCTGCCGGAGACGTTCTATCCCGAGCGGTTCAACCCCGACGAATGGGCGCGCCTCGCGAAGCTGGCGGGCATGAAGTACGTGGTCTTCACGACGAAGCACCACAGCGGCTTCTGCATGTTCCACACGCAGACGACGCCCTTCAACATCGCCAATACGCCCTATGGCGAGGACATCACCCGCAAGCTGTTCGAGAGCCTGCGCAAGTACGGCATCGCGGTCGGGGTGTACTTTTCGCCCGACGATTTCTGGATGCTGCACATGCAGGGCAAGGACGTGAGCCGGCGGCGGCCCGAGGCGCTGCCGCGGAACAATCCGGAGCTGATGGCGCACAACAAGGCGCAGCTTCGCGAGCTGCTGACGCAGTACGGCCCGATCGACGTGCTGTTCATCGACGGCGAGCCCAACGAGCTGAAGGAGCTGGCGTGGGAGCTTCAGCCGGACCTGGTCATCACGCGTGGCGAGATGGAGACGCCCGAGCAGAACACGCCGGACAAGCCCATGCCCGGCCCGTGGGAGGCCTGCTACACCCTCGGCACGCAGTGGCAGTTCAAGCCGACCAACGAGGACTACAAGTCCGGCACGCAACTGATCGAGATGCTCATCGAGATCCGCGCCAAAGGAGGCAACTTCCTGCTGAACGTCGGGCCGCAGCCCGACGGCGTGATCCCCTTCGAGCAGGAGCGACGCATCCGCGAGCTGGCGCTGTGGATGTTCATCAACGGCGAGGCCATCCACGGCGTTCGCCCGTGGCACGTGATCCGCGAAGGCAACATCTGGTTCACCAGGGCCAAGGACGACGACACCGTCTACGCCTTCCTGACCAGACTGCCCGACTGGAAACGGGGCGACCGCAAGGAGTTCGTTCTCCGCAGCGTCAGGGCGACAGCCGAGACGACCGTCAGCGTGCTGGGCCAGACCGGCCGCGTGCTGGAGTACAACACAAAGGTCATCCCTGAAACGCGCTGGAGCCAGGAGGCCGACGGGCTGCACGTCTCCGTCGTCCGCGCCCAGCGAATCTACAACGATTCGAAGTGGCCCAACCCCATCGTCCTGCGAATCACCGGCACCGAAGCGGCGCAGTAGCGCAGGCGTGGCAGCCTCAAGCTCGAAGAGCTTGGGGATGGCGCACGAGAATCAGCGCTGGGCGGGCGAGGCCTTCGTGTCGGCGGCCGTGCGGCTGGGCGTGTAGCTGCGTACCTCGCGGGCAGGCAACCCGCTGTGGCGGCCGCGCAGCAGATCGCGCTTCTGGTAGCACTGCTCCCGGAAAACGGCGATCTCGGCGGCGAGGTTGGCGTTGGGCGAATCGCCGAAGAAGGCGTGGATGATCGGGAACACCAGGTCGGGGTTCTTCTTGCGGAACTCCTTCATCATCGCCTCGATCTTGGCGGTCGCGACGCCCTCCTGCATGCAGGTGAACGGGCCGACGTGGAAGATGCCGGAGATATAGGCGTCGCCGTGCGGCTGGATCAGATCGTGCATGAAGTAGTACGCGATGCCTGTGCTCAGGGGCGATTCGCCTTCGATGTTGCCGTGGCCTTCGTGCTCGCGTTCGAGCTTCTCGATGATCTCCATGGGATGGGGGAGCACGTGCCGCCCGGCGAGCACCTCGTGGAACGGTGCGGCCAGCTTCTCGGCGACGTGGTTCATGTACCGCGACTTCAGCAGCGACTTGCCCAGTTGCCCGCCGGAACGCCAGGCGCGGCCGAGGTTCCACGACCGCAGGCCCAGACGCACGTCGCGCTTGTTGTTGCGCACGTTCATCCGGTTGACGTACAGCAGCCAGTCGGTGATCGGATCGCGAACCACCTCCAACTGGCGGTCTTCAAGCTGGCGAATGACCTGGTTCGTATACGGGTCGTGCTGGCGCATGTAGATTTCGCCGATGTAGAGAATCAGCGGGAACCGCTCGTGATGCGCGAGCGGCAGCGCCTGGAACATCGCGACCGTGTCGTGCCCCCATCGCACCATCTTGTCGGTGTCGGCGCCGGCGGCGACGATCGCGCTGACCGCTTCGAGCCGCTCCTTCTTCAGGGCGTCGGCCTCGGCCTTGTCCGCGACGTACGGGCGGAAGCGACGCAGAATGTCCTCCAGTAGATCGGACGCGTTGATCCCCTTGAACAGTATCTGTTGCATCTTCATCCGGTCGGACGGGCGCAGGTCCTCGGGCAGCGGGATGTCGATGTAGTCGGTCTCGGACGACGGGCCGACGACGGGGATCTTCTCCAGGCCTTCCAGCCGCATGAACTCCTGGAGCAGCTCGGTGTATTTGCCGAACCGGCACGGGCCGCTCGTCGTCGGCAGCATGACGAGATAGTTGTCCTCGACCTGCTGCCGGCTGGTCTTCTCGATCTGCTCCTGGAGGAAGCCGATCGCGTCACCGACGACACCCTTGAGCGGATAGCAGACCTCCGTAGAGATGTGCTTGCGCGCGACTTCGTAGCCGCGGGGCGTGTCGGTGGGCAGCACCTGGCTGCTGATCCCGAAGTGGTTCAGGCCGGCGGCGCCCATGTAGCTCGCGTCACCCATGTAGGGAATCAGCCAGGTCCGCTTGGTGTAGCTGTTCGCCGAGTACCCCCGCAGCTTCGTCACGTCCACGGGCACCGGACGGCTTTCGTTGACTACGCGCTCGTGGGCCTCGGTCCGCGTGACGAACGGCGCGTTGTTGGTCTGGGCGTCGGTGACCAGCACGAGCAGGGGCTTGGCGGCGGCCTGCTGAATGTTCTCCTCCTGGTAGATCTTCAGACTGTCGGGCCCGCAGGCGAAGTTGATCATGCGGATGGGGAACAGGTTCGGATGGTTGGCGACGAACAGATTGGCCTTGAGAATCTTGACGCTCTGCACCCAGAATTCGTTGTCGACGAACTCCTTGATCGACAGGTCCAGGAACTTGTGTTCGAGGAACTGCTGCGGGATGTAGTCCAGCCCGCGCACCTGCGAGAACATCGCGCCAGAATTGGAACTGGCCTCGGGGTCGAGCAGGACGTAGTCGCGTCCGATGCCGACGTAGGCCTTGACGCCCTCGCGCTCGACGCGCTGGAGGAAGCGGTCGCCTTCGGCGTACAGGTCGCTCTTGAACTGATTCTCGGCGCTCTCGGCGCAGGCGATGGCGTTCTTGATCTGGCGGTCGGTGAACGAGAAGCCGACGCGGGCGAACTCCTTTCGAATCTCGGTGACCAGCAGGGCCAAGTCGCCGAAGTGCAGGATCGGGTTGATCTGGCGCATCTTATCGAGGCTGAGCACATCGTTGAGGACGTAACCTTCGGACTCGGTGTAGATGCAGTACTTCAGGTCGGGCCGCTCGGGTCTGCGCTGCTCGATGAAGCTGGGGTTGAACAGATACCGGATGGCCGGGTCGTCGTTGAGCACGGCGGCGTGGCCGGTCGCCAGCTTGCGCGCGATGCAGAACTCGGTGCGCGAGTTATCGACGCCGATCTTGGCAATCTCGCTGTTGCTGCGCGGGGACACCACGGGGTAGAAGCCGAGCTTGCGGAACAGCGCGGCGCTCCAGATGCCCTTTTCGCCGACGGTTGCCATGCTGCGCTTGATGCCGACGGTCGGTCCCGTCGGCTCGGCGGAGCGCAGTTCCGTCTGGATGCAGCCGTACTTCTTGAAATGCTTCTCGTAGATCCGATGGTAGCGGTCGACATAGTTGGTCTTGGGCTTCTTGACGGCTTCCGAATTGCCGAGGGGACAGAAGCCGCCGGTGATGATCTCGTCGTCCTCGATGTGGAAGACTTCGAGCTGGCAGTCGCGAATGCCGCACGATCGCTCGCCGAAGAGGTCGCGGCAGGCGACTCTGCGTTTCTCGAACGGCATATCGACGATTTCCCAGCCACGGAACGCCGTCCCATGCGCCTGCCCTTGCTCTTCGAGTTGGCGGATGTGCCTGATGATGTCGAGGGCCTGGCCCCAGGCGCCGAACATCTCGCGGTGCGGGTAGGCTTCGACGACGCCGTCGGTGACCTGGGCCAGTGCGGCGAGGAAGGCCTTGCCCAGGGCCGGACCGCCCTGCGCCGAGCACTTGCGGCCGACGTGCTGAGCGCCGCCGACGAACTTGTAGTAATAGCTGCCGGCCGTGCCGCGCAGGATCGCCGCGGCGATCTCGTCGCGTCCGAAGCCCTCGGCAATCAGGCGGTTCTCGTCCATTTCCATGAACACGCCGCAGGTCGAGTCGATGATCGGGACGCGCTTGGCCTGCAACGCGGCCTCCTGCAGGGTGCTCTCGACGTTCAGGTTGATCACGTCGGCCATGTTCTCGAGCGTCTGGCCCGAGCCGGCCTGGCAACTGTAGTTCATCTTTGCCTCTTTGACCGTTCCGTCCGCCGAGAAACACGTGAACTTCATGTCCTGGCCGCCCACCTCGAAGATCGTGTCGATCTCGGGGTTGCAGTGCTTGACGCCCAGCGCGTGACAGGTGATCTCATCGGTGATGCGATCGGCCAGCGTCACGCCGTGCTCGGCGAGCTGCTGGGCCCTCTTCTTGCTCAGCAGAATCTTTTCGTAGAGCTTGCGAGCCGATCCGGTGGCGCCGACGCCCTTGATGATGACATTGTCTTTGTGCCGCGACAGGTAGCGCAGCACGCGCTTGAGCGACTCCTCGGGGTTGCCGTGCGTCTTGATGTACAGCTTGTCGAGGAGCTTGCCGGTCTTGATTTCGACGATCGCGCCTTTGGTCGTGGTGCTGCCCCCGTCGATGCCGAGGACCACCTCCGTGCCGGGCGCGATCTCGGCTGCGAGGGTTTCGCTTCGCTCGCGCACGCGGGCCAGGCTGGCGCTGAGCGGCGGCGCAAACGCTCTTTTCTGGCGACTGTGCTCGGCGACCCTGGCGAGTTGATCGAGGTCCAGAACGAAGGCATTGCCTTCTTCAAGGGCTTTGAGCGCGGCGCCGGCCGCGGCGATATTGTGGTGGTGCTCCGGCCGGACGATCGGTATCCCCAGCAGTTCGGCCAGATTCGCGCGGATCAGGTCGTTGGAGAAGACCCCGCCCGTGGAGATGGCCTGACCATCGCCGGCAGCGCCGGCGAACTCACTGGAACCGAGCACGTCGATCACGTAGTTTCGGGCCACGGTGCGGAACAGGCCCGCGAGATTGTCGACGCGCGTGGCCCCCTCGTTCTGTTTGTGGATCAGGTCGGACTGGACGACCACGCCGCAGCGGGCGAGAAACTCGCTCGGCTCCGTGCTCCTGGCCGCTTCCTGCTCGGCGCGCCGGAACATCTCTTCCACGCGCTGCTGGAGCTTGCGCCGATTGCGTGCGGCAGTCGCCGCTCGACGCAACTCGTCGTCGGTTGGCCCGCCGTCCTCCAGCTCGGGGCTTGGCACATCGCCCTGGAACAAGCGCCGGCATTGCTTCTCGATGAGCATCCCGGAGCCGCCGCCGCACTTGGTCCCCGTGCGCCACTCGCGGATGACCTGCCGGCCGCCGGTGGTCGCGACCGTGAAGAAGTAGGCGTCCTTGGCCCCGATGTGGAAGACGTGGCGGGCCTGTGGCGCGAGCACCTCGGCCCCCTTCGGGATCGCAACGCTGTCGTAGACATAGAGCGCCCCGGTCATCACGCTCGGAAAGCTCTGGGCGGCGCTTCCCGTCAGGGCCGTGCTGCGGATGCTCTTGCGATCAAACCGAGCCAACACGTCCGCCCAGGCCTCGGCCAGGGCGCCGAGGGGATTGGCGAAGTGCATGATGGGCGCCGGCGAATGCACGACGGACCTGTCCGTGTCCAGCACAAGGTAGTGCAAGGCACTGCTGCCGATGTCGATCCCTACGAAGATGCCCCCCTTGCCGGTCCGCCTGTTCGACTGCACGCTGTCATTCACCTGCATCGTTGTCCATCCGTATGTTCGTGTGGCCCTGACGTCGTTCGATCCCGCGGCTTTGCAGACTATCAGCGCGGACGCAGGACGCCGCCCAAATCGCACAGTCCTCCAGCGCCAACCCCCCCGTCGGGAGGCACTTTTCCAGGCTCTACAGAGACCATGCGTCGACTGTTAGTTCTTATGATTCTTCCTGTTAGAAACAGACACGCAAGGCTGTTGATTACTCAAAAGCCGCTCTATTGTCAAGTCCACCCACTCTCAACGTAACAGTTTTTCCACCGTCAGCATAAGGAGCATTCTGTCCCCATGTGCTGAAGTCATAAGGGCTTATAAAATTGCCCGTGCCAGTACTAACAATGTGGCAGCCTATATGACTAATACTACTACCCTATTTGCTTCTTATCCTTCTTATTTGAGGTGTCTGTCCACATGCCGGTTTTCTGGCACAACCGCTCGTAACGGTGCCACCGTGCGGCGGTCTCTGTAGTGGCGTGGAAGTTGTGGGGTTCTGCAAAACCGCTCGGTGTCGAGCTTTTCACGGAAAAAGATTGTCTGCGCGGCGCGGAGAGATTAAACTCTGGGGCTGTTTTAGTGATACCCCGCTGCATCTTTGCAGCCTGAGGAACCCTTAGCGTAGAGGTCTGCCATGAGAGTCACATTCAACCGTTCCGCGTTGGCCGAAGCCCTCGGACTGGTGATTTCCGTCGTCCCGAGCCGGACGCCGAAACCTGTCTTGAAGTGTGTCCGCATCGCCGCCAGCGGCAAGCAGGTCCGAATCTGCGCTACGAACCTCGAAATGGGTCTGAATTATCTGGTCTCCGAGGTGGAGATCGCCCGGGAAGGAGAAGTGGTCGTCGAGGCCAATCACCTGGCCGACATCGTGCGGGCCAGCGCCGAGGACGTCCTGGTGCTGGACGCGGCGGAGAGCACTTGCGAGATTCGCGGCGCCGACAGCCGCTTTACGATCTATGGCCAGGACCCGAAGCAATACCCGAAGGTCCCTTCGCTCGATGATGGGGACGTCGACATCACGATCACGCTGGAGCAATTGCAGTCGGGGATCCAGCAGTGTCTGTTCGCGACCGCCAAGGAGAGCAGCCGTTACGCGATCAACGGTGTTCTCTGGGAGGTCAAGGGCAAGAAGCTGCTGTTGGTGGCCACCGATGGACGTCGCTTGGCACGCTGCCGCGTTTCGCTGGAGAAAGCGCCGAAGGACGAAAAAGCCGGGCAGAAGATCATCGTTCCGGCCAAGACGATGGGCCTGCTCGAAAAGCTCCCGCCCCGCGAAAAAGAGAGCGTTTCGGTCAAGCTCGTCGATAACCAGATCCTCATCCGCTGCGCGAACGTGGTGATCAGCTCGAATCTGGTGGAAGGCAACTTCCCGAAATACGAAGACATTATTCCGACGGACTACGACAAGAAGCTCAAGCTCTCCACGGAGATCGCGCTGAGCGCTGTGCGCCGTGCGTCGCTGCTGACCAGCGAGGAGTCCAAGGGGATCAAGGTCTCGGTCAAACCGAACACCGTGGTGTTCTCCGGCAGCTCGCCCGAGGCGGGTGCGGCCGAGGTCAGCATGCCGGTGGAGTATAGCGGTGAGGCCATCGACATCGGCTTCAATCCGGTCTTCCTCATGGACGTGCTCAAGGTCATTCGCGAGCCGGAGTTCGAACTGGAGTTGGGCCAGGCCGACCGGCCGGGGCTTGTCAGGAGCGGCGCCGATTTCCTGTACGTTCTGATGCCCATCAACCTTGGTTAGCCAGACGGTCCAAGACCAGGAGGGTCGCGTGAACCCGAATTCGCGAGCGCTTGAGCCATGCAGGTTGGGGGACGCCGTCGGCGATTTCGTGGAACGCCTCGCTCCGCTGCATGCTCGCTGCGGTTCCCTGACCGAGGCGTGGGATACGGTGCTGCCGGCGCCGATGCGCCGGCACTGTCGCATCGAGAGCGTCGTTGGCGGTTCCGTGAGAATCGTGGTCGATGCGGCCAGCTATATGTACGAGCTGCAATTGTGCAAAGCGGAGCTCCTGACGGAGCTCCAGCGTCTGTGTCCAGGTGCGGCGGTGCGGCGGATCGTCGTCGCCATGGCGCAGCGCCACCGATAAGACCTGCCGGCCGGGGGGACGAACCCGAACTCCACCGGGCAACGGGTCTTGCCTCGTTTCACGAGCCAAGCGGCGAAACACAAGGATTTTGCATTCGAGGACGAATATGGATGCACATAAGTACGATGCCAGCAACATCAAGATCCTGGGCGGCCTGGAGGCCGTGCGGAAGCGGCCCGACATGTATATCGGCGACCGCGGCATCGGAGGTTTGCACCACCTGGTCTATGAGGTGCTCGACAACTCGATCGACGAGGCCCTCGCCGGCGCGTGCGACGAGATCATCGTTCGCATCCAGGCGGACGGCACCTGCTCGGTCGAAGACAACGGGCGCGGCATTCCCGTCGAGACGCACAAAGAGGCGAACGTCAGCGCCCTGGAGGTCGTGCTGACCACGCTGCACGCCGGCGGCAAGTTTGACAGCGACAGTTACAAGGTCGCCGGCGGGCTCCACGGCGTGGGCGTCAGCGTCGTCAACGCCTTGAGCGAATGGCTCGAAGCGGACGTCTACCGCGACGGCCAGCACTACCACTTCGAGTGCGAGCGGGGCAAGCGACGCGGCCCGGTCAAGCCGATCGGGCCGACCACGAAACGTGGAACCAAGATCACCTTCAAGGCCGACGAGGAGATCTTCGGCGACGTCGAATTCAACTACGATACGCTGCTCAAGCGGATTCGTGAGATGGCGTACCTGAACGCGAACATCAAGATCACCTTCCGCGACGATCGCGCCAAAAAGAAGGAGGATTTCCACTTTCCTGAAGGGATCAAGGCCTTCGTCAAGCATCTCAACGAAGGCAAGAACATCCTGCACAACGACGTCATCTACATGAGCAAGGAGGATCCCGAGGCGCGGCTGAGCTGCGAGGTGGCGATGCAGTACAACGACGGGTACAACGAGAACGTGCTCGTCTTCGCGAACAACATCCGCAACATCGACGGGGGCACGCATCTGTCGGGCTTCCGCACGGCGCTGACGCGGACGATGAACGCCTACGCGAGAAACAACAATCTTCTGAAAGAGGGCCAGGGGACCACCGGCGAAGACCTTCGCGAGGGCCTGACCGCGGTGGTTGCGGTCAAGCTGGCCGACCCGCACTTCGAGGCGCAGACGAAGGTGCGCCTGACCAATCCGGAGGTCGGCAGCTTCGTGGAGATGGTGGTCAACGAGCAGTTGGGCCACTACCTCGAAGAGCATCCGCCGGAGTCAAAGCGCATTCTGAACAAGGCCATCCAGGCGGCCGCCGCACGCGAAGCGGCCCGCAAGGCGCGCGAGCTGACCCGGCGCAAAGGCGCGCTGGGCAACGCGAACCTGCCCGGCAAGCTCTGGGACTGCGCCAGCAAGGAGAGGGCCACAACGGAGATCTTCATCGTCGAGGGCGATTCGGCCGGTGGCTCGGCCAAAGGCGGCCGCGACCGGACGATCCAGGCCATTCTGCCGCTGCGCGGCAAGATCCTCAACGTGGAGAAGGCCCGTCTGGAGAAGATGCTGGGTCACGAGGAGATCCGGACGATGATCAGCGCGTTCGGCACCGGGATCGGCACGGACGAATTCGACGTCGAGAAGTGCCGCTACGGCAAGATCATCCTGATGACCGATGCCGACGTCGACGGCGCCCACATTCGCACGCTGCTGCTGACGTTCCTGTTCCGCCAGATGCCGGTGCTGTTCGATCGGCGCATGGTGTACATCGCGCAGCCGCCGCTCTACGAGGTTCGCTCGAAGGGCAAGAAGAAGTCCGAGTATGTCCTGACCGAAAACGAGATGCGCCGGCGCATGATCGACCGGGGGCTGGAGGGCACGTCGCTGGCGGTCCGCGAAGGGCTGTCCGTCGGGGACGCGGGCGACCGAGCGCCGAAGAAGGCGCCGACGTTCACGCTTCGCACGCTGACGGACAAGGAGCTCGGTGAGCTGGTTAAGATACTCGCCGACGCCGAGCGCATCGTCAGCGTTCTGGAGCGCCGCGGGATCAGCTTCACGAAGTTCCACCAGGCGCACTACAACGGCGAGAAGCTGCCGCGATTCGTGATCCGCTACGAGGGGCGAGAGGAAGCGTTCTACGAGGCGGCCGACTACGAGAAACGCCTCGATGAGCTCGGAAACGGCAAGCATCACACGGTGGCCAACGGTGAGAATGGAGAAGAGCCGCGCGTGATGGCCGAGGAACTGCATGAGGTTGCCCGAATCAACCAGATCGGCGAGAAGCTCCGTAGCGACTTCCATCTCGACCTCAACGACTTCCTGTTGACCGAAGAGAAGACCGAGTCGGGCGAATCGCTGCCGACGAAATTCCAGCTCACCCATGGCGACGACAGCTACGACGTGGCTTCGCTGGCCGGGATCTGTCCGGCGATCCGCCAGATCGGCGGCAAGGGCATCGAGATCAAGAGGTTCAAAGGCCTGGGCGAGATGAACGCCGATCAACTCTGGGAAACGACGATGAATCCGGCGACGCGGACGCTGCTGAGCGTGCGGCTCGACGACGCCGGGGAGGCCGACCGGCTCTTCAGCATCCTCATGGGCGACGACGTCGACAAACGACGCAAGTTCATCCAGGACCACGCGTTAGAGGTGCAGAACCTCGACGTGTAGGAAAGAAGGACGCCCCCGGCGCTGGCGGGCCGAGGGCGTCGCAGAGGTCTGCTGTGGATCAGCGGCTGATGCGCCGCTGTGTCACATTCGACGCGCCCGGCGAAGCGGGCAGGACGTCCATGGCCGCCCCACTGAGCACCGGCTGTGAGAGAATCTGGACGCGCTGGCGGAACTGCTCGTCGGTCAGTTTTCCTTCCGCCCGAGCCTTGATGTCGGCCCCTTTGGCGCGGATCGTCAGCACGGTCTGTGCCGTCTCGGCCAAAGGCGCTTCCACGATGCGCACGTCGTTGTTGCTGCTCTTGACCACGATCTGGCCTGTTCCCGGGATCGCGATCGTTTCGCCGGCGAAGACGTCGGATTCAGGGCTCCCTGTCAGCCTTATGATGACCGACTCTTCCGGCGCCAGGCAGCGGATATTGGCGGCGTGGACGAGCATCTGGATGAGCGTCGTCTTGAGGCTCTCGACCTGTTCGGCGCTGTACTTGGGTCTTGAATCGTACGGGTCTTTCTTGCGCGCCACCCGCGGCTGATAAATCTCCTCACGCGTCTTGGCCCAGACCGGATCTCCGTCGACCTGTGGCGGCGGTGTTTCGTTGGGTTCGGCCTGCGGTCCCGGCGCGAGCGGATAGTCGACGTCGATGATGAACAGGACGCCGTAGCCCTGAAGATACATGCTTCGCCCTGCGTCTCCGTCGTTTCTGCCGAAGTACGGGGGAGCATCGCCCACAAACAGGGAGAACGGGCCCGGCGGGGCCAGGAGGTTGGCCTGCCGGAGCTTGTTCTCGAAGATGCGCCGCATCACGTTGACGTCCTCCGTGATGCTCGTGAGTTCTTCGGTGGTCATCGGCTGAGCCGGCACGATGAACACCGCCTGGGAGCGGTTCGTCGAGGCGAAGGCCTTCATCTCCAGGACGTTGCGCAATCGGTCTGTGGCGACCCCCGCCGGGGCCGTCAGGCCGACGCTCGCCGGGGCGCTCTCCTGCACGTTGCTGGAGGCCACTTGGGCGCTGCTGAGAGAGATCAGAACGAGAATCAGGGTGGTAACGAGGCGGAACGTTCTGCAAAGCGGATTCATTTTGTTGCTCCTTTAGTCCTTGGTGGCTGAATCGGGTTGATCGGGCAGAGGAGAACCCGCGCGAGTGCCGGCCACCAGGTTGACCATGTCTCGTTTGGTTCGTTCGAATTCACCGCCCAGGGCGCTGGCGAAGCTGACGAGCGCCTCGGCGAACTGCGTGTTGTCCTGGCGGCGCGCCGCGTCAATCTCTTCCAGCCCGGCTGCAAACCATTGACGGTTCTGCATTTCAGCGAGCTTGATCGACTGGATCAGATGTTCGAGCAGGTGATTGGTGTTTGCATTGGAGGCCGCCAGCGTCTGCACGGCGACTTGCGCCAGATCGCGCCGGTACTGCACAGTAACGTCCTCTCGCAGCGCGACATACGTCGTTTCGAGCGTCGCATGCCACTGCCGGTTGAGATCTTCGATCACTTTCCGGCGTACGGTCGGCTCGATGGAGGCGACGAGGGCCTTCTGCAACTGGTTGACATCGGGAGGTCGAGGGGCCGAGAGTCTGCCCACGGCGTAGCCGGCGAAGATCAGCACGG
This sequence comes from uncultured Pirellulales bacterium, assembly GCA_964575615.1. Lineage (GTDB taxonomy): Bacteria > Planctomycetota > Phycisphaerae > Sedimentisphaerales > Anaerobacaceae > Anaerobaca. The sequence continues at coordinate 3,339 of CAZNSM010000047.1, read as the reverse complement.
CGGCCGCGGCGGCAAATCTCGTCGTGAGCCGAACGATGTGTGGGTTCCGCTGGCGCGGCGAGTCCGGCGTCCGTGCGGCGGCTTCCGCCAGCTTTGCAACTGTTGCATCGACCACCGCTTGCGGCGGACGCGGAGGGATCGGTTCGTTGCGGCACTGCTCGACCGCTCGTTGCAGGATGTCGTCTTCATGTTCCATAAGGCAACCTCGTTTCTTCCTCGACCGGCGCCAGCAATTCGCGCAGTTTCGTCTTGGCGCGGTGCAGCAGCACCCCCGCGGCGCCGGTAGTGATCTGAAGCTCTCTGGCAATCTGGCGGTAACTCAGCTCGTTAAAGTGCCGCAGGCAGAACACTTTCGCCTCCTGCGCCGGCAGTTGGCCGATCGCGGCGCGCAAGCGAGCGGCCAGTTCGCACGATTGCGCTTCGGTGTCGGGCCCCGGTTCGGCGCTGGCGAGCTGCTGCCAGTCTTCGCCCTCTGCTTCCTGGCGCGCTCGCCGCGTGCGCTGTCGCAGGCGGTCGATCGCTCGCGTCGTCGCCAGACGCAGCAGCAGGCCGCGAATGTTGCGCACGCGCTGACGCTGCGCCAATTCGAAGGCGGCCAGGAACGTTTCTTGCAGGCAATCCGCCGCGTCCGCTTGATTGTGCAGCAGACGATACGCGGTCTGCCAAACCGCCGGCGCATGCTCTTCAGTAATTCTCTTCCAATCATGCACTTGCAAACAGCGACCTCTTGCTTTCGGCTCGTGCGCACTCACCCGGGTGTTTCGCGGCCGGCAAGATACCGAACCTGCCTATCTTGCCACTATAGCTAAGTCGATTCGCGCGCCCATTTTATTACAGCGATGTGCGGCGCGTCATCGGTACACGCGAATGTCACGCTGTCGCGAAAAAAACTGCGACTTTATTGGAAGCGTATTGTTTTTTCGCTTGCAATCTGTCAACGCCGTTGGCAAAATGCGGTGCGTCGGTTGAAGGATGAGGTATTTACCGCTTGATGGGCTCCGTTAGGATAGGGAGACGCTGGATGACGAGGGAACGCAGAAGCATGAGAACGCCAGCGGCCAGAGGCTCGCTTGTGTTCTTGCTTGTCTGTTCGGTCCTGATCCTCGTTGCGGGTTGCCAGCCCACCAGCAGGCAGAGTTCCGTTGATTCCACCGGTGTGATTCCGTCCGGACGCGGTGAGAGGGAGTTGCTCGCAGAGATCGCGAAGAAGTTTGAGAATCCCCAGGCGCATTACGAACTGGGACGGGTGTATGCGCAGAGCGGGCAGTGGACGAAGGCGGAATATCACTACAACATGGCGTTGGGGTTCGACCCGGCGCTGCGGGCGGCTCAGGCGGGGGTGGTGAAGCTGTTCATCGACCAGGGGCAGAAGGCCAAAGGTGAGCAGTATGCGTCGGCCTATATCCAGCAGGTTTCGACGAACGATCAGGAGTTGTTGCGGCTGGCGTGGGAATTTGAGAGGGTCGGTCTCGACGAGCATGCGTTGCGCTGCTTCCGGCAGGCGCTGGTGGTCGGACCGGACTCCTATGACGTCAACAAACAGGTGGGCTTCTACTATCTGGGCAAGAACGACACGGCGAAGGCCCGGCAGTATCTGAGCCGGAGTTTCGAGTTGAATCCCCGCCAGCCGGACGTTGCCGGCGCGCTGGGCCGGCTGGGAGTCGTCGTCGAATCGCCGGAGGCGCCCCCGATGACCATGGAGAAGAAGCAGTAGAGTCGGTTCACCAGTCTCTCAGACAACGAACGAGCACGATGTCTCCATCGTTTTTCATTGCCCCGTGGCGAACGGATGCGCTGCGGGGTTTTTTATTGCCTTCGCGCGGGTCGGGATTAGATGATGTGCCCTGCCGAGGGCTTGGCGTGACGGTGTTGCGGACGTCTGGCGTTGGCCACTGCGTCCGGTATGACGGAAACCGACGGCTTCTATGAGGTAGTGTATGATGCTGGGAAAGTACTCGTTCGGGATCGGGGATCGGTTCGGTCATCAGGGGCGGGCCCAACTGGCGGCGCTGCAGAAGGCGAAGGAGGCCGGGGTGGACGTGACGCCGGTCTGGAACAAGTCGCACCGCGAACACAGCATCATCGGGACCGAGCCGGCCGACGTGCGTCGCGAGGCCGATGCGGCGGTTGCGGCGTGCGGCTGGGCCGGGCCCTACTTCGTCGACGCCGACCACATCGGCCTGCGCAACGTGGACCACTTCCTCGAAGCCAGCGACTTCTTCACCCTCGACGTCGCCGATTGGATCGGACAACCGGCGGCCCAGGCGGAAGTCGACGCGTTCCTTTCCCGACACGCAGCGCTGGTCGGAACGTTGGAGATCGACGGGATTGCAGAGACGTTCAACGTTGAAGCAGCCGGTCTGAGGGCAATTGCGTCGAAGTATCTGGCCGCCGTCAGGGAAGCCGGACGGATCTATCGGCACATCCAGTCGCGCAAGGGCGCCGGCCGCTTCATCACAGAAGTGTCGATGGACGAGACGGATGCGCCGCAGACGCCGGTCGAGCTGCTCATGATCCTGGCGGCCGTTGCCGACGAGGGGATTTCCGCCCAGACGGTGGCGCCGAAGTTCAGCGGGCGATTCAACAAAGGAGTCGACTACGTGGGCGACCTCGAGGCTTTCGCAACCGAGTTCGAGCAGGATCTGGCGGTGATCGCGTACGCCGTCCGGCAATTCGGCCTACCCGAGGATCTCAAGCTCAGCGTCCATTCGGGCAGCGACAAGTTCTCGATCTACGAACCGATTCAGAACGCGCTGAAGCGGCTCGACGCGGGCCTGCACGTCAAGACCGCCGGCACGACGTGGCTGGAGGAGCTGATCGGGCTGGCGCTGGCCGGCGACGATGGGCTGGCCATCGCCAACGAGGTCTACAACCAGGCGCTGGCGCGCATGGACGAGCTGTGCGGCCCTTACGCGACCGTCATCGACATCGACAAGAGCCGGCTGCCGGATACGCGGATCGTCGCCAACTGGGACGGCTCGCTGTTCGCCCAGGCTCTGCGGCACGACCCCTTCTGTGCATACTACAATCCGCACTTTCGGCAACTGCTCCACGTCGGCTATAAGATCGCCGCCGAGATGGGCGTGCGATTTCTCGAAGCGCTGGAGCGGCACGAACGGACCATCGCCGAGCAGGTCACCACGAACCTCTACGACCGTCACCTGCGGCCCCTCTTCATCGACTGAGTCGCCGATGCGCGGCATGTCGCGTGCGCGATCCCTCGGAAGGCATACGTAGTTTCCACAATCGAGCGTCGCTTCTGGCGTCAGGCGCTCTGCAGGGTCGGGCCGAAGGCGCGCGATCGGTCGCGGGCGCTATGGTCGCGCGCAGCGGCCGAGG
>CAZNSM010000046.1:2350-30578 GCA_964575615.1 uncultured Pirellulales bacterium | reverse complement strand
CACTGCTGGCTTCGTCAGGACGCTGCCAGGCAGAACGACTACTGGGAACGCGCCGATACAAACCGCGATGGCGCCGTGAACCTGATCGATTTCGCCCGTATGGCCGCGAACTGGCGGGTCGCCGCAATCAGGTGACGCCGCTCGGATCACTCGACGCACCCCCTGGTCGCACCGTGGTGTTTCCCCCCGTCCGGAAAGGTCCGCAGACCGCGCCGAAGAGTGCCGCCTCGGTTTCAAGTGTTCCACTGCGCGCTTCCCAAGACCGTCGCGGCCGGGTAGAATTGAAAAAATGTGTACGCATGGACCGCCCCTCTCCGATAACAGAGGTTACATGAGAACAAGGACGAAGATCAAGATCGTTGCAGCCCTTCTGGCCCTGGTGGCCGCCGGCTGCCAGGGCCCGCAGACCACCGCGCCCGCCGTGGTCACCAGAGATCACACCATCAGCGTTGAGGAACTGGCCCGGCAACTGGGCCTGAATGTCGAGGATCGCGATGACTCCTTCGTTGTCTTGCGTGGTGGCGGCAATACCGTCCTGATCTTCACGCACAGCGACGGGCGGTTCTTCATCAACGGTAAACCTATCGGCTCCGTCGGAATCGTCCGCAAGGTGGGGCAGACGGTCTACGTCGCCGAATCGCTGGTCTCGCAGATCCGGCCGCACCTCGGCGCGCCGATGACGCCTTCGCGCCCGCAGCCCCGCGTCCTGCGGGGGAACATCGTGATCGATCCCGGCCACGGCGGCCACGACCCAGGAACAACCTCTGTCACGGGAGTCCACGAGAAGACGGTCAACTACGACGTTGCCGAGAAGGTCGCCGCCATCCTGGAGCGCAGGGGCCTGGCGGTCACTATGACGCGACAGCGCAACGAGTACATCGAACTGGAAGCCAGGGCGGAGATGGCCAACCGGCGCAACGCCGATCTGTTCGTGAGCATCCACGCCGACTCGGCTCCCAGCCCCTCGGCGCAGGGCTTCACCGTGTACATCGCCAACGCCGCATCTGCCGATTCCCAGCGTGCTGCCCGAGATATATCGCGCGCGATGGCCACCACGGGCCTGGAGAACCGGGGCGTCCGCCGCGAGGATTACCGCGTCCTGAGAACGAGTCGGGGGCCGGCGGTGCTCGTCGAGATGGGGTATCTCTCCAACCGTCAGGACGCCCTGCGGCTGCAAGACAGCGCCTTCCAGGACAAACTGGCCGCCGCGATTGCCACAGGGATTCTCGACTACCTGCAATAGCGTCAGAATCGCTACAGGATGCGGCGTCTCCGCGCGACGATCAGACCCAGCAGGCCAGTCGCAGACAACCCAAGCCCTCCGGGCAAGGGCACGACCGCAAGAGCGCCGGCGCCCGGTGCGATCGGCACCTGCCGCATGGAAACCAGTCCCGTTGAGGTGAACCACAGGCCCGTGACGAAGTCGCTCACCTCGGCAGAACCCCAGCGCAGACCCGCTTCAGTGGCCAGGAGACGGAACGCGTTCACTCCCTCGCCGCCGAAACTGTAGAGGTCGCCGCCCATCAGATCGAAACCGGCGTCCTCCCACGAGCCAAAGGTGTCGTTCCACAGCCAGAGGTCGTAGAGACCGTCGGCAAACGTCGGCAGTTGGATCGAGGAAATGCTGGCGCCGAAGTCCACGAAGTAGTCATAGCCGATGCCCAGTGGTGAGCTGACAAAGACCGCATCGCCGGCGTTGCCGATGTGGAAGTCGAATCGCCAGCCGTCATTGACCATCACCGGCGCCAGCGGATTGTCTGCAACCGTGCCCGGCAGATAACCGTTGCGGACCGGAAACACCCACAGCCCGTTGATCGACACATTGGACGGCGTATTGGTCAGATTCGCCAGGTCCAAAACCGCCGCGGTGCCGGAGCCGGGCAGGATGAGGTAGTGTTTCCCATCGCCGGCGTCATAACCGGCCTGGGCGGCCGTGCCGCCGAGACCCCCGACACCTCCGCTGGCGTCGCCGGTCGTCCACTGGAGCTGTCCGTAGCGAAACTCGATATCGAAGTCTCCCGGCGCGACGTCGTCGCGGTTGCGGAGCACCATCTGAAAATCGTTGGTCAGGTCCGTGTGCTGGTCGAAGCAGCCAACGCCGTCCCAGGTCACAACAACCGCATCCGAGCCGGGCGACGCAACGTAGACGGCGCCGCCGTCCTCGCTTCGCGTATCGACGTCGGCCCAGTAGGGCGCGATCATCGGCCGATCGGCGACCGGGAAAGCCTGAGGCGTGGATTCCGATACGGCCGTCTCGAAGGAGACATTGCCGTTGTTGTTGACGAAGAACGAATCGTATTTCGTGCCGAAGAGGTTGATCTGAAACGGGAGGTCCAGGAGGCCGGAAGACCCGTCGTCCGTGCGTCCCAGGGCCAAGTCGCCATATCCGGCGGCGCCGCCAAGACCGTCGAGCATAACGCTGTAGTTGAAGGCGTCTGTGAGCACCCCGGCGTGTTGGTACGTCGGATAAAGACGCACCCCTCTCGGTGCGTAGGCTTGCATCAGATCGCGCGAACCGTCGGGAGCATGGGTCCCCTGCCAGCTCACGTCGATCAGGTCGAAGTCCGTGTCGGCGCGGAAGGCCCCGTCGTGGTCCAGGTCGTAGAAGCGATTCCCGCCTACGCTGACGACGTTGGCGGCGTAGCGGTCGAGGGCGACGGTCCAGCCGATGGCATGCGCAATCTCGTGCATCATGCCCCGCATGGCATCAATCCGGCCGCCGGCAGGATCGCCCATCGTCCAGTGGTACCCGGCCGTATTGACGTGGATCGTCGCACGCACTGGGCGACCCAGCTCATCGGTGCTCCAGCCGCTCGTGGTCGCCAGAGAGACGTCCGTGCTCGTGGCAAAAACAATATCGATGGCGTGGCCGCCGAACATGGTGATCCATCGGTTGATCGCCGCCTGGATCACGTCCTGCTGGGCGGCATCGAAACCCTCAAACGTCGGGTTGATCGTGATCGCGCGCACAGAGGACGCTGCGGCACAGACCACCAGCAAACCCATAGAAATGGCACCCGGCCTTTTCATCCAGTCTCCTCCCTGAGACCAACCGTCCTGTCATCACATCGCCCTCCATCCATGGGTGCGACGCTCATCCATAGAGATACCGCCGTGGACGCTCCCGGCACGGAATACGAAGCCATCTCGCTGTGATTGGGGAATAGGCAGGCACGCCGTGCTCCGTCACAGCCTTGCTGGAATCATCCCTGCAATACGTTGTGACCCACCTTACCGCAAGACGCACTTTCGTCAATTGTGGAATGTACGTATTCTGCACGATTTTTTCGCGCGATTCGGGGAAGTGACGCTTGGTTCGCGGCGTGGACACACCCTGCCGGTGCCGGTAGAATGCCTTGTATGGAACCGTACCCGATGAAATGCGTGCCGATCTTCAAGGAGCGGATATGGGGTGGCCGAACACTCCAGACCGCCTTTGGCAAGCCTTTGCCCGCCGATGCGAAGATCGGCGAGAGCTGGGAACTGGCGGATCTGCCGCACGACAAGACCGTCATCGCCAACGGGCCGCTCCAGGGCCGCACCGTCGCCGATGTCACGCAGGAGTACCCACAGCAGATCACCGGGACATCCGATTTCCCCCGCCCTTTTCCCCTGCTGGTCAAGCTGCTCGATGCACAGGACGTCCTGAGCGTGCAGGTACACCCCGACGCCGAGACATGCCGGCGGATGGGCCGGGGCGAGCCCAAGACCGAATGCTGGTATGTAATCGACGCCCGGCCCGGCGCGGTGATCTACAAAGGCCTGAAAGAGAAGGTCACCCCGGAGCAGTTCGCCCGGGCCATCGAGAACGGCACAACCGCCAAGCTGCTCGCGAAGGTCCCGGTCGAGCGAGGTCAGTGCCACTTCCTTCCGGCGGGAACCGCCCATGCCATCGGAGGCGGGCTGCTCATCGCCGAGATACAGACCCCTTCGGATACAACCTATCGCATCTACGACTGGGGGCGGGTCGACCACACAGGCCGGCCCCGGCCGCTCCACATCGACGAGGCGCTTCAGAGCATTCATTTCGACGTCACCGCCGACCGGCTCCCGGTCACCACGGTCGGACGCCTCGTGGACTGCGAGCACTTCAAAGTCGACAAGGGCCATCGCAGCAAGGGGACCGAACTGCTGCTGGCGCGGGGCCGGATGCGAACGCTGATCGTGCTCTCAGGAGGCGGAACGATCGAGTCGCAGCAGGCCGAACCGGTGGAATTCGTTGCCGGCGATTGCCTGGTGATTCCCGCCGCCTACGACGGCGCTGTCACCTTCGGCGGCGACACGGAGTACCTGACGGTCACGCTGTAGTCGCTCCGCCGTCACATTTCGGACTTGGAGAGCCAGACCTCGCCGTCGTAGCGCAGCATCACCAGCCCATCCTCGAACCCGTCGAAGGCGATGCGAGGCCGCTGTCCGCTCAGCTCCTGGAGAATCCACTTGGGGAAATCCGCTCCTGCCCGGATTGCCAGCGGCGCGCCGCCGCCGAAACGAGGATTGACCTCGATGATCTTGAGGGCGTTTCTCTCGGTCACAAACAGCTGAACCGTGATGACGCCGGGACCGGCGCCGAGACGGCGGACCACCTCAGCCGCCGATTCCATGATGCGGCCATCCTTGACGACCTGGGCTTTGCTGACCTCGCCCGAGCGCACCTCGATGCGCCGGCGCGGAACCACGCATCGCACGCACCGTTCGAAATCGACATACACGTCACAGGTGTACTCGGCGCCTTGCACCAGCTCCTGACAGATCGCGTTCGGGACCCGCCCGGCGAAGAAGAGCAGCTCTTTGCGGTTGCGCGCGATGGTGTTGCCCTTGGCGGCGCTGCCGTCCCAGGGCTTGAGCAGGCAGGGCCATGCCAACCGCCCTTTCCGGTCGGCCTCCAGAGCGGCACACGGACTTAAGGTGTTCGGGCCGTCGAAGCCGCATCGCCTCAGGAAGCGGCTGGTCAGCCTCTTGTCCTGGCAGGTCTCGATGACGTCCGGCTCGCTGACCAGCACGCGGCAGCCCAGCCGCTCGAAACGGGACCGGTGCGCCGCGAGGACTCGTAGATCGAGGTCCGTGGTCGGAACGACCAATCGGACCCCGCGATTCCTCACGATCGACAGGAGCTGGCCGACATATCGCGGATGCGTGGTAGGCTCGACGAGAAAGGCCTCGTCGCAACATTGCAGCGCCGGGCTGAGCATCGTGACATCCGTCCCGCAAAAGCGGATGCGGCACTTCAATCGCCGGGCGGCCCGGCGAAAGGCCTTCAGCAGCGACACCCGGCGACCGATGCAGGTGAACAGCACCGCCACGTCGCTTCTGGCGTGGCGATCGGACTTGCCCTTCCCGGCTTTGCGCATCGTCGCTCCTAAGGCTACGGCAGCAGGCTGTAAGCACGCCGCTTGATCGTACATCGCGTCCGGCGGTCCGTCAATCCGCCGAGTCGTTCGAGCCGGTCGCCGATTTCTTTGACAATCCCTGCGAACCGTTATAGACTCGGCGCCATATTATGAATCGACCAGAACTGGACGCTGGTTTAGATAGGGTAGACTCGCCGAATCGTCCCGGAACGGTCAGTCCGGCGGAATGCGTTCGGCTTCGGATGATTTCGGAGAGCGAAATTGCTCAAGATCAATGAGAATCCGCCCATCCTCTGGCCACCGGTGGAGTCCATCCGGACCTTCGAAGGCCTCTGGTGGGTCGCGCATACCAAGAGTCGAAACGAGAAGGTCCTGGCCCACGACCTGATGGCCAAGAACATCAGTTACTTTCTGCCCATGACGCTGAAGGTCAGCCGGCGGAGCCATCGCACGTTCAAGTCGATGCTGCCCCTATTCACCGGCTATCTGTTCTTCTGCGGCCATGAAAATGACCGGATCGAGCTGCTCAAGACCAACCGCGTGGCCAACCTGCTGGAGGTGGCGGACCAGGAGACCTTCCTCAACGAACTGGCCCGCATCGAGCAAGCGATCAGCGCCGGCGCGCCGTTGGTGCCTCACAAGTACATCGAGAAGGGTCAGTGGTGCCGCGTCATCGCCGGCCCGCTGCTCGGACTGGAAGGCATCGTCGTCCAGAACCGCGGCAACACCCGTCTGGTGCTCCAGATCGACATGCTGGGCCAGGCCGCGAGCGTCGAGATCGATGTCGACATGATCGAGCCGGTCGAGGGACGCCGCGCCCAGCCGTCTATCTGAGGACGCGCGACGGAACCGGAAACCGAATGCGATGCCCTGTCAACGTCCGAGAAGTCGCAGATCGCCGGTGCAGGTAATGTGCGTGGCACATTGAGAAGCTTTGGCGAGGTGAATGCTGTGATCATCCGTACACAAGCCTATCCGAGAGCGGGCCTGGTCGGAAACCCGTCGGATGGCTACTTTGGCAAGACCATCTCGTTCGTCTTCAGCAACTTCCGGGCCGAGGTGGTCCTGTACGAAACGCCGGAGCTGGAAATCCTGCCCAGCCAGAAAGACCATTCTTGCTTCAACAACATCGCGGACATCGTGCGCGACGTTCGCCTGCACGGCTACTACGGCGGCATCCGCCTGCTGAAGGCCGCCATCAAGACGTTCTACGATTACTGCCAGGACAACCAGATCGCCCTGCACGATAAGAACTTCACGATCCGCTACTGCTCCGACATCCCACACGGCGTCGGGCTGGCCGGCTCCAGCGCGATCATCACCGCCTGCCTCCGCGCCCTGATGGCCTTCTACGGCGTGAGCATCCCCAAGTACGTCCAGGCCAACCTCGTGCTGGCGGCCGAGAAGAACGAGCTGCACATCCCCGCCGGCCTCCAGGACCGCGTCATCCAGGTCTACGAGGGACTCGTGTACATGGATTTCGCCGAGGAGATTATGACGCGACAGGGCTACGGCAACTACACGCCGCTCGATCCGGCCCTGCTGCCCAAGCTCTACATCGCCTACCGCGATGATCTGAGTGAGCCGACGGAGAAGTTCCACCACAACATCCGCCTTCGCTTCGAACAGGGCGAACGCAAGGTCGTCAATGCCATGCGGTTCTGGGCCCACCTGACGGACAAGGTCCGCCAGTGTCTGCTCAACGGCCAGACCGACCAGGTCGGCGAGCTTCTCGACGCCAACTTCGACCGCCGACGGCAGATCTACAAGATCAGCGAGGACAACATGCGGATGGTGGAGGCGGCCCGATCCGCCGGCGCCAGCGCAAAATTCACCGGTTCCGGCGGCGCCATCGTGGGGACGTACAAGGATGAGCGGATGTTCGCCGAGCTGCGCAAGCGACTGGGCAAGCTGAACATCAGCGTGATCAAGCCGAAGATCTTCCACCCGGAGGCGAGGGCGAGGGCATGATACGCAAGGCCGTTATTCCAGCGGCGGGATTCGGGACGCGATTCCTGCCCGCGACCAAGAGCCAGCCGAAGGAGATGCTGCCCATCGTCGACACGCCGGTGATCCAGTACGTGGTCGAGGAGGCGGTTGCGGCGGGAATCGCGGACCTGCTGATGATCATTGGCAAGGGCAAGCGCTCCATCGAGGAGCACTTCGACCGCAGCTTCCAGCTCGAAGCGCAGCTTCTGGCCAAGGGCAAAACGGACGAACTCGACGCGATGCGGCGGATTTCCGAACTGGCGGAGATTCACTTCGTGTGGCAGAAGGAAATGAGAGGTCTGGGCGACGCGGTCTACTGCGCCCGGCACCACGTCCACGACGAGCCGTTCGTCGTCCTGCTGGGTGACACGCTGATCGACGCGCCGAAACCGGCGGCCGGCCAGCTCGTCGAGCTGTACGAGGAGCTACAGGCGCCGGTCATCCTGGTCGAGGAGGTCGAGCCCAGGAAAGTTCACCTGTACGGCATCATCGACGGCGACGAGATCCGCCCGGGCGTGTATCGCATTCGCGACTTCGTCGAGAAACCCAGCGCCGCCGAGGCGCCGTCGAACCTGGCCATCGCCGGACGCTACCTGCTGACGGCGGACATCTTCGACCTCATCGGATCGACCCGACCCGACCGAGGCGGCGAAATCCAATTGACCGATGCGCTCCGGGCCCTGGTCCGACGGCGTCCCATGTACGGATTGAAGCTGGATGGACGACGCTGTGACATTGGCAACAAAGACGGCTTCATCCGAACCAACATCGAATTCGCGTTGAAACGCCAGGACATGGCCGAAGACATGGTTCAGTACATCAAGAAACTCGCGCAGACGCTCTGAGATGACGGCGGAGTGATTGCATCGATCGACGACTCACAGAGGGGAGCAAGGATATGAAAACAGTGGTTACCGGCGCCGCAGGGTTCATTGGCTCGCATCTGACCGAGCGTCTGCTCCAGGCCGGTCATTCCGTTGTGGGCATCGACAGCTTCGACACGTTCTACGATCCGCAGATCAAGCGGCGCAATATCGCCGGGGCCCTTTCGCATCCGAACTTCCGTCTCATCGAAGCGGACATCCGCGACCAGGCGGCCATGGACCGGGCCATCAAGGGCGATGTCGACGTGATCGTGCACCTGGCGGCGCGGGCCGGGGTGCGTCCCTCCATCGAGCAGCCCGCCCTCTACAGCGACGTCAACATCAACGGAACGGTGGTCCTGCTGGAGATCGCGCGCGCCCGCCACATCGAGAAGTTCGTCTTCGCGTCGAGTTCGAGCGTGTACGGCAACAACAAGAAGGTCCCGTTCTCCGAGTCCGACAACGTCGATTTCCCGATCTCGCCCTACGCCGCGACCAAGAAGGCAGGCGAGCTGATCTGTCACACATACCACCATCTCTACGGCACTGGCATGACCTGCCTGCGCTTCTTCACGGTCTACGGTCCCCGGCAGCGTCCCGATCTGGCCATCCACAAGTTCGCCCGGCTCATCGAGGCCGGCAAGCCCATCCCCATCTACGGCGATGGCACGATGCGGCGAGACTTCACCTACATCGACGACATCATCAACGGTGTCGTCGCCGCCATTGATAAGTGCGAAGGCTATCACATCTACAACCTCGGTGAGTCGCGTCCCATCTGCGTCAGCAATCTGATCGCCGAGATCGAGAAGGCTCTCGGCAAGAAGGCCATCCGCAACCACCTGCCCACCCAGCCCGGCGACGTCGATCAAACCTACGCCGACGTCACCCGGGCCCAACAGGAGCTGGACTACCATCCCGCCACCCACATCGCCACCGGCCTGGCCCGCTTCGTCCAGTGGTTGCGAGCCGACGAGCCCCGCCGCTGACCTCCAGGCGCAATCGCCTGCGAAATAGAAGCTAAGCACCGACAGCTACATCACTTGCGACACAGCCACCTGCCCCAGAGAACCGCCCTGTATCGGCCGCCGTATAATAACAGGACGGTGCTGGAGGCAATGCTCAAAGGTGAGGACCGGGGCCGGACCGCCTCGGGACGTTGCCGACATGCCGTCGCCACGGACCAGAACAAGATGAACGTGAAACCGGAACGATCGACCGTCTCGGGTGCGATGCACGAGGATGAATATGAGCCTCCTGACGAGCATGCTGCTGTTTCTGACCGTAGGATGCGGCGAGTGGTATCTCGCCTTGCGTCGTACGCTGGCATGCGCCCGTGGAGAGAAGGCCGTTCTCGTCTCCATTGTCTTTATCGAAAATCTCTTGGGATTGTGGGTACTGTCGAATTTCATCCGGACGAATAACTGGTTCCTGGCGTTGAGCTATTCGTCTGGCGCCGCAGCGGGCGCCCTGCTCGTCGCGATCAACAGCGAAAGAACCGCACACCCAAAGCAGACTGCACAAGCCCCAGACCTCGCAACCGATACATCCGTTGCACGAGATTCTGCCACAATCCCGGCAGTCCGACGTCAAACGCGGCGCCGGCGTCCATCCATCTATGCCGCGAGGCCGCCACGCGGCCAAACCAAGCGCCCAGCAAAGCTGGTCCCGGCGCCGTCGTAACAGCCTCGCTCGCCCGTTCACTCCAAGACCATCGCAGGACGCAGACCCTCTTCAGCCAGAACCACCCTGACACACGGGGGGCTACCCCGAAGAACCTGTCTCTACGGCGATGTGACGTTTGATGGCTTCAGCCAATAGCAACCCCAAAAGGAGAAGTCGATGTCCTGCGCGTCACAGCTATGCGCCAATGGCGAGACCTTCCCCACATGCTGATCCAGGAACACCGCCTGCGCGGAACCGTCATGGCGATACGCGTCACACGGAGATAAACAGGCTTGCCAGCCCGCCTCGCCAATTGCATTGCCATAGGCATACGCGTCCATGAACACCATCGTCCGACCCGGTTGATTGAACTCCAGCCGTTTCCTTCTCTTCAACGCATCGGTGCGACCGGACCCGAAGGCTACATTCATTCCGTAGCTGAGCCACGTATCCATGGCGCGATCGTCGAGAAACTCGGCCGTATTGGTGCCGGGGTCTGCATCGCTCGGACACGTTATCGCGCTGCGATGCTGCCGATTCGACGGCAAGTCCAGGGCGATGGACAACTGCGTGTTGCGATACCAGTTTGCCTGTGAATTGGGGTCCCGATGATCGGCCGCCTGCGGCATCCAGTCGTCATAGGCATCGGCGTACATCGCCACCGAAAGGCCCAACTGCTTCAGATTGCTTGCGCACTGAACCCGGCGCGCATGCTCTCGGGCTCTGCGCAGCGACGAAGTCAAAATCGCCAGAAGCAGGACGGTGATGCTGACGACCACCAACAACTCGATCAGCGTGAACCCTCCACACCGGATGGATCGGAATCTCATCATGGTTCTTTCCACAGTCGCAATACTCCCTTTCAAATCCAAACAACCGGAATGTCCGCCGCTCTGTCAGATGAGGGCCGCCCATACAAGGCATTGACCGATACTCACTTCCGCAACACCGAGACGGACGGCCCTCCTACTGTGCCTCTTTTCCTCGGACTCCGCGCGAGGACGAGACAATGCCTTATGGCGTCGTGTCCTTCCCGCCGTCGTCCGCCTCGTTTGGATCGGCGATGGCGTCGAAATCAGACGGACAGCTCAGGTCGTACGTCACCACCAGACAGGGGCGATAGTCCTCTCCTGTCGGGCTCATGTGCTCGCGACTGTAGAACCATACGCCGAAGCGGCTCGCCTCCGGGTACAAACCCGGTGAATGCCACTGCTCTTCCGCATCGCGGATCACCAGTCCATGATTGGGCAATGCTCCCGTGTTCCACTGACGGACCAGAGCCGTCACATCCCATTCCATCCAGCCGTACTCCGCCGGAACGACCGCCGTCGCCCACACTTCGTCGCCTCCCCAATGATCCACCCCGTGGCAATCCGTATACGGGAAATCCCCGCCTCCGAGGTATGGCCAGTCCGACCCGCCCGCTTCCGCGCACCACCAGTCCCAGATGTGCGGCAGATCATGACTGTCCCACGGAAACGTCAGACCGTCGCCGAAGTTGTGGCGATACTCCCAACTCGACCCGAGTGTCGTTCCGCCCTGCGTGGCCGTCCCGCTTCCCACCCCTTCGGTCCAGTCATTCAACAGCCGCCGGATTTCATACGTCCTTCCGACCGGATCGAAACTCCCGGCCTTCTGGAAGTAGTACAGCCGCAGGGTCGCCTGAGACACCTCGCAGTGCAAACACGGAATCTCGAACTGCACGATGGCCCGCGCGCTCTTCGGCTCTTCCACCGTGCAGCCAATCCCGTCGAACGAGCGAACCATGAGATTCGTCGCCGCACCGTAGTTGATATCCGTCCCGCTGCCCGAACAACGGTTGATGTAGTTGTCCTTGCTGGGCAGCAGCGTCAGGGCCATCTCCTCCGCCTTCGCCGAACTGGCAAGGGGGCCAAACAACAGCGGCAGACAAAAAGAGAATGTCGCCACACCGCACAATGTCATCTTCTTCATACGCTCTTCCCTTCTATATATCTAAGGATAGGAATTCACTCTGATGTCACGACGTCCACGGCCCCAAACAGCTATCGGTCAGTCTGTCCGGGCTTCTTGTCACTCTCGACTTCCGGGGACATCCGCGCCTCGCTGCCGGAGTGTATTTCTTGCGGGATATCCGTCTCGTCATCGTTGCAGTGTCGCGTCGCAAGCTCTGCGCACGTTCCGTTGCGCGAATCCCCTCGTTCGCCGCACTTGCAGCCACCGTGTGCTCCAGAACCGGCGCCACTATGCTGATGGACTTCGTGCCATCGCCCGATGCAGGACAAGGGAGCGACCTCTGCCACCACGGCTGCCGCAAATGCGCAGCAAAGGGCAATGGCGGCGAGCCACTCTCCGGCCAATCTCTTGCGGCCGGTGAGATAACCCGATAGGCGGCTCCGATAAGAAACAAGGCATGCCGCGCCGCCGAGAAGCACCAGACCGCACGCCAGAGCGCTGACCGCCTCCCAGGAGTCCTTGCCGATCCCCAGGAAAGACCAGCCTGTGGCGTTGGCTACGGAACAACTCGGAGCCAGGTACAACACGACAGCGGCGACCGCCAGCATCCCGACCGCGCACAAGGTCAGGGCCCCTGCAAACTTCCGAAGACAAAACGAACTCTTTTCAGGCATATCTCGGTCCTCTTTCAATGGCGCGTTCCGACCGGCGGGTCGATCCCCGCACGGCCACACGGCCGTTGTCTTTGCCTCCATTTCTTCCCCGGATACATGGTACCCGTGGCAGAACGCCGGAGCCGAGCCAGAGGCTCGACTCCGGCCGAAAAATGGAGGCGCTACTGAAGACTGGTTTCCAAAATCAACGCGGGAAGATAGGCTTTGCCGCTGACGTCGTCGACCAGGTCCACGCTGGCCAGACAGAATTCGCCGTCGGGCGAGCACGAGAGCGCGAAGCCGGAGAAGTCCGCTCCATCCGCGAGCAATTGCCGCACCGATTCGGTGACGTCGATCGACAGCGTATATGGCTCGCTCAGGCCCGGATCGACGAGCCGGAACCACGACAACGCGAAGTCCGTGATCGGTGTCCCATCCGCGGCGCCGTCCATGGTCAGCCAGACCGCCACGTCAGCCGCCTCGTGGTCGATCCGCTCGAAATCGGCCTGGGCATTCTCGAAACGCCCGACAACGCCGTCGCCTGTGAAGCAGTTGACGTACAGCATGCTGGGCAGCAGGGCCATGTTGTTGCCGCTCAGTGACATGTCCACCACCCGGTCGATCGTTATCTCGATGTGTGCCGAGATCAGATGGTTGGGGTCGAGTCCATACCACGAGGGCCGCTCCATCTTGAACTCCGTCAGAAGGGCATGCTGCACATCGGCCGTCGCGCCGGGAACGCGTCCGTAGTTGCCCAGGCTCAGCGGCAGATCGCTCGACCACTCCTCGTAATACACCTTCTCGAATCCTTCGGGCACATCGTTTTCGTCGGCGATCAGGGCGTACTCCTCACGGAGCGCGTTCCAATAGACATACAGTGCGCTTCCATCCGCCGCGTAAGTAATCGCTTCAGGACGTTCCGAGGTGCGACTGGGATCGGTGAAGACATCCCATTCGAGGATGCCGTCGGGAGTCGGCCAGGTCACCTTCAGCTCGGGGCTGTGGCTTCCCGTCCATTCGCGAGCCGTCAGATAGACCGCCTCGTCGTTCGGGTCGTTGAAGACATGATAAGCTCGACCGCTGTGCTGATCGCCCGTGACCGGGCCGGTGTCGGACGATGTCAGGCTGAACCGCAGGGGCTCGGATGCCGTCATCGCAACGATCAGCGTAGGCAGGTGTCCGGCAGGGTCCATGCTGGTCCAGTAGCCATCCGGCGTGTTCGAGATCCAACGGAAACCGAGATAGCGTACGCTGGGGTCGATTATCATCTCGGCCACGAGGCTCGTCACGTCCACTTCGAAGCCGATCATGCCGTAGATCATTAACTCATCATCGCCGAACCGTGCTGGGTAGGGTTCGTCCGGGCCATACATCCCGACAACCGCCTGTCCCGGCGTGAACGGCCCTTCCGCTCCGGCCACGAAGCGCCAGCTATGGAGGACCTCTCCGGCCCAGTCGTCACTCTCGACGCCTGGCGCGGCGGAATCAAGATCGTTGGCATCGCTGCCATCGACGATTCCATCCGCCGTCTCGCCGTAAAGCTCCAGCGTGAAGTCCTGCGTCGTCCAGGGCTTTGGAGACAAGCCCGGATAGATGACATCGTCGAAATAGAACCGCAGGACCGCCGACTGCACGGCGTTCGGCTCCGTCGAGACCCAACGCAATGGATTCAGCGAGAACTCCGCGATCGCCCGGCGATCGTGCGTATACGTCCCGGCCGTCGGGAACGGCGTGCTGATGTAGGGCTTCGAGGGCACGCCGCCGTGGCCCATCTGAACGACCGAGTAGCCGTCGCCGTCATCGTCGGACAGCGAAGCCATAGCCGTGCACGAATCATCATACGTCAAAGTCACCGTCACCGCCCAAGCCGGTCCGGTCAACGCAATAACCAGCAGAATAGCCAACACCCAGTATCGTTTCACTCGCATCGATTCACTCCTTCCATCCTGACCCAGACTGATGTTCTCACGGTGCCACGCGCACACACTGTACTTCACGTCACATCTCCATTTCGCACTCCTCCCTTCTCTTCCGCCACACCAGACTCTATTGCCCTCCAACCACATCCTTGCCCTCAAACTGGCCATAGACCTCTCCCCAGAATATCGGCTTCTCGTGAGCAGAAGGGATGCGACCTTCCAGCAAAGACACATGCCCATCGACCCACAGCACGTTCATGCGTCTGGCGTGGCGATACGCAACCTGCACCGTCTTGTTTTGCTCGGGGTAACCAGGCATCTCATCGTAGTGCGCCCCCGGTTCGGAAGCGTACTGGTTGCGCGTCAGCGTGACCGAATCGCACACCCAGGCGCGGAAGGCGAAGTCGCAATGGAGCATCGTGTCCGCCGGACGGCGCAGTTGGGTGATCTTGTTGCCTCCGGCGCCGGCGTATTTCTTCGTCCGGCTGCTTACATGCCGCGTCGGCTGGCTATTCAGGGCATAGGAAAGCCAGCCCTGGGGATTCTCCATGCAATGGGGATTGAGCATCTCCGGATACGCCACCTTGTCCAGCGGGCACCGCAGGATGTCCCGCCCGATGTCGTCAGGATGCTCCTTGGCGTGACCGACGTTTCGGTGCTCGAAGTACGGACCGAGCGTGTTGTACCAGTACTCATCCACACCCAGATTCTGCGTGGCCGGCACGATCCATCCTTCGTGACTCTGCTGATACATCGTGTGGGCCATCGCCAATTGCCGCAATTGCGAGGCGCAGACGATCCGCTGGGCGCGATCCTTAGCCGCCCGGAGGCCGGGCAACAAGACGGCCATGAGAACTGCCACGATAGAAATCACCACAAGCAACTCGATCAACGTGAACCCGCGTGTCGTCTTACGATCCGCACGCATACTGGCTCCTTTCCTGAGATCCAACGTCCGTTCGATCCGCTCCGGTTCGCTTCCGCCCTGCGCGAGCAGATCCAGATAGCGCGTGCACTGCTGGCGTCGGCCATAGCCCAACATGATGCCGAGAATGAAGTCCTCCTCGGGCGTGTAGCGCGACAAGTCGAACTTGCCGATCCGGCGTACGATCTCCAGGCACTCCGGCGCGCCGAAGAACACGTTGACGTTCCGGCGGCCCGCGGGGTAGATCAGATACGCAATGTCGAGGTCGTCCAGCCGGCCGATGACGGCAGGACCGTGCCCGCGCGGCAGGGTCTGGAGAGCGAGGTCGCGCAGGCCTTTGCGGTACTCATACACGTGGTGGTTGAACACCCTCTGGTGCCCGTCCGGGGCGACGGCCCTTCGTTCGGCCGGCGCGGCACAGGCTGCATCGTTGCGCAGGATCATAGCCCCAGTTCTCCTTTGAGTCCCTGGACCCATTCCCCGATGCGCGGTCCGGTCAGGTCGGACTGATTGTCGGCGTCGAGGGCCAGCCCGACGAACCGCCCGTCGCGGTGCGCACAGGACGACTCAAAGTCGTAATCCGGCCCCGCCCAGCCGCCCACGACTCGGCCGCCTCGTGATACGACCACGTCATGGAGCAATCCCATTGCGTCGACGAACGTGTCGGGGTAACTGTACTGATCGCCCAATCCGAACAGCGCCACCCGCTTGCCAGACCAATTGACCTGGGCCAGTTCCCTCTGGAAGGCCGCCCAGTCATCCTGCCAGTCGCCGAATCCCCACGTGGACGTTCCCAGAATCAGAACGTCAAACTGGTTCAGATCGTCCGCCGTCGCGCCTGCGATGCTGGCCACCGTCACAACATCGCGACCGAAGGCCGTCTTGATCCGCGTCGCTGCATCCTTGGTGTTCCCGGTCGTACTGCCGTAAAAAAGGCCTATACCTGCCATGTCTATTCCCTTCACTGCTGTCTTCGTCACGATCCATGCCGCTGCACTTCGCTTCGGGCGGTGTCCACGATCCACTGTGTCACCAGCTCGTCGGGCAGCAGTCCCTGTTCCGCCAGTTCCAGATTCAACCCCTGTAACGGGTTCTCCATTCCCGGCATCTCGCCCCCCTGCTCGGTGAAGCGCGCCATCCACCGACTGTGCATGCGGGTGACGCCCATAGACAGATACGCGCCGACGACAATCACGCGATCCTTGTGTCGCGCCGCCTCCTGCATCGCGGCAGCCGCCCGGCTATACTCCTGGCCGACGCCGACGGCGGCCCAATCCCCATAGCTGATGCCGGTCTGCCCGCAGAGGTACGTCACGGTACGTCTCATGAAGCGGTCCCACGCCGGAGGGATCGCCTCACTTCCGTGCGCCAGCAAAACGACCGCTTCCTGCTTTGTGTCACGGCTGAGCTGGCGAACGCGCTTGAGCATGATCCGCTCGATCACGTCGCTCTTGTCCAGGGTCGTCGTCACCGTCACGGGCACCGCGATGCGAACCAGACGCGCTCCCTCTTCCCGCAGGGCCTTCTCGACCTCAGGATCGCTGTATGTTCCCAGCAACGCCGGGATGTCCCAATGAGAATGAGACGACGGCGCGATCAGCAGAGGCACTGCCACGATGCGGCGGCAACCGGCTTTTTCAAGGGCGCACAGGCCGTCGGCGACGTTCGGCTCGGCAAACTCCATGAACACCACTTTGATCTCGGCGAAGGGATTGTCGTCGCCGAACCCCGCACGCACCTTCTGCTCCTGTTCGAGAACCTGCTGGTTCCAAATCTTGGCGGGCGACCCGTGCGCGACGATGAGCAGGCCCGGGCCTCCACTCTTCGAGGTCGCGCCGGGACCATTGGACTGGCCCCACACCGTAACACACAGAACGAGCAGCCAGACCATGGCTGTGACAGCCGAGAACGGGACTGGCCTCGACGCGCTCTGGTTCTCCGTGGTCTTCTTGCATTGGCAGTCCGTGCACTGCCCGGGACAATGGCATGTTTTCGTCAACGTCACTTCCTGAGATTCTCTGTCCTTCATCTGTTCTTCCTTTCCGTCAATCCACTGTGTGTGTTTCCATTTCCGCGATGCCGGACCGCACGAGGCCAAAACAAAAGGAGCAGGCAAGACTTCGCTGAGCGAAGGTCTCATCTGCTCCCTGGCTGGCATGCGGCTGGCTCGGTCGCGATGCGTATACGTCGTGTGGTTTTGCTCTACTTGTTCAGGATCAGTTTTCCATGCCGGGTCTTCCTCAATCGATACACCTGATCTCCGTGCCGGATGAGCACTTCATCCCGGTTGCCGAGAATCGTCTGCGAGTCGATACAGTCTGCGCTGATCCGATTCCGGATCGCAGGCTCAATCTGCTTGTCAGAGGCCAATCGTTCCACGCCGTTCATCCGACACACCAAAGTTAGGCCAACCTAACTATAGCCTCAAAAAAAAAGAGATTCACTTTCCCACCACCGAGATCGCCGCCGCCTCGCTCTTACGCAGGGCCAGGCGATACCCGCGAATCCTGATACGGATCGGATCGCCGGCCGGCGCGATCCCTTCAACTTCCACCAGGGCGCCGCGACCCAATCCCATGTCGACCAACCGCCTGGCGAGGGCCCCTTCGGACCGCACGGCAACGATCGCCGCCTTCTGGCCGGGCCGCAGGTCGGCCACCGTGACAGACTTCCCCTGCACCCGCCCCGGCGTATCCGCAACACGACACCGTTCGGCGAGCAATCGCGAGAGTCCCTCACCCACCTCCGGGCGGGCCCTCACGAACTCCGTCAGTGCCGCCAGACGGTCCGTCACATCCGCTCCGAGACAGTGCTCCATCCGGCAGGCCTTCTCCTCAGCCGCCGCATCATTCAGCCCCAGGACTCCGGCGAAGAATTCGCGAACGATGGAGTGCCGCTGCGCGACCCGCGCCGCCTCATCGAAGCCCTCCGCCGTCAGAGTGACCGCCTCATAGGGTCGGTAGTGAACGTACTGTTTCTGAGCCAGTACCTGTAACGCTCCGGTGACGGACGACGCCTTGACTTCCAATTGCCTGGCAATGTCCTTCGCTCGGGCGGTTCCCTTGGCGGCAACCGTCCAGAAGATCGCCTGCAAATAGTCTTCCAGGCTCGGACTCAGCGATTTGGCAGATTCGAACGTCATCCGTCTTTCCATGTTCTTATTTTAGGAAAGCCTAATATTATTTGCCATAAGAAACTTTGTCAAGGTAAAATCTTTAGAAGATATGACTTTTTTTTGTGGGATGTCTACAGCCAGAGCCGCCCAACCTGATAGACCAGCAGCGTCAACACGTAGGCCAGGCCGGTCAGGCCGAAGAACTGGAACAGGGCCCAACCCCACGAATTCGTCTCCTGCCGCGTCATCGCCACCGTGGCGATGCAGGGAGCGCTTACCAGACAGAACAGCATCACGCAGAAGCCCACCAAAGGGGTATAGTCGGCTCGAAGCTGCTCGCGCAGGCTTGGCGCCTCCTCGTCGGGGCTCTCGACCGCGTAGATGATCCCCAACTGCGAGACGAACAGCTCCTTGGCCGCCACCGAGCCAATGAGGGCCGTGCCGATCCTCCAGTCGAAACCGAGCGGCCGCAGGAGCGGCTCGACGGCCAAACCCACGCGTCCGACCGTCGAATACCGCAGACCCTCCTGGCGTGCCTCCTGAGCGCTTTGCCCTTCGAGCCGATCTGCCGGTGGTTTCGGGAAGTTCATGGCAAACCATAGCGCAATCGACACCGCGAGAATGACGGTGCCCGCCTTACGGATGTAGAGCCACCCTCGCTGCCAGGTGTGAACGAGCACGCCCTTGCTGGTGGGCATCCGGTACGGCGGCAGTTCCATGACGAACGGCATCGTCTCGCCGCGAAAGACGGTCAATCGCAGCACCTTGGCGGCGACAATCCCCAGCACGATCCCGATGAGGTAGATCAGCCAGAGCATCGGTCCCTGCCAATGCGGCGGGAAGAACGCCGGGATGAACAGCGCATAGATGGTCAGCCGAGCGCCGCAGCTCATCAGCGGAATCACCATGATCGTCGTCAACTGGTTGCGGCGGTTCTCAAGGATGCGAGCGGCCATGATCGCCGGCACGGAACAGCCAAATCCGATCAGCATTGGGATGAAGCTCTTGCCGTGCAGACCGATCTTGTGCATGATCCGGTCCATCACGAACGCCGCACGGGCCATGTAGCCCGTGTCCTCCAGCAGCGCGATGGCCATGAACAGTAGCAGGATGTTGGGCAGGAACACCAGCACGCCGCCCACGCCGCCGATGACGCCATCGACCAGCAGCGAACGAAGCCATTCCGCATGGCCGTCCGGCCAGTGACGCGTGATCCCGTCCGCCAGCGCCCCGAAGGAGGCCTCCAGCCAACCCATCGGGTAGCTTCCGATTTTGAAAGTCAGGAAGAAGACCACGTACATCAGCAGCAGGAAGATCGGCAGCCCCAGAATGCGGCTGGTCACCACCGCGTCAATCGTGTCACTGATGTCGTGACGCCGCTCGACCGAATTCTGGATCGTCTCCTGGCAGGCGCCCGAGATGAATCCGTACCGCCGGTCGGCCATGACGATCTCGGGCTCATCCCCCAGGATGGTGCGCAGATGGGCGACGCTTCGACCGACAACCTCCAGGACCTTCTGGTCATGGACCTTGGACGTGACGTCCTCATCCTGCTCGAGCAGCTTGATCGCCAGCCATCGCCGGCCATACTTGGCGACCCTGTCGCCGTCGGTCTTGCCAAGGGCCTCCTGGATGTGAAGCAGTTCGTCTTCGATCTCGCCGCCGTAGGTAACCCGATGGATTCGTTCCCGGCGCTCGGCGCCGGCGGTCTCGACGATGGCATCCAGCAATTCGGTCCGGCCCTGGCTCTTGTTGCCCACCGTCGGGACGATCCGCATCTCCAACAGCCGCGATAACTGATCCAGGTCGAACTTCAAACCACGTCGTTCGGCCAGGTCGCTCATGTTGAAGGCCAGCACCATGGGCACATCCATCTCCATGATCTGCGTGGCGAGGTACAGGTTGCGCTCCAGGTTGGAGGCATCCACGACATCCACCACGACGTCGGGTCGGTCTTCCTGGATGTGGTTACGGGCAATCAACTCCTCGGCCGAGTAAGCCGTCAGGCTGTACGTGCCGGGCAGATCGACGAACGTGATGCGCCAGTCGCGATGGGTGCACTGGCCCTCCTTCTTCTCGACGGTCACGCCGGGATAGTTGCCCACGTGCTGGTGTGCGCCGGTGAGCATGTTGAACACGCTGGTCTTTCCGCTGTTTGGATTACCCGCCAGCGCCACTGTGATGGACTTCATGGACACCGCCTGTATCTCAAAGCCGCACCCCCGAACAAAGTTAGGGTTGACGAACTATTTGAACAAAAAAAAGAGGACGCCTTTGCCCGCTCTATTTGACAAGGATCTTCTGGGCGACCCCCCTGCCCAGCACGACCTTGGCCTCTTTGACAATCAGGACGAAGGGCCCGGGATGCCCGTTGCTGACAACCCTCAGTTCGGCGTTGGGCACCAGCCCCATGGACGCCAGGCGATTGTTCAGCCCCCGTCCTGCATCGATTCGAACGAGACGCACGCGCTCGCCGGTCTTGGCCGTCGACAAAGGTCGCATCTGTCTGTCCTGCACTTCAATGCGCTGGCTCATGGCTTGGCCTTGCGGGCCACCGCACCCGATCTTCGCTTGTGAAACTGACGAAACTCCTCGGCTACATCGCGGCCGTTGCGGTGGCTCTCCGTTACGTACTTGATGAAACTCAGCAGCCGTCCGATGATCTCCGGCCCCAGCGCGTGCTCTGCCTTGCAGGCCGCCTGCTGGGCGACATCGGCGTCCACCCCAAGCACGTTGACGAAGAACGACTTGAGGATGTTGTGCTTTCGCACGACCTCGGCCGCGAGAGTCCGGCCCGGCTCGGTCAAGGTGATGCAGCCGTACGGCCGGTAATTGGCCAGGCCCTTTTCGCGCAGGGCCTGGAGCGCCCCAGTCACCGAGGACCGGGCAACGCTGAGCGCCTCAGCGATATCCTTGCTCCGCGCCCCGTCCGACTCGCCCGCCAGATTGAAAATGGCTTCGAGGTAGTCCTCCAACGAGGCGCTGAGTTGCTGTTCGGACTCCACCTTCATCGTTTTATCCAATCGCAGCGACCAAAGACTACAGGATAGTTAGGGACCCCTAACTCTGTCAAGGGTCTGTTTCGGATTTCCGGGAAATTGTGAGGGGTCTCGGAACGCCGCACGGCTCCATCCGATAATACGCGATGCGTCGCGCCGCCGAGCCCAGAACCCGCCGCACCCGCCGAATTCCAAAAAAACGCTTGTTTGCCCGCCCGGGCGACACTACAATGACCATCGTCGCTCGGGGCGTGGCGCAGTTTGGCTAGCGCGCTTGACTGGGGGTCAAGAGGTCGCAGGTTCAAGTCCTGTCGCCCCGATTTTCCTAGTAGTATCGGTCGATTCCGGTAGTCCGGCCCGAGAACTACGCCGCGTTCGCCTCAAGATCGAAGTGATCTTGCGAATCGTGGGGTCGCGAGACAGGCTGACGCGGGGCTCCGACGGCTGCTATAGGTGCTCCTTATCACAGGAATTGCGTCGTCTACCCGCCCACAAGCGACACCGACGGGCAAATGTGGATGCGAATCATGCAGAGTTTTGGAATACTGCGAGCGAGCATCGTCTTGGTTGTCTGTTTCGTCCAAGGCTGTGATTCTCCCACGCCTGGATCGCAGGCGGAATATCGCACCGCCCCGGCTGAGCCTGCAATCGTTTCGACCGACATTGCTCCCGTATGGTCGCGCCAGTATTGGGGCGTCCATCTTGGTGAATGTATCCGAGATGTGGGCAAGCGGTATACGGTGGTGAGAGTAAGAGACACCTCTTGGGACTTCCCCGGCTGCGAGTGCTGGCGGATCGACAGCGAGGCGTCGGACATGCTTTTGGGCAGCGTTTTTGCGCAGGTTCACAACGATCGGATCGTCTACGTGTCACGTATGGAAAAAGTCTCGTCTGTGTACGAAGCAGCCGCGATGATCGACGAGGAGCGGAGCAGCTATCGAATCAGCAGAGAAGATCGCGAATACGATCCACCGCGTATCCACTTTGTCACTTCCGTGGATGGACAAACAATCCAAGTCTCGGTAGATACCACCCTCAGGGTAACTGGGGAGATCATCGTTCACAAAGCTTACTCTCTACCCTTGCCACGTAAGGCGCAACGCAGGACCGTTCCGTCGTCAGATCAGGAGAAACCATAGGGAGGCGCGGCCCTCCCGATCAGAATGGGCCCTTTTTGAAAGGACATATCAATGAGCAAGTTGCTTGCTCGCATTCTGACCGGGTGGCGCGTCTTCTCGCCGTGACAGCCGGGATGAGGCTAGCAAACCGGGCGTTTGCCCGTCCGGATGCCTCCCGGCCGTGTATCACGTCGAGGGGAGTTCAAGTATCGGTGTCCCCTGCCGGGGCAAACCGGCGGGGGGTGACGCCGACGCGCCTCCCTGTATACTCTTGTCGATGAACTGCATCAGGGTTTTCCAGATGCTCCTGGACCACCTCGATAAGCCTTTTCCGACGCAGATTGAGCTCCTTGAGCAGGGTCACCACCTTATCGGCCCCACAAAAGAGGCGCACCCCTCCGCGTAATGTTGACCCACGGTCGCCACAGCTTCCTCGGTCCACATCCAATTCATCTATCGCTCCGCCAACTCAGTTCGGTTTCTCGCTTGCTGACGCCCTCCATAGGGCTTAGGGACTCCGACCGCAGACGCTCATCTCTCGCTTCGATCGTCTGGCTTGGCATTCAGATTATCACCGCGTTTCCACACCAGATTTACCCCTTGCCGTTCGGCCTGCTTTCGCTTCCTGGAGTGCGCAGTAGAGGACGGGGACGACGAGCATGGTGAGGATTTCGATAGTCATGCCGCCGAAGGAGGGGATGGCCATCGGGACCATGATGTCCGAGCCCCGGCCGGTCGAGGTCAGCACGGGAATCAGCGCCAGAATGGTCGTCGCGGTGGTCATCAGGCACGGGCGGACCCGCCGGGAGCCGGCCGCAACAACCGCCTTGCGAATCTGTGGCACGGTCTCGGTAGGCCGGTTGCGGAACGACTGTTCCAGATATGTGCACATCACGACGCCATCATCCGAGGCGATGCCGAACAGGGCGAGGAAGCCGACCCAGATGGCGACGCTCAGATTGATCGGATGCACCTGGAACAGGTCTCGCATGTTGGCGCCGAAGATGCTGAAGTCCAGAAACCAGGGCCTGGCATACAGCCAGATCATCAGAAATCCCCCCGCCCAGGCAACGAGGATGCCCGAGAAGACCAGCATCGTCGTCGAGACGCGCCTGAACTGAAGGTAGAGAATCAGGAAAATGATGAAAAGGGCCAGCGGGACCACGACGGTGAGGGTCTGGGTGGCTCGGATCTGGTTCTCATACGTTCCGGCGAATTCATAATGCACCCCCTGTGGAACCCGGAACTCGTGCGAGTCGATCTTGCTCTGGAGATATTGCCTGCACTGCTCGACGACATCAACCTCAGCGTACTGCGGTCTGCGGTCGAAAACCACATAGGCCGTCAGGAACAGGTCCTCGCTCTTGATCGCCTGGGGTCCGCGCACGTAGCGTATCTGTGCCAGTTGAATCAGTGGAATCTGCGACCCATCGGGCGCCGGCACGAGAATCTTCTCCATCGTGTCGATCTGGTCACGCAGCTCTCGCAGGTAGCGGATTCGCACGCCGTAGCGCTGGCGGCCTTCGACGGTGGTGGCCAGACGTTTGCCTCCAATCGCGACTTCGATCACGTCCTGGGCCCGCTGGACACTGATGCCGTACCGCGCAATCCGCTCGCGATCGATGTCGATCTCAAGGTAGGGCTTGCCCACGACCCGATCCGCAATGACCGCGGCAGGCTCGACGCTCGGAACCTCCTTGAGAAACCGCTCGATATCCAGAGCCGCCTTCTCGATCGTCGCCAGGTCGGGCCCCTTGACTTTGACCCCCATCGGAGCGCGCATACCGCTCTGGAGCATGACGATTCGCGCCTCAATCGGCTGGAGCTTCGGCGCGCTGGTCGTGCCCGGAATCTCGCCTGCCCTGACAATCTCGTCCCAGATGTCATCGGGGCTGCGAATGTGGTCGCGCCATTGCCGGTACGGCCGACCGTCGGGATCGGGGATGAGGTTGTCCTGCGCATCGCGGACGTACTCGCCCTTCGCCCGGTCATACTTGAACCGCAGGCGATGACCGTCTGCGTCGGTGACATACTCGCCTTTGTAGTTGATGATCGTCTCGATCATCGAGATCGGAGCCGGATCGAGCGGCGAATCGACGCGGCCCAGCTTGCCCACCACCGAATCGACTTCGGGGATCGCCTGAAACGCCATGTCCTGCTTGGCGATCACGTCGAGGACTTCCCCAATCGAAGCGTGAGGCATCGTCGTGGGCATGTAGAGAAACGAACCTTCGTCCAGTGCGGGCATGAACTCCCTGCCCAAGCCGGGAAACGCCTCGGCCGCCGACGTCCAGACAGGGTTCTGCCTCAACGGTTCCGGCACAAAGAACAGAACCTTGGCAAACCCCTGCCAGACCATCAGGCCGAGAATCACCACCAGCAGCGGAAGACTCAAGAATGCAATCTTGTGCTCCAGGCACCACCCGAGGATGGTTGGGTAGAAGTGCTGAAAGAGGCGAAAGACCAGCAGAAGTCCGCCGACGAGCAGGACCACGAAAGCGAAATTGCGAATGAATCCTTCGGCCGGGCCCACAGGCAGCCAATGCTGCGTGAAGATGACGCCCACGACGATCACGGCCAGCGCGTTGGCCAGCAGCGGCATCGCGTTGCGGGCCTTGGCAGGCAGACGATCCCGTGTAAGGTGGTACAGCCCGACCGCCGCGACGATTGCGCCCAGCCACCAGCCAACCAGAATCCCGGCGGCGACAGCCAGGCCGAGCAGGATCGCAGCGAGCATGTAGCGTTTGCCTCTGCTCCAAGCGCACCGTCCCGTGAAAAGAATGTGCGCCGCCGGCGGGATGATCGTCAGCGCCACGATGATCGAAGCCAGCAGAGCGAACGTCTTCGTGAAGGCCAGCGGCCTGAAGAGCTTGCCTTCGGCTCCCGTCATCGTGAAGACCGGAAGGAAGCTGACGATCGTGGTGGCCACGGCGGTCACCACCGCGCTGCCCACCTCGCAGGAGGCCTGGTAAACGACTTCGAGCGGATTCTCGCCCTCCTGCGCCTCGTCGAGACGACGCAGGATGTTCTCGCAGATGACGATGCCCATGTCGACCATCGTTCCGACGGCGATCGCGATGCCGGAGAGAGCCACGATGTTCGCATCGACACCGAAATGCTTCATCGCGATGAAGCACATCAGGATCGCCAAAGGCAGCAACGCACTGACCAGCACGCTGCTGCGCAGGTGCAGAACCATCACGATGACGACGATGATCGTCACCAGCACCTCTTCGGTCAGAGCGGTGTCGAGGGTGCCGAGCGTCTCATAGATCAGGCCCGTTCGGTCGTAGAACGGCACGATCGTGACCTTCGAGACTGTGCCATCGGCCAGAGTCTTCTCCGGCAGGCCCGGCGCCAGCTCCTCGATCTTCTCCTTGACGTGCTGGATAGCCGCCAGAGGATTGTATCCATAGCGGACCACCACCACGCCACCGACGGCTTCGGCTCCCCCCTTGTCCAGGGCGCCGCGTCGCAAAGCCGGCCCCATCGAGACCTTCGCGATGTCCTTTACGTAGATGGGGACATTGTCATTGGCCTTGACCACGGTCTGCTCGATGTCGGAGAGATGCTTGACGAAACCCAGGCTGCGAATGACATACTCGACCTTGTTGATCTCGATCGTGCGCGCGCCCACGTCGATATTCGAACTCTTGACCGCTTTGACGATGTCTTCGAGGCCGACCCCATAGGCGCGCATCGCGTCCGGGTCGACGTCGATCTGATACTCGCGAACGAAGCCTCCGACCGAAGCGACCTCGCTGACTCCTTCGGCGCCCAGCAGGGCGTAGCGAACGTACCAGTCCTGAACGGTCCGCAACTCGTCGAGGTCCCATCCGCCGGCCGGATTGCCGTTCGGATCGCGTCCTTCGAGCGTATACCAGAAGACCTGCCCCAGTCCGGTCGCATCAGGTCCCAGCACGGGCTGGACGCCTTCCGGGAGCGTTCCCGCCGGCAGGCTGTTGAGTTTCTCCAGCACCCGGCTGCGCGACCAGTAGAAGTCCACGCGTTCCTGGAAGATGACGTAGATGCTCGAGAAGCCGAAGAACGAGTAGCTGCGCACCGTCTTGACGCCGGGAAGCCCCATCAGCGACACCGTTAGCGGATAGGTCACCTGGTCCTCCACGTCCTGCGGCGAGCGCCCCATCCACTCAGTGAAGACGATCTGCTGGTTCTCGCCGATGTCGGGAATGGCGTCCACCGGCACCGGCGATCGCGGCAGACCCGCCACATCCCAGTCGAACGGCGCCACCATCACACCCCAGCCAACCACCAACAGGACCACCAGCGCCACCACGAGCTTGTTCTCCAGGCAGAAGCGTATCACGCGATCCAGGAGGCTCGCGCCGGCGCAGATGTCCTGTTGTTTTCTATCCATCGATGGCTGGTCCTATACGCTATTGCTGAAACTGAGGCAACTTCGCGATGTACTTCTCCGGATCGGCCAGGAATGTCTCCGGACAGCCCTTGCAGCAGAAGTAGACCTTCTTGCCCTCATATTCGACGAAAACGGCCTTATTGATCGGGTTGCCTTCCATGACAGGACAGGTCTTCTGTTCGGCTGTGGCGACGACCTGATCGGCTGCTTCTATGGAGTTTTCCTTGGCCGCCGTAGCAGCCTGGTCGCTCTGTGACACGGTAGCGGCCTGGTTCGGCTGGGCCTGCTGGGCCATAGGCTCCTGTTTCTTGCAGCCCTGAGCGACAAACAATGCAATGACAGCCACACCAACCACACTCAGGGTCGCCTGCAATGGTCTTCTTTCGATCTTCATGGTATTCTCCTTCTCGATGACTCGTTTCACCGTTCAATGACTGTCCGCTGGAGTTGACTTTTCCATCTCGTGTCGATGTCCGGCAGGCATGCTCCCCCCTTCCGGGTTCATCATGCTGGGCTTGGCCTGGATCTGGAGAGCGGAGTCGATCTTGAAACTGCCGTTGGTCACTACCCGTTCACCTTCGGCGAGTCCGTCCTTGACGATATAGTAGTCCCCCGCCCGAGGCCCGAGGACGATCTGACGCCCTTCAAACGTCGGATTCTCGGTGTCCGGCTTCTTCACGTACACGACGGCGCGTTGGCCCGTGATCAGGGGAGCGGATGCCGGAATGACCAGCGGAAGCACGCCGGTAGACTGGGCCGTCACGAAACCAAGCGATTCAGTGGTTGCAAGGTCCATCCCACAGACGTCACACGTCCCCCCCTGGCCCTTCACGACCGATGGATGCATCGGACAGGTCCACTTGCCTGCGAGGTTCGGGTCCATCACCTTGCCCTCCTGGGCCAGATGTGATTCGACCACGGCTCGAACGAACATCTCGGGCTTGAGCCGCTCATCAGAATTCTGCACGTTGACACGGACTTTCACCGTTCTGGTTTTCGGGTCCAGCGTCGGCGCGATGAAGCTGATCCAGCCCTGAAAGACCTCGCCGGGATGCGCCTCGGCAGTGAACGTGACCGCCTGTCCATAGCGGATCCAGGGCAGGTCGGATTCGTAGGCGTCGAGCTGGACCCAGACCTGCGACAGGTCTGCGACGGTGTAGACATGTGTCCCCGTCGCAACGTACATTCCCTCGGTGGCCATCTTCTGAATCACCACGCCACCAATGGGTGAGTAGATGGTCACGTGCGTTAGCGGCTCACCCGATTTCTCGATGTGTTCAATCTGCTCCGTCTTGAGGCCCAACAGGCGCAGCTTCTCGCG
>CAZNSM010000046.1:0-2250 GCA_964575615.1 uncultured Pirellulales bacterium | reverse complement strand
TCGACCTTTCCCACCATGCGAACTCTGTTCGTCACGGCTCTTCGCTCAACCGCAGAGGTCTGGATGTCCATCAGACCGGCGGCCGCCTCCGAGACGACCAGCTCGCGCGGCGCCGCATGGGCGGCCATCTCGGTGGGCATCGGGATCAAGTCCATTTCACAGATCGGGCACAGGCCCGGCTTATCCCGAATGATCTGCGGATGCATCGAGCAGTACCACTTCTGGGCGGCATGATCTGAAGGCGTATTCGTCATGGCTGCGTCCGTCTGCGAAGCCGAGGGAGCCATGTGCCCGAGAAGGAACCCGACCGCGATCAAGGCCGACACGCCAATCACCCACTTGCCCACCCGGATTGTTCGCCGGATCGATATCATGCGCGCTGCCTTTCTAAATCCACATAAATCTATACCGTTATAGTGGGGTTTGTGTTCGCGGTTTTCCTGCTTCGTTCTGTGAAGGTGCTTGCACTTGTGCTCAGTCGGACAGGTCCGCTCCGACCAGCATTTCCAATTCGGCCAGCCGCTGGTGCCGATTGGCCCGGGCCCGCTCGCATTCGAGGCGGAATCTCAGCAGCGTCCGCTCGGCGTCGATCAGGCTGAGAAAGTCGACCGTGCCGGCCGCATACGCGGTCTCGGAGGCCCCCACCAACTCCTGCGCCTTTGGGACCAGCACCTGCTCGTAGAGACGCAGCTTCCGGCCACTGTCCTCAAGCTGGTAGAGCACGCTCTGGGTCCGAGCCAGAAGCTCGTTCTCGATATCCTGTCTGTGATGCAGCGCCCGACGCGACTGGGCCCTCGCCTGTAATTCGGCCGCACCGTAGCTCTTGCGCCAGATCGGCAGATTCAGGCTGAACATCAGGATCACGGGGTCCTTGCCGCTGTCGCGTACACCCGACGTCATCGCGTCGTCTGTGACGATCCAATCAACACCCACGCCCAGATCGGGATAGAACCTCTTTTTCGCCAGCTCGATCCGATTTCGGGCGACCTCCACGTCGAAATCCATCGCCTGCAACTGGGGATTCTGCTTTCCCAGTGCCGCCAGCACCGTGGGCTGGTCCACCGGAACCATCTCATGCGTCTCGGGCTTCGGCCAGGGCAGCGGCTCGGAGGTTGGCCGATTCAACGCCGCGTTGAGTCGAGCGACCATCGGCTCGCGCAATTCCTGCAAAGCGACGAGCTTGTCTTGCAGCATCGCCAACTCGACCTGGGCACGAATGACATCGGGATGGCCGGCGGCGGCCGCCGTGTACCGGGCGCGGGCCACCTCCTCAAAGTGCCGCACCAGATCGAGGTTCTCTCGGGCGATCTCGATGGCGCTTTGGAGGTAGACGTACTCGTGGAATGCGTCCTTGACATCGTAGAACAGTTGCAGCTTCCTGGCCTCGTAGCGTTTGTGAGCGGCCTGGGCGGCCGCCGAGGCCGCATCCATGCGGGCCTCGATCGTGCCAAACCAGGGGAAGACCTGCATGATGCCGAGACGATGCTTCTGCGGGCCGACACGAGTCTCGACCTCATCGATGAAGTAGCCGTAGGTGAAGCGAGGGTCCGGCAGCGCCTTGGCCTGGGGCACTGCTTCCAGAGCCGCCTTCCATTCCTCGAATGCCGCTTTCAGGCCCGCGTTGTTCCGCGCCGCCTGCCGCAGGTACTCCTGCAGCGTCTGGGGCGCGTTGGCATCGCGGACTTCGGCTGGCCCGATCGAGGAGACCAGCGCAATGACAAGAACAACCACCACTCTTTCTGTGGGCTTGGCTTTCACAGGATCGTCACTTTCAACAACGAGAGATACCCGCGACGGCGATCAGAAGTAGTCCGGTTCGTTGCCGGGCTTCCACTTGATGTTGCAGCCCATACTGGGTTTCTGATTTGCAGGAAGGGGTCCGCCTTCGAGGATCCCGTCGAGCGCCACACACAGGTCGGCGCCGGTGATCGGCACACCGTTGCCCGGCCGGCTGTCATCCATCTGCCCGCGATAGACCAACTCGCGTTTTTCGTCGAAGACGAAGAAGTCCGGCGTGCAGGCGGCACGATAGGCCTTGGCAACCTCCTGGGTCTCGTCGTACAGATAGGGAAAGGTGAAACCCTTCTGCCTGGCGAACTTCGTCATCATCTCCGGCCGGTCGTCGGGGTAGGTCGCCACATCGTTCGAGTTGATCGCGACGAAGGCGACCCCTCGATCCTGATACTCCCTCGCCAGATCGACGAGATCACGGATCACGTGCTTGACGAAGGGGCAATGATTGCAGAGGAA
>CAZNSM010000045.1:26967-31008 GCA_964575615.1 uncultured Pirellulales bacterium | reverse complement strand
TAATACGGCGAACTGGGCACGTTGCGTGAATGCCTATCTCGGTTCTTGCGTCCGGTGGGCGAAGAGAGACTCGCCGCAGTAGTCCCACCCCCTCCGTGAATTCGCGTTTTCCGCTATTGACGCTGCGACTTGTCGATGGAATGATACAGGTACTGTTCTGGGCCATCTGCTCGGCAGTTGGATGAAGCGGAATGACTGAGAGGCGTGCGGACTATGGCCGGCAAGACAACTGATCTACGAGCCATGAAACTGGAGCATATCAAGAGGGAGTACGATAGTGTCCGGTCTTACGCCGAGAGACGTGGTACTCGTATCGACCTCATCAGAGGCTGGAATGTAACGGTAATAGGCGGATATATGGCCTTGAGGTCGGAGGCCGAGGCTTGCCATGACCTCTCAGTCTTGCCACTCCTTGGGGTTATCTCTCTTTTCTGGATCATGGAGGCATTTGCAGCCGCTAGTGTGCGCCTCTTGATCGACTACACGCTCAATCAAGCGGATAGACTGTTCTCTGCAAGCAGTGATGATTTCGAAAAGCGATTCGCTGCCTATGAATTCATCAACAGCGTCCAGACCAGCAGGTACAAGGAGTGGTGCAGCAACGGAGGAAGACTGGATAGATTCTCTCAGGGCCTCCTCAACTGTCAAACGGGCGTGTTCTACTTCGCGCCTATGTGGATTCTATTCTCGATTCACTATCTACCGTGGAGAGACGTGCCGAGTTGGTTCTTCTTGGCCTTCTCTGTCATCCTGTTTGTCGCTGGCCCCATTATCTTTGTCCTTGCCTGTTTTCACCGGGATTGGCTCCGGCGACGGGTGCGTCCTCTTGTGCGATGGATGTGTCGTCTCGGGAGACGTGTGCGTCCGTCGAAACCAACGTAACGCCCGCGAGAATCGGCGGGATATCGTGCTGATTTCAGCCCTGGATTGCGTACGGCGGCAGGTATCGCTATTCGGTCAATGATGCGAGTAGAAGTAGTAGCCTCTTTGCCGCTCGACATCGTAGGCGAGGGTGTATCCGCCACCATTGCTCCAGCGTTCTTCGTAGAATAGATCGCCTTCGGTCAGAGCTGCGAGATGGCGTTTCATTCTCAGTTCGTCGGCGAGAAACTCATTGGGCTCGGTGATAGGCGGAACTGCTCCTGTCCTTTCCAGCCACGGCAGGCAACGAAACACAGTCTGCGGCTCCCCGGCCAGTTCCTGCAGGGGCTTGCCGGCCTGGCGACACCACGCTTCAAAGGGTTCGCGCTCGATGTCGAACTCTGCGATTCGACAACCCAGGAACTGGTCGATGTAGCTAATGTTCCGCGCTTCGGCCGGCAGCCACGACACCGAATCAACACCGACGCCGTAACCTCCCTTGATGTGCTGCCACGCCATGGCGAGGAGTATCACGAGAGAGATCAAGACTACGATTGTTCGTCGTTTCATTGAACGCGACATCCAACCTCTGTGTGATAGAGCGATAGCTCACAAGGACGCACGCCGTCTTCTATGACCGCCGCAATGGGATTGTACAGCCGGAGGGCAGACAGGTCAATTGTGAGCCGTGTGGAGAAATCTCGCTGAGAGTGGGCGCCACACGAAGGAGCGGTTCTGGGTGACACACAGGGACAGGTGCCTGTTTTCGGTTGATGGATGACGAATATGACCGATAGGTGTGTGATGCAAGATGGGCCGGGGACTGGCGGCTCGTTGCTGGTCTGGGTGTACAGCAAGGACAGCAGCAGCAACAGGTAGGGGCGAATGATTATTCGCCCCTGCGTCTCCAGTGGACGCCCAGTGGTGAAGGCGGCGGCTCGTCGACGACTTGGGGGTTACCGCGGACGTATCACCTTTCGCGATGTCCAGTACCTGCGATTCGCAGGTAGCGCGTTGCGACCTTCTCACGCCGGATACGGACGCATGGGAAACACCGGAGACAGACTCACTTGTGGATTCTGCATGGCTGAAGCCTATCCTACGGGATTATTTGAATGCAGTAGAGGAAGCGGTTCGAGCGGAGGAAGAGGCGCTGGTTGCTGATGGCGGGTGAGGCGTTGAAGTCGCTGGGGTCGGATGCGAACCGGTTGCAGGCGAGGATTTGGAATTCGGGCTTGGCGGGCAGAACGAAGGCGCCGCCCTTTCGCGTCACGACGTAGATTCGGCCCTCGGCGGCGACCGCGGAGGCGTAGACCGCAAACCGCTCGACGACGGGCAGCTTCTCGCGGTACCGAAGCTCGCCGGTAGCGGTCTCCACGCAGCAGGCCTGCCCGTAGGCGTCGACCCAATACATCAGGCCGTCCACGATCACCGGCGACGGCGGGCTGGCGACGTCCTTGCTGGACCAGACGATGTGCGTGTCGGTGACATCGCCCCGGCCGCCGAGGCGCACCGCCAGAGAGCCGTGCTGACGCGGGCCCCCGCCGTGGATGTACGCGACGCCGTCGACGACCACCGGGCTGGGGATCATGTCGTCGTCGATGCCGGTGCGGGCGAACCAGAGCTCCCGGCCGGTCAGCGGATCGAGTCCCCAGACCACGGACGGGACGGAAACGACCAGTTCCGCGCTGCCATCCCCCTGCCCGGCCACGACAGGCGTGCTGAACGACAGCCCCGTTTTGGAAGAGTCTTTCTTCCAGACCTCTCGGCCCGTTCGCGCATCCAGCGCGTAGAGGGCCTTGCTCTCGTCCCAGGCGTTGACGAAGACCAGGTCCTTGTAGAGCGCCAGGCTCGTCGCAGCGCCCCAGCGTTTCTGGTCCG
Organism: uncultured Pirellulales bacterium; assembly: GCA_964575615.1. Taxonomy (GTDB): domain Bacteria; phylum Planctomycetota; class Phycisphaerae; order Sedimentisphaerales; family Anaerobacaceae; genus Anaerobaca. Next base: position 28,266 of record CAZNSM010000045.1, on the reverse strand, counting down.
TGTCGGCGCCGAGGCCGGTCTGCCAGAGCTGCCTGCCGTTCGGGTCGAAGGCGAGCACGCCCGTCTTGCCGAAGAACGTGAAGATCCGCTGCCCATCCGTCACGGGGGTCTGGCTGGCATAGCCATGCTCGCGCAGCATGCCCCGGTAGAGGTCTTCCGGCTGCGCCGCCGGCACGGCTGTGTCCCAAAGCAGCTCTCCATCTGTGGCTCGAATGCACACGAGATGGCGCTTCAGATTGTTGGGATCGCCCGGCTCATTCGGGTCCAGGCCATAGCCGGAATAGCACGTCACGTAGACCCGATCGCCGAAGACGATGGGACTGGATGAACCCGGTCCCGGCAGCGGGGTCTTCCAGGCGAGGTTCTCCGTCTCGCTCCAGGTCAGAGCCAGACCCGTCTGGTCACTGACGCCCCGCGCGCCCGGCCCCCGGAACCCCGCCCAGTCCGCGGCCGGTGCGGACCCTGCCCGTGTCACCATCCAGACAACCATCCACGCCGCTGCATATCGTTTCACTGCGTTGCTCCCCTTGCCTGTCTATACGATCGACGCATTCCTGCTCATTGCGGGGAATCCTCCTGCCGCGGGCTTCCACCGGTCCCATTATACCGACCGGCTTGTGCCATGGGTAGAGTGAGCCTGGGCCTATCGACTCCGATCCGCATGGGCTTCAAGCCCATCCTACGCTCGCCCTACTCGTAACGCAGGGCGACCATCGGGTCGATCCGTGCCGCGCGGCGGGCCGGAATATAGCTGGCCAGCAAGGCAATGGCGATCAACAGGGCCGAGACGGTCGCCAGAGTCAATGGGTCCGTGGGAGTCACATCGTACAAGAGGCTCGACAGTACGCGCGTCAGCGCCACTGCGCCGGCGATGCCGATGGCCACGCCGATGAGGATGAGTCGCACCCCCTGCCCCAGCACCGCTCTCAGGACATCCACGTGCCGGGCGCCCAGGGCCATGCGAATACCGATATCATGGGTCTGACGCGTGGTGTTGTACTGGAGCAGGCCGTAAATCCCGATGGTCGCCAACGCCAACGCGATGCCGGCGAAGATTTCGAGCAGGGTCATGACAAACCGCCGGGGTCCCAGCATCTCCGACAGCGTCGCCTCCATCGGCTCGATGGCCTTGATCACCTGGTCCTTCTCCAATTCAGCAACGAGTTCTCGAATAGCGGGCGCCAGACGCATCGGGTCGCCGTCCGTTCGCACCAGGACGGCCGCCCATTTCGAGTACTCCGTGCCCCGTGTATAGACAGTCCCCATGACCGGCCCGGGCGCGGCAAAGCTGCGAATCGT
>CAZNSM010000045.1:19914-26867 GCA_964575615.1 uncultured Pirellulales bacterium | reverse complement strand
CCCGTCGGTCCGGTGATGGTGAAGTCCTTTTCGTAGGCGCCGGATGAACTGGTGATGTCGGTCCCGGAATAGTCGTCGACGCGACCTCCCACCGAACGGACGCCAGGAAGGGTACGGATGCGTTCGAAGAGAGGACCGAAGAAGCCATTGCATTGGTCGGTTTCGGTGTATTTCGCATAGGGAAGCTCGATATGCATGGTCAGAAGGTTCCGCGGCTGGAATCCCAGATCGACCGTCTGCAAGGCCACCAGCGTGCGAATCAGCAGGGCCGCGCCGATCAGCAAGACCAGGGAGAGACCCAACTGGCTGACCACCAGGCCATCGTGAAGACGACGCCATCGCCGACCGCTCGTGGTGCGTCCCGCCCCTTGCTTGAGGGTCTCGTTGACACCGATGTCGGAAGCCCTCCAGGCGGGCACCAGGCCGAACAGCAGTCCCGTCAGCAGCGAGACCCCCAGGGTGAAACCGAGGACCCGCAGGTCGACGTTCGTCTCCTGCAAACGCGGGATGTCCGCCGGGCACAGGGCCACCAATCCCCTGACCGAGCAAAACGTCAGGAACAGGCCCAGAACGCCGGCCGCCAGACTGAGCAGAAGGCTCTCGGTGAGCATCTGACGCATGAGGCGGCCTCGCCCGGCTCCGAGCGCCATGCGCATGGCCATCTCACGCTGCCGAACCGTGGCGCGGGCCAGGAACAGATTGGCGACATTCGCACAGGCAATCAACAACACAAATCCCGCCGCCCCCAGTAACAGCAACGGCAACCTCCGATGATGGCGGACGAGTCCATCCAGAAACCGGTATACATCAACGACATTGGGTGCGCCGTCGGCAGACTCGGCGCGTCGGAGGCGACTGGCCAGAACCGCCAGGTCCGCACTGGCCCGCTGGGGCGTGACGCCTTTCTTGAGACGGGCCAGCGGGATGACCGGGGCATCATGAGGCTGCGCCGGACCTTCGGGAAAGATCATCGCTCGCCAGAAGTGCACCCCCTTGCCGAAGGGAAAGCTGAAGCCAGGGGGCATCACACCGACGATCGTATGCGTCTCGGACACCATGTCGACGTCCCAATCCGCATTGCGCTTCCAGGAGGTGAGGTTCAAGTTCCGGCCGATCGCATTCGGGTCCGCGCCCAGGTGATCCCGCCAGAAGGCGTGACTGACGACCACCACGCGCGGACTTCCAGGCTTCTCATCTTCCGGGCCGAATCCGCGTCCCTGTATCGACTGGATATCCAACAGGGAGAAGAGGTTAGCCGTGGCGTCGCAGCCCACGACTTGATGGGGAGTCTCTATCCCGTGGACGTACAGCGGGCAACCGCAACAGCCGGCAACCGATTCAAATACGTGGTTGTGTTCCCGAAGATAGAGGAAGTTCGGACGGTAGCTGAATTGCTCGGTTCGGCCGATGCCCGACTGCCGGATCCACACCAACTCATGCGAGTCCTTGTAGGGCAAGGGCCGCAGCATCACGGCGTTGACCACACTGAACAGCGCTGTGTTGGCCGCGATCGCCACCGCCAGAATCCCCACCACGAGCGCCGCAAACCCCGGATTCCGCGCCACCATCCGAAGACCGTATCGGATATCCTGCCAAAGCATTGTCATCGCATCACTCCAGTTCTCATTCCGCAGGGTGTGCCGTGCACACCGCCACATCCGCGTCCCATCCTGCTCCTCGTTGGTGTGCACGGCACACCCTACTCGTAGCGCAGGGCCTCCATCGGATCGACCCTGGCGGCCCGGCGGGCGGGGACGTAGCCGGCCAGCAGGGAAACGGCGCCGAGCAGGGCCACGGTGATGACGACGCTGACGGGATCGGCGGGACGGATGCCATAGAGGAAACGGGTGGCGATCTGGGCCACGCCCCATCCCATGAGCAGACCGGCCATCAAGCCGATGACCGTCAGCAGCAAGCCCTCCCGCAAGACCATGCCCATGACGTTTCCATGCGTCGCGCCCAGGGCCATGCGGATGCCGATCTCCGGCGTGCGCGAGGCAACCATGAAACCTTTGAGCGCGTAGATCCCCAGGGCTGCCAGAAACAAAGCCGCCGCTCCCGCGGCCATCCCCAGTCGGGCGCCGAACCGCGCCAGCCAGACGGTGGAATGCTCATCGCGCAACTCGGCAAGCGTCAGCACTGAATGGATGGGGATTCCCGCATCGATCTCGTGAATCTCCTGGCGAACCTGCTGTCGCAGAGCATCTGCCGATCCCGCGCTCGCGGCGTGCAGATACAGGAACGATGAAGCCTCATCTGTCTTGAGGGGTGTATACATCCGACCTTGGACCTCGCGGTCGCCGACGCCGGGCACATTGGCGACGATCCCGATGACTCGGTGCGGATGATCATAGCTGCCATAGATGCCAAACTGGATGAAACAGTCGAGCGCATTGCCGTTCGGTCGTAGCCGGCGCGACAGCGATTCGTCGATGATTGTGACCCTCTCGGCGTCTGAGATACAGTCCCTCTGATCGAAGAGTCGGCCTTGCAGCAGCGGGATCTCCAGCGTCGTGAAATAATCCCGTCCGACGCCAATGATGGCCACCTCCGGACCGAGGCGTTTTCTCGAACCGCTCTCGTCCGAGTCCGGGCCACATTCACGCACGAAGGCCCCTCTGTTGTCGAAAAGCGACTGATTCGACGTCCCGAGCGCTCGCACGCCTGGCAGAGCCGCCAGACGGTCGGCCAGAACACGGTACACCTGGACGTTTCGAGCCTGCTCGTACCCGATGGCACTCGGATCGATCTGAACTGCGAGCTTGTCTTCCAGAGGAAACCGCGAGTCGGGACGTGCGATTTCCAGCGCGCTGCGGGTCAGCAGTGAAGCACTGAGCACGAGAGTCACTGCCAGTGCGACCTGTCCGGCCACGGTCAGAGCGTCCCGCCTTCTGCGCAGGGTCCCCACCACCGCGGAGGCGGACGCCCTCATCTCACCGGCAAGATTTCGCTTCGACAGGCGTAGCGCGGGCCTGAGACCGAAGAGCAGCGTGGCGATCAGGCAGAAACCCAATGTGGCGATCAGGACGCGCACGTTCAAGCCGGGTTGCAGTTCGCTTATCCCGTTCCTGGCGGTGGCGATCCAGCCGTTGAGAACCTGCATACCCCCGAATGCCAGCAGAACGCCCAAGCCTCCGCCGAGCAGCGCCAGCAGCAGGGATTCTACGAGCAACTGACGGATGATCCGCCAGCGGCCCCCACCCAGGGCCAGACGAACCGCAATCTCCCGATGGCGTGAGGTCCCCTGCACGATCAGCATATTGGCCAGATTCAGACAGGCGATCAACAGAATCGTCGCAGACGCCGTCATGAGGACGAGGCTCAATACAGCCAGCATCAGATGTGTTTTTTCGGAATCACCCTCGATTACGAAGCGGCCCGGTGGATGGAGGTCAAACAAGGCATGCTCGCTCCAACGTTTGGGGTCTTCCTGGTGGAAGCGCGAGATCAAGGGCTGTAATTGCGTCTGGGCAACCGACATGGTCAGCCCCCGCTTGAGCCGGCCCACCAGGTCAAGAAAGGGCTCGCGGGCCGACTTGGACACCGCGTTGAAGCTCCCCAGCGGCAGCCATAGGTGGCTGCCGACCAATTCGACGCCGGTGAAGCCCTCCGGGGCAATTCCTACGACCTGGCAGCGGGTGCCGTTGACGCTCAGGAACTGGCCGACGAGATTGGGATCGCTGCCCAGCCACCGCCAGCAGCGATGGCTCAAGACCACCACAGGGGCGCCGCCCGCACGCTCTTCCTCGGGCAGGAAACCCCGTCCTCGTACCGGAACGCCTCCCAGAACAGAGAAGTAGTTCGACGAAACATACTTCGCTTGCACGTGCCGGGTCGAATTCCCATGAACCACGGTGGCCCGCGACCACGTGCTGATCTCCTGGGCCAGACAATCGCTGAACGCCGCGCCGCTGTCGCGGAGGGCCCTGTACTCGGAATAGTTAATCGGGGTCCATTCGTCGCTTCGGACCCCGCAATAGGCCAACTGCTCAGGGTCTTTCACGTTCGGCGGGCGCAGAAGCAGCAGATCGGAGATGCTGAACATGATCGTATTGGCGCCGATGCCGACCGCCAGCGTCACCAGAGCGATCTCTGTGAACCCGCGCTTCTTCGCCAGCATCCGCAACCCGTACCTGACGTCCTGCCAGAGCGCTGCCGTCATGGGACCTCCGCGTTGTCTGTCTGATTCTCGCGCCGCTTCTGAATCGCATCGTCGTCATCCACGATGCGTCCATCAAACAAATGGATGGTGCGCTGGGCATAGCCGGCGTATCGCGGGTCGTGGGTGACCATGCAGATCGTTGTGCCCTCGCGGTGCAGTTCGGCGAGCATCTCCATCACCACCCGGCCGCTGTTCGAATCGAGGTTCCCGGTCGGCTCGTCGGCCAGGAGGATCGCAGGCCGGCCGACCACGGCGCGGGCGGCGGCCACCCGCTGCTGCTGCCCGCCGGACAGTTGGGCCGGATAGTGTTTGGCCCGGCGCGACATGCCCACGCGGTCCAGCGCCTCCTGCACCCACTGCCGGCGCTGGGCGGACGGGACGCGACGGTACAGCAGCGGCAGTTCCACGTTCTGGTAGACGGTCAGATCGCCGATCAGATTGAAGCTCTGGAAGATGAACCCGACCCGGCGATTGCGGATGCGGGCCCGCTCCGAAGGCGTCAGGCTCGCCACGGGCCGGCCGTCGAGCCAGCAGTCTCCCTCGCTGGGCGAATCGAGCAGCCCGAGAATGGCCATCAGGGTCGACTTGCCGCAGCCGGAGGGCCCGGAAATCGCCACATATTCGCCCCGCGCGATCGACAGGTGAATCCCGGCCAGCGCATGGGTCTCCACTTCGTCGGTCACGAAAACTCGGTGAAGATTCTCCGCTCGTATCAGGGCATCTTGCGCTTCGCTCACATCCGCATCCCACCTTCATAACCCAAGGCCGGGCCCCGCCGGCCAGGCCGAAAACCCTTTTCTGCGCACGTTATGACGGTTGGGCCGGTCCGATGTTACCTTCCGATACAGATTTATTCGCTTGCATTCGCCGGAATACCCGCCCATAATGGCGGCATTGAAGCGGGCTCGCCGCCCCGGATCCAGGCAAGCGGGTAATGCTGTTGCCCTTGTAGCCGGCGACGAGAAGCCGCGATGACGGGCAAAGAACAACGCATGAGCCAATGGCCAGAAAGACGCGTGGTTCGCGACCCGCGATGGCAATAATGAGGGGTGAACTATGAAAACAATCCGTACCCGGACCGGCATCATCGTGATTGTCTCGTTCGCGATCATCGCCTTCAGCCTCTCGTACCTGTTGTCGACGTTGCCCGGCCGGAGCGAATGGGAGCGATTCCGAGCCGAGCATCCCGAGAAGGCGATCCAGGCCAATCTCAAGCAAGTGGTCATGGCGGGCGGCGCCTACCTCAGGAGTCATCGCGTCCCCGAGGTGACGTACGAAGACCTTCTCCGCGACGGCAATTTTCTTTCACGCCCCGTTGACCCGGTGCTGGGTGAGGACTACCGCACGATCCGCCTGTCTTCGAAAGACACGAAGGTCGCAGTCGTAACGAAAGACGGCCGGACGATCACGTACGAGTTCGGGACCCTCAGCGTGGGGGGAATCGATCCGGGGCCTGTCAATCTGCCGCCCATGCGGGTCGACACGAATCAAGCCAATGGTGACTCGTGAATCGCTGCGCATGGTGCTCCGCCGACCCGGTCTATCAGGCGTATCACGATGGCGAATGGGGCGTCCCGACGCACGACGACCGCAGGCTTTTCGAGATGCTGGTTCTCGAAGGCGCCCAGGCGGGCTTGAGCTGGCTGACGATCCTGAAGAAACGAGAGGGCTACCGCCGGGCCTTCGACAACTTCGATGTCGAGAAGGTCGCTCGTTACGGCCCGAAACAGGTCTACCGCCTGCTGAACGATCCCGGCATCGTCAGGAATCGCCTCAAAGTCGAATCGGCCGTGCGCAACGCCCGCGCGTTCCTGGACGTGCAGTCTGAATTCGGCTCCTTCGACGCATTCGTCTGGCGATTCGTCGATTCGACGCCGAAACAGAACGCCTGGACGTCCCTGTCCCAAATCCCTGCCTGCACAGAGGAATCGGACGCCATGAGCAAGGAACTGAAGAAGCGCGGGTTCAATTTCATCGGTTCGACGATCTGCTACGCCTTCATGCAGTCCGTGGGGATGGTAAACGATCACGTCACCGATTGCTTTCGATACAAACTGGTGGCACAACTCGCCCGGCCCACCCTCTGAAGACCACCCCCGTCCTGCTGGGCGCCTTCTGACGCGGCGGGTGGCATCCTCAAACGCGCAGCGTTTGGGGATGGTGGCCTCAGCGGCTCCGAAGATACCAAAAGGCTGCGAATGCGAAGAACCATCCCCAATCCCGATCTGCATCGGGATTGAGGCTGCCACGCACGGCTCTCTATGCGCCGATGCAGCTTGCCGTAAGGTCCGTACACACATCTGCTCAGACTTGCGGCACTTTTTTCTTGCCTTTGCCGCTCATTCCGGCCATGATAGAGTCCGGATTAAGCGACTCCAACGATTGTGATGTGGTTATCCTGGGAAAAGGGAGGGATACTCGCATGACGTGTAACTATGGGGCACAGCGGGCAAAGAGGGGCTTCACGCTGATCGAGCTTCTCGTCGTGATTTCCATCATTGCGGTGCTGCTGAGCATCCTGATGCCCGCTCTGGGCATCGTCCGCGAGCAGGGCCGCCGGATGGTCTGCGCCCAGAACGAAAAGAACATGGGGCTGGGCCTGTTCGTCTACGCCAACGACAACGACGGCAAGCTGCCCATGAACGACGTCAACCGCTGGCTGTTCGACGTCTCGTACTGGACCACGGACATCATCCTCAAGACGGGCGCCTTCGACCGGCACATCTTCTATTGCCCATCCTGGAAGCAGCGGGACAGCATCCTCTTCTGGCGCTACGGCGAGAACTTCCCG
>CAZNSM010000045.1:17836-19814 GCA_964575615.1 uncultured Pirellulales bacterium | reverse complement strand
TCTCTCCGCGCGGGCACCGAGGACGCTTTGCAGGCGGGGTTTCGGGAGCCGCCGTTGCCGGCGCGGCCGTCGGTCTACTGGGCGTGGGTCAACGGCCTGACGAACCAGGACCGCATGACGGTCGAGATGGAGGAGATGAAGGCCAAAGGCATCGGCGGTGTATATATCTTCGACATCGGCGCACAGGACCCCAAGCGCATCGTGCCGGCCGGTCCCGCTTTCATGGGACCGGAATCGCTCGACGCCATCGGCCACACTGTCCGCGAGGCAACGCGGCTTGGCATGGAGGTCGGTCTGGTCACGTCGAGCAGTTGGAACTGCGGCGGACCGTGGGTCCCGCCCGAATACGCCAGCATGGGCCTCTACCATTGCCAGATCAACGCGACCGGTCCGACGCGCCTCGATAGTCCTCTGCCCATGCCCGCCCTTCCCGCTGCGGCGCCGCGAGGGCCCGACGGCAAACCGGCGTATGCTGAGAACGTCGCGATCCTGGCGATCCCGTCGCCGCAGCGACTGGCCGGGCACGAGTTCGTCTTCGAACTCGCCCCCCCTGGGACGCATACGATCGACCGCGTAGTCCTGTACAACACGCCCAGCGGCGATGAGACGCGCTACGGCCCGATGCACCTGTTCGCCAGGGACTTCGCGGTTCACGCATCGACTGAAAGCGCAGAGCCGGATAGCTTCAGAGAAATCGCGCGTGCCGCATTGGAACCGAACACGGATGCCCAGACGTTCCGCTTCGAGCCAATCCAGGCCCGCTACGTCAAGCTCGTCATCCTGTCGGGCCACAACGCGCAATTCGACCGGGTGCAGTTGGGCGAATTCGAGGTCTACTCGACCGACGGCGTCAACGTCGCCAACGCCTATCACCCCGACGGCAGCAAGACCGCCGCCAGTCTGCTGCACAGCAGTCCCGCCCTGGGCAGCGAAACCGAGCAGAACTGGACCGCCGCCAATATCCACGACGGCGCCAAGTCGGGCGCGGCCGGAAGCTGGTCGTCCGCGGGCCCGCCTCCGCTGGTGATCGAGGCCCCGCAAGACATCGTCGACGTGACGAACTGTATCGACGCGGAGGGCCGTCTCGACTGGGATATCCCGGCCGGCGAATGGATCATCATGCGTTTCGTCTGCGCCAATACGGGCCTGTCGCTGAGACTGCCCAGCCCCAATTCCGGCGGAATGGCCATAGATCACTTCAGCGCCGAAGCGACCAAATTCCATTTCCAGCACCTGCTCGACAAGCTGCACGAGGAACTCGGTGACTTCAGGGACACGGCTCTCAAGCAGATGTACGTGTGCAGCTACGAGCTGAGCGGCTCGACGTGGACTCCCGATTTCCTGTCTCAGTTCGCCAAGCGTCGTGGCTACGACATGACGCGCTATCTGCCCGTCCTGGCGGGCTGCGCGATGAAGGACCACGAGGCGGCAAAGCGATTCGAATACGACTACCGCAAGACGCTGGGCGATCTGCTGGTCGACGCGTTCTACAAGGCTGCCACAGAACTGTCGAACGAGCATGGCCTGGTGCTCTGTGCTGAGGCGGGCGGTCCCGGACCGCCTTTGCACCAGGTGCCCGTCGATGCACTGAAGGCACTTGGGGCGCTGGACATTCCGCGAGGCGAGTTCTGGAAGGAGCACAACGTCTGGGTCGTGAAGGAGACCGCTTGCGCCGCTCACATCTATGGCAAGAGCCAGGTCGATATGGAAGCGTTCACAAGCTGGCGGCACTGGCAGGATGGACCCTTCGAGCTCAAGCCCATCGCCGACCGCGCTTTCTGCGACGGCGCGAATCATTTTACATTCCACACCGCCGCACACAACCCGTCGGCGACCGACCGGCCTGGCTGGGTCTATCACGCCGGAACGCACATCAGCCCGAGCATCGCCTGGTGGCCCAAGGCCAAGCCCTGGATCGATTATCTGGCACGCTGCTCCTTCATGCTTCAGCAGGGCCTCTTCGTCGCCGACGTGTGCT
>CAZNSM010000045.1:2564-17736 GCA_964575615.1 uncultured Pirellulales bacterium | reverse complement strand
CTGGCACGCTGCTCCTTCATGCTTCAGCAGGGCCTCTTCGTCGCCGACGTGTGCTACTACTACGGCGACCAGGGCTACAACTTCGTGCCGCCCAAGCAGATCGGCCCGTCCCTGGGCTTTGGCTACGACTACGACGTCACCAACGCCGAGGTCATCCTCACGCGGATGAGCGTCAAAGCTGGCAAGGTGACATTGCCCGATGGGCTCAGCTACGAGTTGCTCGTCCTGCCCGAACAGGACGACATCGACCTGGACGTATTGAAGAAGATCGAGCAAATGGTCAAGAACGGCGCGACCGTCGTCGGTCCCAAGCCGACGCGGTCCAACGGCCTGGCCGACCATGCCCGTCGTGACGCCGAAATCCGGCAGATCGCCGACCGCCTGTGGGGCCCCTGCGACGGCAAGACCGTCAAAGAACATGCCTGCGGCCAAGGCAGAATCATCTGGGGCAAGACCCTGCGTGACATCCTCAAAGAGAGAGGCATCAGCCCGGATTTCGCAGCGTTTTCCATCCGCAGCGACGTTCAGTATCCGCTGGACTACATCCACCGGCGCACGCCGGACGCGGATATCTACTTCGTCAGCAACAAGACCGACCGCTGGGAGAATATGTCGTGCGTCTTCCGTGTTTCAGACAAGACGCCGCAGCTCTGGATGCCCGACACCGGCGAGATGCGCTTGTGCCCCTTCGAGCGAGACAACGACGGTACGACGCGCGTCCCGCTGCGGCTGGCCCCCTGCGGCAGCGTGTTCGTCGTATTCGCAAAGAACACGGACGCTCTGCCGATGGTGGAGGAACTTCCCTCGTCGCAAGCCGGCCACGAAATCGCCGGACCGTGGGAAGTCCGCTTCGCGCCGGGCTGGGGCGCACCGGCCTCGAAGACTTTCCCCAGGCTTGTGTCATGGACGGACATCGACGATGAAGGCGTGAAGTACTACTCGGGAATTGCGTCCTATCACAACACGTTCGACGTCCGCGCCGATCAGATCGGGCCAGACAAGCGGATCGTTCTCGATCTCGGCCAAGTGCGATTCGTAGCTGAGGTCTACGTCAATGGGCAAAGTCAAGGCATCGTCTGGAAGCCCCCCTTCCAGATCGATATCACCGATGCCGTGCGTCCCGGCACGAACCGGCTCGTCGTCGAGGTCGCCAACACCTGGTCGAACCGCCTCGTCGGCGATGCGCAATCCCCCGACGGCCCGAAGTTCTGCCGGACCAACATCGACAGATCCCTCACGTGGCAGGTCCCCTGGAAGGACACCCCCTTGCTCCCCTCCGGCCTCCTCGGCCCCGTCTGCTGGATCACAACCAGCACCTCGCCCGCCGCATCTCGATGACCACCGGTTTTTGCTTGCCCTTTGAAACCGGGCGAAACACAATGACGTCATGACGCGATGAATCGATGCTCATTGCAGATGTACACGCACCAGAAACGAAGGAGAGCACCATGAGACGAAGACCATTCCCTCTGCGAACAAGCGTGATGATAGCCGTCGCGATGGCACTGGCCGGCTCGTTGTTCGTTCAGACCGTGTATGCCGAGACCCAGGAGCAGCGGGACGCCCGAATGGCGTGGTGGCGACAGGCGCGCTTCGGCATGTTTGTGCACTGGGGCCTGTATTCCGGCCTGGCCGGGACGTGGAACGACAAGCCCGTCGGCACGCGCGGCGGGATGGAGTGGCTCCAGCAGCGGGTCCGCGCCGACACATGGGAATACGCCCACCAGGCAGTTCCCAAGTTCCGTCCGGCCGCGGGCTTCGCCACCGAGTGGGCCAAGCTCGCCAAAGAGGCGGGCTGCCGCTACGTGGTCTTCACCACTAAACACCACGACGGGTTCTGTCTATTCGATTCGCAGTACACCACGTACGATGCGCGCGACCTGGTCGGCCGCGACCTGTGTAAGGAGATCACCGAGGCAATCCGCACCGAGGGACTCAAGGTCGGCTACTATCACTCGGTGATCGACTGGCACCACCCGCAGTACGACTACGACAAGGCCAGCCAGTTGCCCCACCCGCTTCGAGGCCGGCCCTCCCCCAACGGCCCGCGCCATCACGGCATCTACCTGGATTACCTCCACCACCAGGCCCGCGAGCTGTTCAGCAACTACGGCACGCTCGACGTGATCTGGTGGGATTACTCGAAGGAGGGCAACGAGGGGCCCTTCTGGCGGTCGGATGAGCTGATGGCGATGGCCCGGCAGTTGCAGCCGGGGATCATCTCGAACAACCGCCTCTATCACATCCCGGACATTGAGAAGGATGACTCTTCGGACCGGCTGCGAAAGTGGAAGCCCGAGCACGGCGACTTCACCACGCCGGAACAGACGATTCCCTCCACCGGCATTCCCGGCGTCGATTGGGAAGTTTGCATGACGATGAACACCACCTGGGGCTACTCCGACCACGACGACGCCTGGAAGTCCAACGAGACGCTGATCCGTAACCTCGTTGACATCGTCTCCAAGGGCGGTAACTACCTGCTCAACATCGGGCCTAAAGGCGACGGCTCGATCCCCCAGCAGAGCATCGACTCGATGCGCGCCATCGGCACATGGATGGCCGTCAACGGCGAAGCGATCTACGAGACGACCGCCAGCCCATTCGAGCAGCCCGCGTGGGGCCGGTACACCAAGAAGCCGGGCAAGCTCTACGCCCACGTCTTCGAGTGGCCCTCCGACGGCAAGCTATTCATCCCGCTCAAAGGGCAGCGCGTGACCAAAGCGTACCTGCTGGCAGATGCCAGCCGCGCATCGCTCAAGGCCCAGACGAACTCCGACGGTGTGACGATCCAGGTCCCGAACCAGGCGCCCGACGCTGTCGCTTCCGTGATCGCAATCGAGTATTGACCCATGAACAGAATGCAACGAATGGTCCTGATTGTCGCGAGCATCGTGCTGACGGGGGCGAATGATGATTCGCCCCTATGCGCGGCGGCGCAGGACGACCTGACCTCGTTCGTCGTAGTCAGTCCTCGCGACAGCCGATATTTCGAGCTGTCCAACGGCAGCCCCTATGTCCCCATCGGATTCAATCTGGTCGGGCCGCTGCGAGAGGATGAGTTTGACCGGATCTTTGAGATCCTGGCGGCCAATCGCGTCAATTATGTTCGCGTCTGGCTCGCCCACGATGGCTGGAACGTCGAGCACACCAGGCCGCTGCAATTCGATCCGGCCCATGCCAGGGTCATCGACCGATTCCTCACGCTGGCGAGAAAGCACGGCATCCGCGTCAAGATGTGCCTGGAGTACTTCCGTGACATCCGCGCCGAGCGGAACCGCTGGTCCGACAACCTGATCTACCACCAGGCCAATGGCGGCCTTTATGAGAGCATGCACGAATACCTCTCGTCCGATCGGGGACGCAATCACTTCAAGGCCAAGCTTGACTGGTACGCGGATCGCTACGGCGATGAGCCGGCGGTCTTCGCGTGGGAGCTGTGGAACGAGATGGACGCGGTGCGCGATTCCGAATGGCTCGACTGGACCAGGGCGATGCTGCCGGAATTGCGCAAGCGATTCCCGCGAAATCTGGCGATCCAGAGCCTTGGCAGCTACGACTGGGAGCGCAAACGCGAGAGCTATCGCACACTGTGCCTGCTCGAAGACAATGACGTCGCCCAGGTCCATCGCTACCTCGACGAGGGCGCCGGCTGGGAGATCTGCCACGGCCCGGTCGACGTGCTGGCGGCTCACGCCGTGCGCGAGCTGATCGCGTTCGACGCGGGCAAGCCCATCATCCTGACCGAGACGGGCGCGGTCAAACCGCGTCACACCGGCTGCTCGGAGCTCTACGCCAGGGACCCCGAGGGCACGCTCCTGCACGACATGCTGTTCGCGCCGTTCTTTTGCGGCGCGGCCGGCCCCGGCCACGTGTGGTGGTGGCGGCAGGCGATCGAGGAGCCGAACCTGTGGCATCACTTCGCGCGGTTTGCCAGGGCCATCGAAGGAATCGACCCGCCCGCCGAAGCGTTCAAGCCGGTCATGATCGCGCACGAGCGGCTGCGCATCTATGGCCTCGCCGGTCGCAACACGTTCCTCGCCTGGTGCCGCGATGCGCAGAACAATTGGCAAACGGAACTGCTGGAGGGCCGCAAGCCCGAGACACTGACCGACGTCCGGATCGACCTGTCGAGCGCGAAGATTCTCGCCGGAGTGAGCGTGCAACTCTACGATCCCTGGACGGACACGCCATCGAAAGCGACGCTTCAAAACGGTGCTATCATCATCCCATCCCTGCGCCGCTCGGTCGTCGTGCGCATTGAATCGACAGCACCATCCGCTCGGTAGGCACGATGGAGGATGGAACCATGAATAGAACGCGGATTATCTTGTTCGTTCTGGTCCTGGGGACTGCGGGCTGCGGCACGTTGCCGGACGGGAGCCGCTGGGGCCAGGACGCCTTCACCTGCTTCGACTCGAACCGGATCGCCAAAGCGGCCCGAGATGCCTTCCTCAGCCCCCACACGCTCATCCCGCTGGCGGGTGCGGCGGCGTTCGCCATCGACGATTTCGATGAGAGGGCCTCCGACTGGGCCACGAAACACACCCCCATCTTCGGCTCGGAAGAAGACGCCCGCGAGGCCAGCAACGATCTCAAGACCATCCTGGGCGTCGAGACCCTTGTAACAGCCCTGGCTACTCCCAGCGGTAACGAAGCCGGACCATGGGCATACGCCAAGCTAAAGGGACTGGCCGTCGAGGGCGGCGCGATCGGGCTGACCCAGAGTCTGACCGGCGCGTTGAAGAGCGCGATCACCCGGGACCGCCCGAACCAGGAGAACGACAACAGTTTCCCCTCGGGCCACAGCTCTTCCGCCTTTGCCTACGCCACGCTCTCGAATCGAAATCTGGACTCCATCGATCTGCCAACAGGCGTTCGACCGGTGCTACAGACCGGCAACGCGATCCTCGCCGGCGGCGTCGCGTGGGCGCGCGTCGAGGGGCGCAAGCACTATCCATCGGACGTCCTTTTCGCAGCCGCCCTTGGACACTTCGTGACCGCCTTCGTCCATGATGCCTTTCTGAACCTCCCCGACCCCGAGCGGGCCAGCTTGACGACCTTCCCCGTCGAGTCGGGGGCAGGACTCCAGTTGGCCATCCGTTTCTGACCGGACCGGCTCAGTTGCATCTATGGTCTGCGTTTCCGATCCGGTATACTGACAGGCGGCAGCCTAAGACAGGGGGCAAATGAGAATTCGCCGCAACAAGGCCACCACGCAACCGACAAAGGAAAGGAGAGCCGATGGAGACGCAAGACAGACCACGAGTGAGCCGGATTTCACGCCGACAATTCCTGCGCAGTTCGGTGACCGCCGCATCGGTGACGGCGCTGACCGCCGCTTTGCAGGCCCGGGCGTACGCCGGCGGGACGGGGACCATACGGATCGGCCTGATCGGCTGCGGCGGACGCGGCACCGGCGCCGCGGTCCAGGCGCTCAACGCCTGCCCGCACGCCAGGCTCACCGCCATGGCCGACGCCTTCGAGGACCGGCTCGGCGGAAGCCTTCAGGGCGTCTCGAAGGAACATCCGGACCGTGTGGACGTGCCGGCCGAGCGCCGCTTCGTCGGCATGGACGCTTACGCGCGCGTGATGGACACGGACGTGGACCTGGTGATCCTGGCGACCCCTCCGGGCTTTCGCCCGCAGCAGTTCGACGCGGCGGTGACCGCCGGCAAACACGTGTTCATGGAAAAACCCGTCGCGGTGGACGTGCCCGGCATTCGCAAGGTGGCCGCCGCCAACGAGCGGGCCAAGGCCAAGGGCCTGGCGGTGGCGGTCGGCCTGAACACCCGCCACCAGAACAACGCACGCGAAGTAATCGGCCGCGTCCACGACGGCGCTATCGGACAGATCATGTTCCTGCGCGCCTACGGCAACAACGCCGGCGTGTGGGTCCATCGACGCCAAACCGGAGAGAGCGAAATGCAGTACCAGATGCGCAACTGGTACTACTTCAACTGGCTCTGTGGCGACCTCATCGTCGAGCAGACCGTCCATGCGCTCGACCTGGTCAACTGGGCTATGGGCGATCACCCGATCGAAGCCCAGGGCATGGGCGGACGACAGGTGCGCATCGGACCCGACTACGGCGAGATCTACGATCACCACGCGGTCGAGTACACCTATCGCGACGGCACGAAGATGTTCCTGTTCTGCCGGCACATCCCCAACTGCTGGAGCAGCTTCGGCGGCATCGCGCACGGCACGAAAGGCCAGGCCGATCTCGGCAGCGGCGTGCTGACCGTGCAGGGCGAAAAGCCCGTTCGCTTCGAGCCGGGCGTCGCCGGCCACCAGGCCGAGCACGACCATCTCTTTGCGGCGCTCGACGCAGGCAAGCCCTACAACGAGGGCGACTACGGCGTCAGCAGCACAATGACCGCGATCCTCGGCCGCATGGCCACCTACTCAGGCCACATTGTCACCTGGGAAGACGCCATGAAGTCCGAGACGGACCTCGGCCCAGACCGCTACAGTTGGGACGCGGCCCCTCCCATCTTGCCGGGACCGAATGGGCTCTACGCCTGTGCCCTGCCTGGCCAGAAAGGACCTTACTGAGCGATCCGTGGTCCCGGCACGCGCCGTTTCTGCATGGCAACGGCATGGCTTGATCGGACGCAGAGTCACCTTGTAGAATGAACGCGTCGAGTGTGACGGACGGCATCATACGGACAAAGGAAAACGATGACCGAAGAGACGGACCACAGACCCGATCAGTCGGAGATCCTGCAATTCGCCTCGCTGATCGCGCATCAGCTTAAAAGCCCGATCAGCACCATCAGCACGCTGCTGGACGTGCTGGCCACCGAAGTGGCCGGACCGCTGACGGCGAAACAGAAGGACCTGATCGCCCGCGCGAATCTGCGATGTGAGGAGGGCGTTGCCACGGTACGTCGAATGCTGGCGATCGTCTCGGCGCTGAGCCGACGGGAGGAGATCGGCAGCGTCGTGGATGTCGCCGGCATCGTCCGCAGCGCCCGGACGCGCTACGAGGAAAGGGCAATCGAGTACGCCCTGACCTTCGTGGTGGAGACAGACGACGAATCGGTGTACGTGCGCGGCACGGAACCGGCCCTGGCCGAGGTGCTCGACGCCCTGATCGACAATGCCTTCAAGTACACGCCGTCGCATGGCCACGTCCGTCTGACGCTGACGACCGACGCGTCGGCGCGACTCGTGCACCTGTGCGTGGCCGATTCGGGCGTAGGCATCCCGGAGGGCATGCGAGAGAAGGTCTTCGAGCCGTTTTGCCGCACCGCCGCCGCGAGAAGCTCCACCCGTGGAGGGACCGGGCTGGGGCTATCGTTCGTCAAGGCGGTGGTGGAGGAGCTCGGGGGGACCGTCCAGGCGGGAAAGGCCGATCTCGGCGGCGCGCGGATCGACATCCGGCTTCCGATGGCGACGCCCACTCAGATCGAGGCCAGTAAAGACTCCGAGAGGTCTGATGCGGTGAAGGTAGTCATTGTCGGCGGCGTGGCGGCCGGTCCCAAGGTCGCGGCCAAAGTGATCCGCCTGATCCCGCACGCCAATGTCACGGTGGTCGAGAAGGGACAGTTCCTGTCATACGCCGGCTGCGGCCTGCCCTACTACATCTCGGGCCAGGTCAAGAACCACGCGGAGCTGATGAGCACGCCGATGGGAGCGCTGCGCGACGCCGTGTTCTTTCAGAAAGTCAAGAACGTGCGCACCCTCAGCCGGACCGAAGCGACCGAAATCGATCGCCTCGCTAAGCGCGTTCGCATCAAGGAACTCGGCAGCCAGAGAGAATCCTACCTGGAGTACGACAAGCTCGTGCTGGCCACGGGCGCTTCGCCCATCCGGCCGTCGATCCCCGGACATGACCTCGACAATATCTTCTGCCTCCACGGCGTCCAGGACGCCGAGGGGATCAAGGCGGTCCTCTCCGGCGACCGGGCTCGTGATGTGGTCATCGTCGGCGGTGGCCTGATCGGCATGGAGACGACCGAGGCCCTGGCCCGCAGCGGCTGTCGCGTGACCATCGTGGAGATGCAGCCGCAAACGCTGGGCATACTGGACGCGGAGATGGCGCGGCTCGTCGAGCTGCACCTCGAATCCAAGGGCGTCAAGGTACTGACCGATACGAAGGTCCTTTCGTTCGAAGGCGACGGCAAGGTGCATCGCGTGGTAACGGACCACGGAGCGCTGCCGGCCGATCTGGTCATCATGGGCATCGGAGTCCGTCCGAACACTGCACTGGCGCGAGCCGCCGGACTGGAGATCGGCGAAACGGGCGGGATTAAGGTCGACGAGCACATGCGGACGTCCGATCCGGACATCTATGCGGCCGGCGACTGCGTTGAATGCACCGACATCCTCACCGGCCGCCCGGCCTATGTCCCGCTCGGGTCCACTGCCAACAAGCAGGGACGCGTCGCCGCGGTCAACCTCTGCGGAGGGGAAGATTCCTTTCCCGGCATCCTGGGCAGCACGATCTGCAAGGTGTTCGATTATTGTGTCGCCCGCACCGGCCTGACCGAGCGAGCCGCCAGGGAGCTTGGCTACACGGTCACGATCGCGATGGCGCCGGCGCCGGACCGGGCCAACTACCTGCCCGCGGCCCGAATGCTCCTGCTCAAGCTCGTCGTCGATCGTGACACGCGACGGCTTCTCGGCGCTCAGGCCGTTGGACCCGGCGCAGGGGACAAGCGGATCGACATTGCCGCCACCGCCATTGCCGCCGGAATGACCGTCGATCAGGTGGCGGGACTCGACCTCAGCTACGCTCCGCCCTACTCGCCGGCCATGGACAACCTGATCACCGCCGCCAATGTCGCCAGGAACAAGCTGGACGGTCACATGGTCGGCGTCTCGGCCGCGGAGGTCCACCAGATGCTCCAGGACAAGAAGGATTTTGTCTTTCTCGACGTGCGCACACCCGGCGAACATGACCAGATCCGCCTGCCCGGTGCGACGCTGATCCCGCTGGCGACGCTGCGCGGACGGATCGAGGAGATTCCGAAAGGCAAACCTATCGTGACGTTTGGCCAGATCTCGTTGCGCGGATACGAGGCAGCCCTGATCCTCCGGGCCTCCGGATTCGACGACGTCCGTGTCCTGGATGGAGGCATCGCGATGTGGCCCTATGAGAAATTGCAGTAGCCGGTGGCGGAAAGGCGAGGCAGCTCGATGCTCCGACAATGCATGGTTCTTCTGTTGATCCTTCTCGCCAAGACGGAAGCGACAGCGGGTCAAGCCGGTGCGTCTGATTCCCTGTCCGAAGCGGTCCAGTGGCTTGAAACGGAAGCGCATCGTATCATCCGCGCCTCGCTGCGCACGATGGCGGACGGCACGGCGGCGTTCCCGCCCCAGGTGGGCATCGGCTACGAGGCGTTCTGGCTGCGCGACTATGAGTACACCCTCGAAGGGTCCGTCGATTCCTATTCCGACAAAGAACTGACCGACGCGTGCCGGCTCTTCGTGCGCAGTCTGGACGCCGACGGCGCAGGCGTCGACTGCATCAAGTTCGACGGCACACCGATCTACAAGCCCGGCTTCGGATCGATGGGCATTCATCCCGTCGCGGATGGATCGCAATTCACCGTCGCCGTCGCCTGGCACACGTACCGACGAACCGGGGATGCGCAGCTCCTCGCAGAGATCATCGAGCCGCTCGTCAAGACGATGAACGCGGTCCCGCGCAGTCCCGCCACCGGCCTGGTCCACATCGTGCCGGGCGAGCCCCAAGAGCGGTGTCCCTACGGCTTCACCGACACGATCCGCAAGCAGGGAGATGTGCTGTTCAGCTCGCTGCTGTACGTCCAGGCGTGCCGCCAGCTTTCCGATCTGCTGAGAGCCGCTGGACGCGATGCCGACGCCACGCGATGGATAGCGGAAGGCGAGCGAGTGACACAGAGCATCCGGCAGGTCTTCTGGGATGGGCAGGTCGGGCTGTTCCGCGCTGCGACGGTGCGCTGCCGCGAGCACGACATCTGGGGCTCGGCGTTCGCCGTCTACCTTGCGGTCGCCGACGCCAAGCAATCGCAGGCCGTCGCGCGGTACTTCCGCGATCACTACGCCGAGATCGTCCAACATGGGCAAATCCGCCACCTGCCCGGCGGCGTTTACTGGGAGAAGGCGGTCTGCGATCGCGACACGTATCAGAACGGCGCCTACTGGGCGACGCCAACGGGATGGTTCGTCTACACGCTCGATCTGGCCGACCCAGGACTGGCCGACCGGACCGTGATCGACCTGGTCGACGACTTCCAGTCCGGCGGCGCCTGCGAGTGGATACTCGGCGAAAGACGCCAGCTTCCGAACTATCTGGCCAGCGCCGCTTTGCCTCTGGCCGGCATTCGCGCAATGATGGAACGCCGGAGCGGGCCATAGAACCTTTCGCGCCGTTTCGTGCAGGAAAAGTGAAGACTACAAACACCGATGGAGATCGAACCATGATGAAGCAAGTGAAGATTCTGCTGTGCGTCGCAATGCTGATGCAATCCGTGGCCTGGGCCGAGGGCGTGGAGCTGCCGCAGTTCCGCCCGCTGTTCAACGGCATGGACCTGACCGGCTGGGTGAATGTTAACACCGCTCCGGACACCTGGAGCGTTCGCGACGGGCTGCTCGTTTGCAGCGGCCACCCCATCGGCGTGATGCGCAGCGACCGGCAATACGAGAACTTCCTCCTGCACATCGAATGGCGGCACATGGAGGCGGGCGGCAACTCCGGCGTCTTCGTCTGGAGCGAGGGAACCGTCCCCGAAGGCCAGCAGCTTCCCAAGGGCATGGAAGTCCAGATGCTCGAGCTTGACTGGGTCAACCAGCACAAGCTGAAGGACGGCTCGCTGCCGCCGATCGCCTACGTCCATGGCGAGCTGTTCGGCGCCGGCGGGCTGGAGGCCACGCCCGACAACCCGCGCGGCAGCCGGAGCAAGTCCCTCGAAAACCGCTGCAAGGGCAAGGGCGAGTGGAACGTCTACGACGTCGTCTGCGTCGACGGCACAGTCAAGCTGGCGGTCAACGGCAAGTTCGTCAACAGCATCCGCAATTCCTCCGTCAGGAAAGGCTATCTCTGCCTCGAGTCCGAGGGCGCCGAGATCCATTTCCGCAACATCTACATTCTCGAACTGCCGCCCGGAATCACAGGCCCCGAGAACACCGCTCCGGTCGTGCCGTAGTGGTTCGCCGTGTGCCCGTATGGGCATAGGATCCATACGACCGATAGGACGTATGGACCATCCTCAGGACGCTTCGTGACGATCCGAAGGGCGGCAGTGACATCAACCACGCGCAAAGACTCGCCCTTTTCGAAAAGCGTGGCCCATGAGTTGGCATTGAGGTAACAGAGAATCACGGGCCTGACGATCGGGCCTGCGACATGATGATCTTGCATATCTCGATATCTGTGTGCACGGCCTGCTCCTGCTGTGAGGGTCCAAGCGTCAATGCAATTGCGACACGACTTTCATCAGGCCGGTGAGCACCCAGAGCGCCAGCGACGGCACGGCCAGGACAATCGCGGTGCACCGCAGCCAGCGACTGATGCCCAGGTACGAGCCGGCCAGGGCAAACGCCAGCATCACCGTCAGGCATCGGGCAAACAAGGCGTACTGAGGCGACCACACGCTCACAGGATGTGGATTGGGCGGCAGCGTCTGGCTCCAGGGCCCCATCAGCGGCGCCACGAACGCGTTCGAATGGCTGATGCCGCCCGGCTGGGCCGCGAAGGACAGAATCACGCCACAACACGCGGCCAGAAGACACACGCCGCCGTAGACGATCGAGAGAAGGAAAATGCCGCGATTGGAGGAGACGAGCGATTCGTCCATGACCTGCCCTGCCTTTCTCTCGCTCTGGTCGATGGTTGTTCGACTGCCGCCCTGGTTCTTCCCGCCGGAGCCGCCGTGCCTTTCTCGCCCGGCACCTGGGCACCTGCGACCGAGACTATCAACACCAGGACAGGCTGTCAATGGATTCGCGCAGCGCAGGACCGCAGCGTACGTGCAGATTGCAGGGCGCCGGCATTCCTGAGCCGTTGAAGCGTCCTTGTGGCAGCCTCATCCGCCACAGGCAGATGGGGATGGTGGTATTCGCCACGGCCGTGCGCACCGCACCTGCCAACCAGAATCGCCGTCCCCAAGGCTACGCCTTGAGGCTGCCACACGCCTGCCAGGACGTTTTCAGACAGACAGCGTGCAGATTGTCCATGGAAGGCTACCGCGAATCGACAGGATGCCATTCGTATTCCGGCTTGATCCGACGCTTCTTCATCTCTGAGTAGACCTCCATGCCGTTGGGATCAATCTCGTCGATAAACGTCTTATAGATGTCCAGGATCGCCTCAAACGTCCAGCGGTAGAAATGCCCTGTCGCGGTCAGCAAGACCATCCCGTAATGGCGGAATTCGCGCATGGACTTTCGCTCCGCGTCCTGGAACGAACGGGCCTGGACGAGCAGTATCCGATCTTCATAGTCCTGCATCCCCTGGGTCAGGTCTTCGTCTTGGATGACGAAGCGAGCCTTCACAGCAAACCACGCCGGCTCGCTCCTGGTCTGCCGTCTGCGCCGTTTCCCGTCGATCCGCAGGATGTTCAATCCGCCGACACAACACAGGTCGAGAAGTGAACGCAATTTCCTGGCCGGCACAGTGACACGCATGGCCACGGGGTCGCCATTGTAATACTCGGTCTCGAACTCATACTGCGACATTCTGGCGCATAGTCTCTCGTACTGACGGACGTGCCATGCGTGGACTCCGGCTCGGCGTTCTTCGGGTGACTTCGCCAGCAGCTTGCGAAAGCGAGCCGGCCCCGGGTACAAGTCGGGACACGTGGGAATGCTCAACCTGACCTGGACGGGCGTTGCCCCCAGCGGGCGGAGTTCCTCTGGCGTAATCCCGTATTTCTCCAGGGCAAAAGCCAGCACTCTCTTCGGGTGTAACACAGTCGACTCCCCTTCTGAATTCGTCCCCGGGTTCTCAATCCCACACTTACTGCGAAGACTGTCTGCCGATCTACCCATCCCCAATCCGCCTGCGACGGATTGAGGCTGCCACCCGGCACGGGTCAGGGTTCGCAGGGCAATTGCTCCCAGAGCAGGTGGGGGTAGGTCCGGCCTTCGCAGATGGTCCAGGTTTTGGTGAAGTCCCAGTCGACGAAGCTGGCCTGCTGTTTCATCTGCTGGTCGGTCAGGGGCGTGCCAAGGCTGTTGCCTCCCGGCGCGCCGAGACCGCCGGCGGCCAGGAAGTAGCAGTCGGCGATCCGCGAGAACTGCATGTCTTTGCCCACGAGCGGTCCCACGTATCGGCTGCCTTGGGCGCTGGTCACACGGCCTGCCGCATAGCAGCCCGACACAGTCCCGGTGTAGTTCAAGCCCACCAGTCCGCCGATCGGAGTGTCCCCTGCCTGGCTGGAGACGCCGGCGGTTGCGTAGCTGTCGGCGACGATGCCGTCGCGATTCGAGCCGGCGATGCCGCCGACCGCAAGGGTGCCCGGACCGGCCGCGACAGACCCCGTCACGTAGCAGGCGACGATGTAGCCCGCGTTGTTGCCGGCCAAGCCGCCGACGTTGGTGACATCGTTCTCGGCGACAATCGACACATTCTCCAGGCCCAGATCGTAGACCCACGCGCCGCTCTCGATGCGTCCGAACAGACCCAGATCACCGGCCGCATCGCCCTCGATGGCCAGACTCGCGATGCGATGCCCGTTGCCGTTGAAATATCCACGCAGAACCGGAACGGGCGGGCGTGCCCAAGTGATGCCCGCCAAGTCGATATCGGCGACGAGCTTGTACCAGGCGTACCGGCTGTACCGCCCAACGGCGCTGAGGTCCTCCGCCGTGCCAATCTCGTAGGGCTCGTACGACGTGCCCGCGCCTTCGAGCGCGTGCAGATCGTTCGGATCGCCGAAGGCGGCCAACTGCGGATATCCGCCCTCGTCGGCCATCCGCCAAACATCGGCGGTACCATCTGACCGCTCACCCGCCAAGTCCCATCGCGCTGTTCGGAAGGTCTCGGCGTCGTGCATCTGCGCCGTGGTCAAACCGACTCCGGCGGCGCTCTGCGAAGCACCGCTCGCCTGCCGGTCCCAGAAGCAGCGCGTGACGCGCACACGCCAGCCGCTCTCGATGGTTCCGATCAGTCCGCCCCGGTCGTGAGCCGCGCCATTCCGCAGAAGACGACCGGTCGCGTAACAGTTCGTGACACCGCCTGCTGTACTGACCTGCCCAATCAGCCCGCCGAGAGAGCGGCTGCCCGCGCCGCCCGCGACCACGCCCGTCGCGTAGCTGTCAACAACCGCCCCGCCAGTCAGCGAGCCGACCAAGCCACCCAGGCCGTGGCTGCCGTTGGAGACAGTGACATCGCCGGTTGCGTAGCAGCCGCTGGCCTCGCACTGGAGACGCCCGACCAATCCTCCTATATCCCGGCAGCCCGCGCCTGCCGTCACACCACCGCCGGCACGGCAGAAGACGATCGAGGCATTCGAATCCGCGCTGCCGACAAGCCCGCCGAGGCTCCAGCACCCATCTGAGGCTATCACATGGCCGGCCGCGTGGCTGTTCTCGACGGCGCCGCCCAGACAGCCGCCCACCAGGCCGCCGACGTCGAAGCTGTTGCGTCCGACGAGTATGTCGCCGGTCGCCCTGCAATTGGCGATGCGGCCGCGATGCAGACCCGCCAGTCCGCCGATCAGGAAACCTCTCTCGCCGGCTGTCACCGTCACCGCCGCGCTGCAACCGCCGATGCCCCCTTCGTTGACGCCGACCAAGCCGCCGACCCAGTTGCTTTCCTCGGGACACCGAATCGTGCCGGTCGCGTGACAGTTGACAAGCGAGCCCCTGTTGGAGCCCGCCAGGGCGCCGGCGCGCCCGGGCCCTTCGATCGAGACGTTCTCGATGCGGAGGTCGTAGACGCGTCCGCCCTCTCCAACCGCTCCGAACAAACCCAGGTACTGGCCCGTCCCGGTGCGGATTGTCAGATTTCGGATCGTGTGACCATCGCCATAGAAGCGTCCGACAAAGGCGGGATAGGGCGAGGCGTTCGGCGCCCCATCGTGGGCGATCACCGCCCTATTGAATCCCGGCGCGGCGGGACCGCCGGGCAGATTCGGATCGAGGTCCAGATCCTCGACGAGCAGGAAGTGCTTGCTCAGCAGGTCCGCGTCGTCGCCGATCGAGACGAGCTGCTCGACGGTGGCGATGCGATAGGGGT
>CAZNSM010000045.1:0-2464 GCA_964575615.1 uncultured Pirellulales bacterium | reverse complement strand
TCCGCGTCGTCGCCGATCGAGACGAGCTGCTCGACGGTGGCGATGCGATAGGGGTCGGCCGGCTCGCCGGTTCCGCCGGCGAACTCCGTACCCTTCGCGCTCCAGGCGAACCAGGCAACCAGCAGCGCGCCGCAGCAGAATGTCCGAAACGCCCGCGCACGCATCACGGTCCGTCCTCGAAGGTGTCGAGCACCGGGTTGAAGCTCGGGGACCATTCGGACCACTCCATGTCCTCGAAGTAGGCGACGAACTCGCCGTCGCGGTAGTATCCCTTGTTGCCCGGGCGCGGGCGGAGCGATTCGTTGCCCGGGACCTTGCAATAGAACGCGTACCGCGCGACGTTCTCATCTTTCATCGCGTCGATCTGAAGAACGGAGCCATAAATCTGCTTGTCCTCGACCACGCGCTGGCGGGCATGGACCAGCTCGTGGGCCAGACCGACCAGCGGTGGGAACGTGTCCCACGCGACCGGCGCGCCATAGGCTCGGGTGATGGCCGGGTTCCATAGCACGGTCGCCGAGGGCTGCTGGCAGAGGTTCTCTCCGGCCGTGAACTCGATGTGCGGCGACTTGTACGCTCGGGCAAACCGGTCGTAGACCAGCGGACGGCTCTCGATGGCCTCCACCGTGTCGCGAACGCTCGGGCAGATATACAGCAGCGCCTGGAGCGGCCAGAAAATCTCTTCGTCGCCCAGGCACAGCGCCCAGCCGGTCTGCTCGGTCTTCTGCGCCGACAGATTCGGATCGTTGCGGGCGTAGGTGCACCAGGCGTCGATGCTCGCAAAGCCTCGTGTCCAGATGAGGTTGTCGTCCTCGTCGAAGCAGGCGAACGTCAGCATCGCGACCCCGTTGGCGTCCGCAACGACACGAGGATCGTCCAGGTCCAGGAAACCATAGAAGAAGGTGACCGCATTCGGATCCGTCCCGGTAGTCTGTGCCGCAACAGGCCGCAGTGGAGACATCACCAGAACAGGGATGATCCACAGGAGCAACCCTGGCACCCGGATGGCTCGACCTGCGTTGTGTCGCCTCATCGCTGCCTCCGACCGTCTTCGCCGCCGGGAGCCGTTCCCGATCGGCGCATACGAACACTCTTCATACGTCATCATAGCAGGTGGACGGCCCGATTACCAGCGATGCGACGCACAGGAACGTGCCGTCACGATCAACGAAAGGCGTCGCGCAGGAGCTTCAGACCCTTGGGGACAGCGGTCTGCCAGTCTTCGTTGCCCTCGAATTCGAGCGAGACGTAGCCCTTGAAGCCGTGCTTTCGCATCATCCGTCCGATGCGCGGGTAGTCCAGATCGAGCGTGTACCAGAGGCCTCCGCCGTAGTAGGTCTTGGCCTGCATGAACACCGTCTTCGGGGCGCACATCTCGAGCTTGTCGTAGGGGTCTTCGAGGAAGTTGCCCGTGTCGAGCAGGACCTGAAGCCAGGGCGAGTCAATCTCATTGACAATCCGCAGCAATCCCTCGGGCGTTCGGGCAAGACCCCAATGGTTCTCCAGCCCGAGAATCACGCCGCACTCCTCCGCCTTGGGCAGGCACTTCTCAATCGCGTCGATCACCCACTTGAAGCCTTCGTCCTCCGTGTGTCCCGGCAGGACCGGCTCGATGCCGCGATTGGCCATCAGTTCGTCGAAATTGCCGCTGGTGCCCCAGCGCCCGGTGTTGATGCGGACAATCGGCACACCAAGCTGGTAGGCGATCTCGATCTGGTCGATCGTCAGATCGACGTTCTTCTGACGCCTCGCCTCGTCGGGCGAGACGAAGCCCTGGTGCGTGGACATGCAGCACAGGTCCAGTCCGTTGATCAGAGCGTGGCGTTTGATCTTGTTGAGCGCGCCTTTGCTCTGGTCATCCATCTGCATCAGCAGGATGTCCACGCCGTCGAATCCCATCCGGGCGGCATGGTCGATGCACTCGACGATGGGCATCTTCATGTTGTCTTTGAACCGCCAGAAGGAATACGTCGCGACGGCAATCGGATTGCCCCGCCCACCGTGGTTGTCATCCGACGTGCCCGCTTGTCCCGTCGCCTGGTTGGGGATTACCGCACCGGCCAGCGCCGCGCCGGCTCCCGCCAGTAACGCCCTTCGATTCACTTCACCCATCGTACCCGTCCTTTCTCGCCGGCTGAAGCCGGAGTTTCAAGTTTGAAGTCTCAAGTCTGAAGCTTGAAGTTTTAAGCTTGAAGAACGCCAATTCGCCGTTGGCGGACTGCTTCCCACTTCTCCCTTCACACTTCAAACTTGACACTTCAAACCGCGTATCCTACGTCAATTGCTCCGGCCGGACAAGCGACCCCGCCGGATTTTCGCCGCCACCTGCATCAGCCTCGGCAACGCGTAATCGAAGAACTGCTGATAACTCTCGCAGAAGTAGCTCTCGCGACTGAGACTGTCTCGTGGCGAGGGCATCCTGCCCTTGTCTTCTGTGGCGAGGGCATCCTGCCCTTGTCCTTCT
>CAZNSM010000044.1:23163-31290 GCA_964575615.1 uncultured Pirellulales bacterium | reverse complement strand
TCTGGTTTTGTAAACCAGGGGTTATCGGTTCGAATCCGATCGTTGGCTTTTCCCCTTCCCGCGGGGTCACGCCATGTGTTGAGGTTCTGGCTCAGCACGACGGTCCCAAGGTCCGACTTGATTTGGGCGGGATCGTTGGCATAATGCTCCGATGCTGATCGGATTGAAACTGGATATTGGTTTTGCGCAGGACGAGGGCTACCAGCGGTTGTACGGCGGGCGGGAGATTCTGCCGTTTCTGCGTGAGCTGGGCGTCGAGCTGGCCGAGACGCCCATCGGGCCGCAGACGCAGCCGGAGGCCCTGCGCGAGCACATCGCCCGCTGCATCGACGCGGGGTTGCAGGTGACGCTGCACCCGTATTCCGAGGGCAGCGTCTTCAACCCGGCGCACTTCCGCGACAGCGGCGACAACCCATGCCGGCTGTTTCACGAGCGGTTTTTCTCACACGCCGCCGAGATCGCGCAGCGCCAGCAGTCGCCCACGCTCGTGAACATTCACGGTGCGGCGGGCGCCTCCGCCGACGCCCGGCCGGACCTTGTCGAGCGCTCGATCGCCTTCTTCGCGTGGGCTCGTAACTGGTGCCTTCAAAACGCGCCCGAGGTCAGCGTGACGGTCGAGCTGCAGATTCGCCCGAACCCGGATGAGCCCATCCAGCGCATCGGCGATCGTTACGACGAACTGCTGGAGATCGCGACGCAGAGCGACGTCCACATCTGCTGGGACTTCGGTCATGCGTACTGGAACGCACGCAACTTCGGCTGCCCGATCGAACCGCCGCCGGCGGTGCTGGGCCGCGTCGGCCACGTCCACTGCCACGACGTCAACGAAGGCGACCACCAGCCGCTGGTCTACAACACCGTGCCTTGGCGGGACTTCCTCCAGCTGCTGATCGATCACGGTTTCGACGAGCGCATCATCCTCGAAGTCCCCACCGACGCGTTTCTTGACGCCGGAGGCATTGGAACCCTGACCACCTCCGTCCAGGCCCTCCGCGCCCGGCTCCAGGAATTGATGATTGATTATTGATTACTGACTATTGGCGATGGGCGTAACGCGATGATTAACGCCGAATAATCAGCAGTCAATGATGGCGGTCTTGACGTCCCTTCTCCCCTTTGGCACGGTCACTCGTGACGCAGGGCTTCGATGGGGTCGAGACGGGCGGCCTTGAGGGCCGGGAAGTAGCCGAAGAGGACTCCGACCGCTGCCGAAAACAGAAACGCGATGATCGCGATGCCCGGATTGAAGACGAAGGGGACCTGCAAGAGGTTCTTGAGACCGAAGGAAGCGGCGAGACCCAGCAGGATTCCGAACAGCCCGCCCGAGGAGGACAGCACCACCGCCTCGACGAGGAACTGCATGAGCACCTCGCGCTCCAGCGCGCCGATGGCCAGGCGGGTGCCGATCTCGCGCGTGCGCTCGGTCACGGAGACGAGCATAATGTTCATGATGCCGATCCCGCCGACCAGCAGGCTGACCGCCGCGACGGCTCCGAGCAGGCCGGTGAGCACCTGCGTGGTCCCGGTGAGCATGCGCGTGATCTCCTTGGTGTCCATCACGTTGAAGTTGTCCTCCTCGCTTACCGCGAGGCGCCGACGCTCTCGCATGAGCAGACGGATGTCGCGCTGGGCCTTCTCCGTGGGCTGTCCTTCGCGGATGGAGACCTGGATCATGCCGACGTCCTGATTGCCCGAGATTCTCCGCTGGAACGTGCGCAGGGGCAGCAGGACGGTGTCGTCCTGGTCCTGGCCCATGGTGCTCTGGCCCTTGGCCTCCAGCAGGCCGATCACCTGAAACGACAGCGCGCCGAGACGAATCCGGCTGCCGATGGGGTCCTGACTGCCGAACAGCTTCTCGCGAACGGTCTGGCCGATCACGCAGACCGCGGCCCCCGCCCGGGCCTCGCTGTCGCTGAAGGAACGCCCGCTGTGCAAGCTCATGCTGCGAAGCTCCAGGAACGCGTTGGTGGTGCCGGTCACCGTGGTGGACCAGTTCTGATTGCCGAAGATGGCGCTGGTGGATCGGCTCGCCACAGGAACCACCAGGGCGGCCGACGCGATCTCCCGGGCGATGGCCTGGCCGTCTTCGACCTTGAAGGAGGGAGCGGAACTTGCCGAGCCGGGACCCATCCGCCGGCCGGGCGTGACCATGAGCAGGTTGCTGCCGAGGCTGGCGATCTGCGTGGTCACCTGCTGCGTCGCCCCGTTGCCCAGGGTCACCATCGTGATGACTGACGCGACCCCGATGACGATGCCCAGCACGGTCAGAAAGGACCGCATGACATTGCGTTTGATCTCTCGCAAGGCCAGCAGGAGCGTGTTCCAGAGCATCAGTTGGTCCTCCCGTTCTGCCGGTCGGATTCGATTCGGCCGTCTTTGAAGTGGACGATTCGTTTGGCGTAGTGCGCCATGTCCGGCTCATGCGTGACCATGACGATGGTGATGCCGTCCTCGCGGTTCAGCCGGCACAGCAGGTCCATGATCTCCTCGCTGCGCGCGGTGTCCAGATTGCCCGTAGGTTCGTCGGCCATCAGCACCGAGGGACCCGCGATGATGGCGCGGGCAATGGCGACGCGCTGCTGCTGGCCGCCGGACAGCTCGCTGGGGCTGTGCGACTCCCAGCCCTCCAGTCCCACGGACGCCAGGGTCCGACGCGCGATCTGGTGACGCTCCCGTGCGGGCACGCCGCGATAGATCAGGGGCAGTTCCACGTTCTCGATGGCGGTGGTGCGCTTCAGGAGGTTGTAGCCCTGGAAGACGAAGCCCAGGTAGAAGCGGCGCAGCTTTGCCCGCTGATCGCGGGTCAGTTGCGAGACCTCGACGCCCTGAAAGCGATACGAGCCGCCGGTGGGCGAATCCAGACAGCCGAGGATGTTCAGGCAGGTGGACTTGCCCGAGCCGCTGTGGCCCATGATCGCCACGAAATCACCCTGTTCGATGCGCAGATCGATGCCGGCCAGGGCCTGCATGGCCGCCTGGCCCTCGCCATAGACCTTGGTGACACCTTGCAGCTCGATCAGAGGCGCACGGCTTGTTTCGGTGGAGGCTGTCATGCGGGTCTTCCTGAATTGATCGTGTCGACGATGGCCGACATCCCCGGCGTCAGCTCGCCCGAGACGATTTCCGTCATGATCCCGTCCGAGGCCCCGATGGTCACGGGCACCGCGACCGGCTGCCCATCCTGGAGGACCCACACCGTCTGCTGTCTCTTGTTTGTGTCCACCGTTTCCTGCGGCATGTCGAAACGAGGGGGCCGCGGCAGCAACATGCCGACCAGGCCGCGAGAAGACGCCTTTTGTGCCTGAACGGGCGGGGAGAATCGCAGGGCTGCGTTGGGAACCAGCAGCGCGTTCTCGACTTTTTGGACCGTGATATTCGCCGTCGCGGTCATGCCGGGACGCAGCGACAGGTCGGCGTTGTCCACCTCCAGCACGGTTTCGTAGGTGACCACGCCGTCCACGGTCTGGGACCCGAAGCGGGTCTGCACGATTTTGGCCTGGAAGACGCGATCCAGATAGGCGGCGACGTTGAACTCGGCGTCCTGGCCTTCCTTCACCTGGCCGACGTCCGCCTCATCGACGTCGACGTGCAGCTCCATCTGGGTCAAGTCTTCCGCCAGCGTGAAGAGCACCGGCGCCTGGAACGCGGCCGCGACGGTCTGGCCCGGCTCGATGCTGCGCGTCAGCACGACGCCGTCGATGGGCGAGCGGATGACCGCCTTGCCGATGTCCGTTTGCGTCGCTTCGAGGGTGGCCTGGGCCTGAGCGACGGCGGCGGCGGCGCTGGCGTCGTCGGCCTTGGCCCGTTCGAACGCCGCCTGGGCCGCGTCGAATTCGGTCTGCGACGGCACCTTCCCGCCGCTCAGTTCGCGTACGCGCTGAAGCTGCGCGAGTTTCGTTTGCGTCTCGCTGAGGGTTGCCTTGGCCTGGAGGACCCTGGCCTTGGCGGCTTCGAGAGCGGCCTTGTGTTGCGTCTCCTGGGCCTCGAGCTTGGAGGTGTCGAGCCGGGCCAGGACCTGGCCGACTTTCACCTTGTCGTTGTAGTCGGCCTCGACGCTTTTGACGATGCCCGAGATCTCGCTGCCCACCTCGACCTGGTTGGTGGGCTCCAGCGTGCCGGTGGCGGTGACGAGAACGACCAGGTTGCCTCGCCGGATCTCCTGGGCTTCGAAACGCACCACCCCGGACGGGCTCGATCTCTTTCGCATGGCCAGGACCGTGACCACCGCGACGATCAGCAGGATGACGAGCAGCCAACGCTTCAAGCGTCTGCCGCGACGTGCGGCGTGGCCAACGCCCAGCGTCTCGGCGATATCGGATTGTGCAGGGGATTTCGCACTCATTCGTTCTCTCCAAATCTCAAAGCTGTTTGGCGGTCTTCGGCTCCGGGACTGCCGCCAACGAAGTCCATCCGCCGCCGAGCGCCTTGTAGAGCCGGATCAGGTTGGATGTCACGGTCCCGTCGCTCTGGTGCAACTGGTCCTGGAACGACAGGAGCGACCGCTCCGCGTCCAGGACGTTGCTGAAATCCGTCAGGCCCGCCTGATACTTGTACTGCGCCAGCGAAGCGGCCGCCTGCGCCGCCTCGGTCGCCTGCCGCAGATTGTCCCGTCGCAGCAATTCCTGGCCGTAGGCGACCAGCGCGTTCTCGACCTCTTGCAGACACGCCAGCACGGTTGCCTCGTATTGGATCAGGGCCTGCTCCTGGAGGGCCGACTGCACCTCGATGTTCGGACGGACGGTCGGATCGAAGATGGGCCACGTCAGTCGCGGGCCGCCGCTGAGGGTCCAGGTCCGCTGCGACAAGGGGTCGCGCAGCGACGTGGTCTCCAATCCAATCGAGCCGTTCAGCGTCAGTTGCGGATACAGGTTCGCCGTGGCGACGCCGACGCGCGCCGTCTGGGCCGCCAGCTCGCGCTCGGCGCGCCGCACATCGGGACGGCGCCGCAGCGTGTCGGCCGGCACGCCGACGGCGACCTCGGCCGGCGGCAGCGGGATCGACCGTGGTTCGGCCAGCTCACGATGGAGGTTGCCCGGCGTCTCGCCCAACAGCACCGCCAAGCGATTCATCGCCTCTTCCAGCCCCGCGCGAAGCGTGGGGATCTGAGAACGCGTGCTCTCGAGATTGTACCGGGCCTGGTACACCGCCAGCTCGTCGTCGAGTCCCGCCTGCGATCGCCACGCAGTCAGCTCGTAGGTTTCGCTCTGTGTCGCCAGGCTCGCCTGCGACGCCGCGAGGCGCGACTGGAACGTTCGCACCTCGACGTAGTTCAGCGCCGTCTCCGCCAGCAGGGAAACGAGCACGTCGCGCAGATTCTCCTCGGCCCCCTCCAGGTCAGCTTGGGCCGCCTCGATGGACCGACGGACTCCGCCGAAGAGGTCCAGTTCCCAGGCCGCGTCGAAGCCGGCCGAGTAGACCTCGCCGTGCGAGTCGAAGCCCACGTTGGTGTCGGTCCGTCTCGACGTGGCCGAGCCGGAGGCGTTCAGCGTCGGGAACATGGCGCCCTTGGCGATGCTCCGGCGAGCCCGCGACTCGCGAACCCGCGATTGTGCGGTCTTCAGGTCCAGATTGCCCGCCACGGCGCGCTCGATCAGGCTGGACAGTTGCGGATCGCCCAGGGTGGTCCACCATGACGCCAGCACGTCGGGGTCGGTCGGTGCGGCGGTCAGACCCTCCGCCAGCTCGCTGTGCCAGGCGGCCGACGCAGAAGGCTCCGGCACAGTGTGGTCGGGCCCGACCTTGCACCCGGCCAGCAGCACCAGCGCCGTTGCCGCGCATCGCTGCAACCATGGTCTGACGAATCCTGCTCTGAGAACAGCACGCATGGATCACTCCTGTCTGGAGGCGGTCTTGCGCGGTTGTCGCCTCCTGCCACTCGTCTTTGCGTTCCTGGGGTTCTCGCGAATCCCTCGGATCCCCGCCAGGGTGAATTGCACGATGTGATCGGCCAGTTGCTCGACGCTCAATTCGGCGAGCGGGGCGGGCGGCCGCGGCGCGCCAAGCGGCATCTTGTCCCGCCGCAAGTGCAGCATCGGGCCGAAACACTGGCTCATCAGGCTCATCTCACAGAGACACACCGCTTGCTCGCTCGCGTTCTCGCCCAGCAACTCCCGGACGAGGGCCAGCGTGGTCTGACGTTCCGACTCGATGGTGGAATGCATCGCGTGCATCAGGAGCCCCGTGGGATTGGCCATCTCCTTGTGGACGATCTCGATCTCGTGGTTGTCCGGGTCGGCGATCCGGTGCATGAAGGCCAGAATCCGGCCGTACAGCCTTTCTTCAGGCGGAGCATCGGGCGACACGCCGCCGTCCGGCGGGTGGGCTTTCATCGACTCGGCGTGGGAATGCTTCCACGCTTCAACGTACAAGTTCTCTTTGCCGCCGAAGTGGTAGTTCACCGACGCCGTATTGGCCTGGGCCTTCTCGCAGATCTCCGCGTGCGTCGCCTCCCAAAATCCCTTCTCGGCGAAGACCTCGGCCGCCGCCGCCAACAGGCGGCTCCGCGTCTGCTGCGCGTCCTTTCGAATCCGCTTCTTCATGCGCCGGTCCTTTTGCAAGAACGATTCATCCGCATAGTTTAACTTAATAATTGAATTAGTCAATAGAAAAGGTGTTGTTTTGCGAAAAAAAGGTGTGACAGTACGGCCACGGACGGCGGCATGCATCGGTCGTACACGCCGTGTGGCAGCCTCATCCCGACAGACATCGGGATGAGGCGGCCACCCAGCCGCTTCCATGGCTCAGAAATGCCGGGGCCCTAAAACCTGCACACACACTGTCGTCGAAGAAGAGTGAATTTCTTGACTTGCCTGCGGGTCTGTGAAACAATGTGCGCCACATGGCCTTCCTCAGCGGGTATCGAGCCTGTCGCCATCATCAATCAGAATGGACAACAATCTTGTCTTGGAGATGTTTATGAAGAGCATGACAGCGAGTAGAAGCCTTAACGTCGTCGCCGTCTTGGTGGGATTGGCGTTTGTTTTCGTCCTCGGCGTGGTTGGTTGCGGGAAGAAGGACGCCGGGACGCCGGACGCGGACCAGGCGCCGGTCCAAGCCACCGACCCGACGCCCGCACCCAGTACGCTCGAGCCGGTCGCGGCACAGCCCGAGCCGAAGGCCGATCCGAACGCGGTGGTCGTTACGATCAATGGGGAAACGGTCACCCGAGGGCAGGTGGATGAGGCCGTCGAACGGCAGATCAAGGCCGCCGGGGCACAGATGGGGAACCTGCCGCCGGCGTATCTCGAACAGTACAAGAAGACGATCCGGCAGAATACCCTCGACTCGCTCGTCAAGCAGACCCTGCTCGACCAGCAGGTCAAGGCGGCCCACATCGAGGTGACGGAGGCCGAGGCCCTGGCCTATATTACCGAACGCGGCGCCCAGGAGAACCCACCGATCACCATCGAGAAGATCCGGGAAATGGTCGAATCTCGAGGAGGCAATTTCGACGAGTTCAAGGCGGAGTACCGCACGGGACTGGCACGCCAGAAGTTCATGGAGACCCAGTGGGCCGGCAAGATCGACGTCAACGATGCCGACGCACAGGCGTATTACGAGGGGCATCCAAAGGAATTCGTGAAGCCCGAGACGGTTCGCGCCAGCCACATCCTCATCTCTCCGGACCCCAACGCGGCCGATCCGAACGAAGCCAAAGCGGCGGCCAAGGCAAAAGCCGAGGCGCTGCTGGCGCAAGTCAAGGGTGGTGCTGATTTTGCCGAGTTGGCCAAGGCGAACTCGAGCTGCCCGTCGAAGGCCCAGGGAGGCGACCTGGGCACCTTCGTTCGAGGGAAGATGGTCAAGCCGTTCGAGGATGCGGCGTTTGCCCTGAAGCCGGGCGAGGTCAGCGACGTAGTGGAGACCCAGTTCGGCTACCACGTCATCAAGGCGACCGAGCACGCGGATGCGCAGACGGTTGCTCTCGAGGAGGCGAAGGCGGGCATCATCCAGAGACTGAGCAACCAGAAGAAGCAGCAGGCCTTTCAGGAGTATGTCCAGGGTTTGAAGGACAAGGCGACGATCGTGTATGCGCCGGGCTTTGAGCCGCCCGCTCCCCGGCCGGCGCCAACGACCGTTGCGCCCGCCACTCCGGCGCCGACGGGAAACTGATTTTCGCCGCCGGTCGGC
>CAZNSM010000044.1:21176-23063 GCA_964575615.1 uncultured Pirellulales bacterium | reverse complement strand
CGTTGCGCCCGCCACTCCGGCGCCGACGGGAAACTGATTTTCGCCGCCGGTCGGCTGTGCGGAACAGCAAAGACTCGTAGGGTGTGCATTTCACACCAACTCGATAGAGGAAAGGTGTGCGGTGCACACCCTACAGTTCTCGCCTTGCACGCCGGGACGAAATTGCCGGCTACGTCTTGCCTCGCAGCGGCTCGATCCGGCGGATCAAGTCATCGGCCAGGGCGTTCTTTGCCGCCATGTGCTTCTCGATTTCTCCAACGAAGTTGTCGGCCTCGAACGAACCGCGCACCGCCTCGAAGTCCTCCCGGCGGACTCTGTCATCCCCGTCAAGACCGAAGCCGATCTGAACGGTCGCGGCGAATTCCTTCCGGGCGTCTGCGTGGAGCTGGCGGTCGAGGTCCAAAACCGCTTCTCTCCAGCGGTTCGTCAGGGCGATGACGTCCTCGGGCGTCAGAGCGTCGATGGCTTTGCCGGTCTGCCCGGCGATCACCTCGGCGGCCCACGTCCATTCGTAGGTGGGATAGTTCTCGTGGATGGACGCGAATCGGGCTTCGAGCTGGTCGAGCGTATCGATTCGGCCGCTCTCGATGTCGTCGAGCAACTGCTCGACGGTCTGCTCCGGGGCGAACATGCCGCCCAGGTCGATCCACCTGCCCTGTCCGATGCCGGTATCCGGTCGCAGTGCCGCCCGCAAGTCTTCCACGGAACGCAGTTGCCGGCCTTCGAGACGCTTGAGCAGGCAGTTGCCGAGGTACTTGTCGATCCCGGTCTGGTACAGGGTGATGCCGCGCTCCAGAGCGGCACTGAGGATCTTGACGCTGTGGTAGGTGAAGTAATCGCTGGTCGGGCCGGAGGTGGCCTTGAGCTTGCGTAGCAGGTCGCGGCCGTTGATCATCTTCTGGATGGTGAACGGGCTGAGCAGCTTGAAGTTGATGTGGTCCAGCTTCCTGGAGTCTTTGCGGCGGTCGCGATGCGGCCACTTGCGGGCGTCGCGGACCGTTCCGACGCTGCGCAAGTTGACGCCGGGCGCCAGAACGCTCTGGTCCTCGTTTTCGATCAGGTAGGAGAAGGGCAGATCGGAGGTGTCCGAGTTGCGGTAGTGCCGGCCCATGACCACCGTGAAGGCGCCCACCTTGGCGGGCCAGAGCATGTACGAGTCGCTGGCCGTTTTGCAGCCGCGTTCCACGACGCCCTGGTGGACAGGCCCGAGCTTGTAGTGGTGGTTGCTCTGGTTGGTTCCGCTTCCGGCGTTGACGAACGAGAACAGCCCGGCGATCAGCAGCGTGGACTTGTGGTGCGTTACCGTGTAGGGTCCGGCGAAGATCGAGCAGGCCTCGCCGTGAAAGCCGCCGCAATTGGCGAAGAAGACCGAGTTCTCGGCCGAATACTCCTTGGCCAGAACCGTGCCCTGTCCGACGAAGCAGTCGCAGAGGATGGCTCCGTCGGTGATCTTCGCTCCGCTGGCGACGATGAAGTCTTCCGCATAGACGCCGGGTCCGATATAAACCGGATCTTCGGTGCTGCTGTTGATCGATCCGTTCTCCAGCCGATTGGCGCCCTCGATGACGGCAGCCGGCCCGACCTTGATGTTCTTGAGGATCCCGCAATTCGTGATCCGGGCCCCTCGTCCAATGCGCCCCATCGACGACGTTACAGACGCAGCGTACTGCCGAATCATCTCCTGGAGTCGCCCGATCGCCGCAGGCCGATGCCGATAGAAGGCCAGAATGTAGCCGGTGTGCGCCGAAAGACGATCGTAGATGGGGATTTCCCGGCCTCCGCCTTCGTTGACGACCGACACGGCCTTGCCATTGCCGAACGAACAGTCTCCTTCGACGGCCAGCAGGTCGACGTTGTCGATCACCACGTCGTTCTCGATGAGGTAGT
>CAZNSM010000044.1:0-21076 GCA_964575615.1 uncultured Pirellulales bacterium | reverse complement strand
TCGACGGCCAGCAGGTCGACGTTGTCGATCACCACGTCGTTCTCGATGAGGTAGTTCGCGATATGGCTGCGCGCATGGCCGAGATATACGTTGTCGCCGACGATGCAGTTGTGAAGCGTGACGCGATAGAGGCCGGCCGGCTTGCTGACGCCGCCGAAGAAGGAAATCCGCTTGTCGAATTTGCCCAGTTTGACGTCTCCGGAGAAGTGGGTGTCGTGGACACGCTCGGGTTGGAACCCTTCCGCCACCTGAATGCGCGACCAGTCCTCACAGAAGCAACCCTGCGTGGTGAGCCGGGAGATCTCTTCGGCCGATAAACATCGCCATTGTGACACTGTGACACTCCTTTCTCTGTTGTCGCCCGCGCATTCGACGCCACAGTGACATCCAGAGGACGACGAGGTCGGGCCGCGCAGCGTCTGCCGGAATCCGCGCACTATAGTCGGGCCGCCGGTGATGGTCAAGGTGTTCGGCGACCGCGTGCCGGGCTTCACTTCTCCTTTCTTCGGCACGCCGGCAGACGGACTGAAATGTCACGTGCGTGTAGGTTGGGCAAATTCGCAGAAATTTTGAAGTAACACACTGGCAAGAGTCGATGTAGTGGTATATAACGAGCAGGCCCCTTTGTGAACCTGCCGAATCTACAGGGTGTAGGGTGCAACACCCGGTCGGATATGTGGGAAGTGGTCGAAAACGGATGTCGAACCAGCCAAGGGTAGTTAAGGTTTTAGCCGCACTGCTGATCTCCATGACGACCGGTGCGGTTCTGTTGATGGCCCTCGGAGATAATCCCCCTTCCGAACCTCTGTTTTGTCTGTCTGCCTACTATCGACTCGATTCCGTCGATCATGCGCTGCAATCCAGGATCGACCCGTCGCGGAGCCATTGGAGCAGCATCGAGATCGCTTTCAGCGGGACCAAAGGCGGAAACATTCAACGTCTGGCGACCGTTCGAGGGTTGACCAATCCGGCGGATCTGGATTGCCATTTCCTCGTCGGCAACGGCGTCGGCGCCGGCGACGGCGAGATCCAGACCACGGAGAACTGGCTGAACCAGTGTCGGATTCGGCCCGGCGCGGCCTGGCGAGGCGACGAGCAGACGATCCGCATCTGCCTGGTGGGAAACGGCGTTTCGTCGCTGCCGACCGATTACCAGTTGAAGCGACTGGAGATGCTGCTGGAATCGCTGTGCCGCAAGTTTGACATCTCTCCCGAAGCCGTTCATCTTCCTCGCGACGTTCAGTAGTGCCGGCGCCCCGCGCGATCTGGGCGCAGGCCACCTCGTAACAAGCCCTTGACCTTCTCATGGCCCACGTCAGTTGACCGATCGACTGCTTTGCCCCATCGCGTCCAGCCGACGACGGGCGAACCCCCAGATGTAGTAGACCGGGATGCCCAGAAGGATGCTGCCGACGCTCCAGAGCGACGGGGTTCGCCACAGCGCGAAGGCGTAGACGGCCATGAACAGCGTCACCGCCATGAAGATCGCCGGGGTGAGCGGATAGCCGGGCACGCGGAAGGGCCTTTCCATTTCCGGCTGTCGCCAGCGCAGAACATAGACTGCTCCGATGAAGAGCAATGCAAACAGCGACAGGCCCACGGCGGCGTATCGATACAAGTTCTGGAAGTCCGTCGCGAACAGGATGATCACCGCGCAGAGGCTCTGAAGAATCATGGCATGGACGGGAACCCCTTGCGGGCTGGTGCGTCGGGCGATCGAGGGGAACAGGCCGTCACAGGCCATCGCATAGTACACCCGCGGACCGGTGATGATGAAGGCGCTAACCGTGGCCAGAAACGTCAATCCCAGCAGCACGGAGAAGGCGCTGCCGATTCCCGAACCGAACAGATTCGCAGCCGCCAGTTGGGGCACCTGTTCGGCGTTGTCGAATCCCACGTCGGCCAGCGGCACCGCGCAGGCGAAGACGAGATTGAGGGCCAGATACAGCACGACGACCACGCCGGTGCCGAGCAGCAGGGATCGGGGCAGCGTTCGGGCGGGGTTCTTGACCTCGCCGGCCAGGTAGCTGGCGGCATTCCAGCCGCTGTAGGCGAACATCACGTAGAACAGTTGGGTTGCCGCCGTGCCCAGTTCGACGGCGTCGAGCGTGCGGCCTTGTCCGAGATACGCCAATCGGCCTGTGCCCCGCAGGGCAGCGCCCACAACCAGCGCCGCAAATAACCCGAGCTTGAGGATGGTGGTCAGGCTCTGCGTTCGGGCGGAATGACGATGGCCAATGAGATTGGGCAGCGTCACCGCCAGAATGATGGCGGCAGCGGCGACCTTGAGCGTGTAGTGATTCCCCTGTGTGGCGAGGCCGAATGGACTGAGAAGGTAAGATGCGGCGATGTAGCCCGCGACCGCCAGCGGAGCGGAGAAGCCGACGAAGAACGAGGTCCAGCCGGACAGGAACGCCGGCATCGGACCGTATGCCTCGCGAAGGTAGACGTACTCGCCGCCCGCGCGAGGCAGAGCCGCCGCCAGCTCCGCCACGCAAAGCGCCCCGCAAAGGGCCAGCAGTCCTCCGAGAGCCCAGAGCCCGAAGATCACGGCGTAGTTGCCGAGCGAGGCCATCATGTAACCCGGCGAGACCAGGATGCCTGTACCCACCATGCTGGCGGTCACGACGTAGGTCGAGGTCGATAAGCCATACGCTCGTTGCAGATCCTCTTTCGGCATTCCTGTCCTCCTGACCGGAGTCTGCTGTTCTTCTGTGCCGTTCTCTGCCGACTTCGCGCGGGCCGCTCTAATTCAGGGTGCGCTTCTTCAGTGTAACACTCACGCCGCCGCCCTCGCTGTAAAAAACGGTTTCCAGCTCGGAATTGGTCGTGATTGCCGTGACGTACTCGGGGTCGGCCATGCCGGGCGTGATGTTGTGCGCGACGATCAGTCCGCCCGGCCGCACCTTGGGCAGCAGCTTGTTCAGGTAGTCCACATAGCCCTCCTTGTCCGCGTCGATGAAGACCATGTCGACAGGCCCGACCACATCCGCCACCTTCTCGTGGGCGTCTCCCATGACGAGCGTGACGATGTCGTCGACGCCGGCCCGCTGGAAGTTCTGCCGGGCCATCGCGGCTCGACCCTCATCGATCTCGAATGTCATGAGCTTGCCGCCGGTGGATTTCAGCGCGAGGGCCTGCCAGATTCCGGAGTAGCCGTTGGAGGTGCCGATCTCGACGACCTGCTTGGCGCCGATGGACTCGGCCAGCAGTCGCAGCAGCCGGCCGTCCTCGATGGGCACGTTCATGTTGCCGCCGCGTTGGTTCCGGTCCATGTCGTCGAGCACATCCAGGATCTTCTGCTCGGCCGGGCCTTTGGCCAAGGGCGGTTTGTTTTGCATTCCCCGGCCTCCTGGAGGGCCAAATCCGGGCCCGCCGGGGCGGCGCCGGCCGCCTGGGCCGGGCTGGGCCAGAAGCAATCCGGCGGCGATCAACAATGTTGCTCCCGTTACACCGATCATCATTCGCATAGACATGGTGTTCGCTCCTTTCCACATGGTTGCCTTTGGCGCGGGTGCTCCGGCTTTCGGCGCATCCCCCCTACAGTGGTTGGAGGGCGAAGGGGGTTACCGGTTCTTGTCGCACGGTGTCGAGCCGGTCGAATCCATCCCGCGGATCATTTCGGCGACGGCGCGAATGTGCTCGGGGCCCGTGCCGCAACAGCCGCCCACGATCCGAGCGCCGGCGCGGATACATTCGGCGATGCCTTCCGCAAAGGGCCCCGGCCCCATATCGAAAATTGTCCTGTCGCCGACGAGCTTGGGCCTGCCCGCGTTGGGCTGGGCCAGGATCGGCAGTTCGGTGGCCTCTCTGAGAAGGGCCACGACCCTGGCCATCTGGCTCGGGTCGAGGTCGCCGCAATTGGCGCCAACGACGTCGGCGCCGGCCTCGGTCAACTGTCTGGCGCACTGTTCGGCGGTGTCGCCCATCATGGTTCGCCCGCCCTTGTCCTCGGTCTGGAACGCGATGGACACGATCACCGGAAGCGGCGAAACCTCCTTGCACGCCTGCAGTGCGACGACCGCCTCTCGCAGGTCGAAGATCGTCTCGATGAGGAAGCCGTCAACGCCGGTTTCGGCCAGGACCCTGGCCTGCTCGCGAAAGGCGTCGCAGAACTGGGTCTCGGTGTATGTGCCGTACGGTTGCAGAAGCTGGCCCGTTGAGCTCATGTCGCCGAGAATGTACTGGGCGCAGCCGGCGGCCCGATCGGCCAGTTGGACGCCGGTACGATTGATCTCCTCGACCGAGACGTCCACGTTGTGCGTCTCGATGTAGATGCGATTCATGGTCAGCGTGTTGGTTGTCAGCGCATCGCAGCCGCACCGGGAATAGGCCTGGTGGATTTTGAGAACGGCGTCGGGTGACTCCAGATTCGTTCGTCCCCGGCCCATGAGGCCTCGCTTGTCCAGTTCGGTGCCCATGGCGCCGTCCAGCAGGACGACGGGTTTGCTCTTGAGCAGACTCAGGAAACCCACGGCAGTCCTTTCGCCTGAAAGCAAGTTATGCCGCGTCGGAGACGCCGAGCGACTTTAGTGCCTGCTTGACCTGGTCGAGGTTCTCGTAGAGGACCGCCTTCATTCCGGCCTGGATCGCGCCGTCGACGAACAACTGCTTGTCATCGATGAACGCGCATTGCGACGGTAACACGCCGAGCCTGCGTGCGGCGACCTCGTACAGTTCTCGCTCCGGCTTGATCGTTCCTTCAGCGCAGGAGAACACCGCCGCGTCGAACACGTCGTAGCGCAGCTCCTGGAAGAACTCCATCGCCGCCTGTTCCGTGTTCGACAGCAGGGCGATCTTGTAGCCGTGCTGTCGCAGTTGTCCGGCCCAATCGAAAACGTCCGGCCGGGGCGAGTAGACCGCGCGGAAGGCCTGGCCCCACAGCGAGGGAACCTCGGGCAGCAGCCGGTGCAGATCGGCGCAGACCTGCTGCCAGAACGTGGCTTCGGGAATCAGGCCTTTCTGAAAGGGTTCGCCGTGACGGTTGTGCGCCTGCTGGTAGTCCGCGACGCTGACCCGCAGCGCCTCGGCGCAGTATGCCATCAGTCCGGGCGCCGGATTGTCGATCAGCACGCCGCCCCAGTCAAACAGAATTGCCTCGATTCGTTCCATCGCACACCACCAACACGGCAGGGCTACGCGCTCTACAACGCGACCATCCTACCGATTTGGGATCGCGATGTACATCGGGATGCCCGGCGCGTATAATCGCGGCGAATCGAGTATATTTTGCAGGTCCGCTCATGGAATATGTCCTGATTGCCATCGCCAGTGTCATCGTCGGCGCCGCCCTCGCCGCCCTGGTCGTCTACAGCCTCCTTCGGCGCAGGATCAGTGCGCTCCACCAGCAGCACATGGCCGAGGCCCAGGCCCGCGCCGTCGCCGAGGAACGCAACGCCAGGATTCCCGAACTGGAGACGCAGATCGCCACGCGGGACCGGCAGATCGCCGAGTTGCAGCAGGAATGCTCGACGCTGAAGGCCGAGCGTGCCGGACTGGCCACGCGGCTCGAAGAGCAGGAGAAGGCCGCCAAAGACAAGCTCGCTCTGCTGGACGAGGCCCGGCAGAAGCTCTCCGACGCCTTCAAGGCCCTTTCGCAGGAGGCGCTCAAGAGCAACAGCAGCCAGTTCCTGGAGCTGGCTAAGACCAATCTCGACAAGTACCAGGAAGGCGCCAAAAGCGAGCTGGAGAAACGCCAGAAGGCCATCGACGAGCTGGTCAAGCCGTTGAAGGAGTCACTGACCAAGGTCGACGACAAGCTCGGGCTGATCGAGAAGG
The DNA here is from genome assembly GCA_964575615.1 of uncultured Pirellulales bacterium. Classification (GTDB taxonomy): domain Bacteria; phylum Planctomycetota; class Phycisphaerae; order Sedimentisphaerales; family Anaerobacaceae; genus Anaerobaca. The sequence continues at coordinate 15,298 of CAZNSM010000044.1, read as the reverse complement.
CCCGCGCCAGCAGCTTCGCGGCGTTGACCGAGCAGATCAAGTCGCTGGCGACGAGCGAGGCCGACCTGAAGAAGGAGACGGCCAACCTGGTCACGGCGCTGCGGCGGCCCGATGTGCGCGGCCGTTGGGGCGAGATTCAGTTGAAGCGCGTGGTCGAGATCGCGGGCATGGTGGAGTACTGCGATTTCGTGACGCAGGAGTCCGCGCCGGTCGGCGCCGGGCGCATCCGGCCCGACATGATTGTGCGCCTGCCGAACGAGCGCATCGTGGTGGTGGATTCGAAGACGCCGCTCGATGCGTACCTGGCGTCGATCGAAGCGGTGGACGAGGGGACGCGGAAAGAGCAGCTCAGGCGTCACGCGGGCCACGTGCTGACCCAGATGCAGAACCTCGGCGCCAAGGGCTACTGGGACCAGTTCGCCCAGGCGCCCGAGTTCGTCGTGATGTTCCTGCCGGGCGAGATGTTCTTCAGCGCCGCGCTCGAGCAGGAACCGCGGCTGATCGAGATGGGTGTAGAAAAGAAGGTCATCCTCGCGACGCCGACGACGCTGATCGCGCTGCTCCGCGCCGTCTCATATGGCTGGCAGCAGCAGCGGATCGCGCGGAACGCCCAGGCGATCAGCGATCTGGGCAAGGAGCTGTACGACCGCATTCGCGTGCTCGTCAGCCACTTTGACGAAATCGGCCGGAACCTTGACCGCGCCACCGAAGCGTACAACAAGGCGGTCGGATCGATGGAAAGCCGCGTCCTCGTCTCGGCGCGCAAGTTCAAGGAACTGGGTGCCGCCGGCGGCCCCGAACTGGATGTCCCGCGCACGGTCGACGCGCGGGCCCGAGCCGTTCAGGGTGCCGAGGCCGACACGCCGGCGTCGCTTCCCGCGCCGCCGGAAACGCCGCTCGAGGCCGGAGGGACATAGGTCCGCATCGCTGCGTCACGGTCACCGGATGGAGGATTGGATGGTGGAGTGACGTTGGGACGGGCGCGTGTGGCGCTCCCATCGCTGGAGAAGGTACACGGCTGTCACGAGAATCGTGGTCGCAAGGATCAGAACGATTCCCAATCGCCAATCAAGATGTCGTCTCGCCATCAACTCCGCCTTTCCATATCTGCGCCTTCCTGGCGTGTTGTTGAGACGCTTGGGTTCGTAGTGATCCCGACGCATCGGGATAAGGCGTTGCCTTCAAGCAGGGGCGAATAATCATTCGCCCCCGCCATATGCCCTTAGGGGCACACTGCGAACCCCGGGAGTCACGCGTGTCCCACGGGCTCCTCCAGAGCAGGGAATCCCTCCTGTAATGCGACATGCGAAGTGAAAACCCACGCTGATCCCGCCGCCGCACGACCCTCCATGTCTCTGAGGTACAGTATACCTGGGGACAATGCGTCCGTCAACCAGAAAAACCCTGGGACGTGAGGACTGTGTGTGGCAGCCTCAAGTCCGCAGGACTTGGGGATGGCCGGACGTGTCGGCGTCTCGGGACACACAAGGCCGAATCATACCCGCCATCCCCAAGGCTGTGCCTTGCGGCTGCCACACGGCTGCCCGGATGTTCTCACACACACGTGGGGGGCCGACCTGAGAGAAGAGGGCGGCAACAGCGGTATGGGGCGTGACACATCGGTCCCTGTGAGGGTAGCGCCTCATCCCGGCGGCCATCGCGACCATTACGAACCAAAGCCTGACCCCAGGCCAGAGCGGGTAGTCGCGCCTGAAAGACGGCAGCCGTTGGTGGTGTCCGCGAAAAACAACGGCGGGCCGTGGATGTGCCCCACGGCCCGCCGCGATGGTCTGCGTTGTCCGGCGACAAGGCAGGTTACTGTGATACCGCCTACCGGACCGGCCGGCCGACAAGGATGTCATCGATGTAGAACGTACCAGTTCCCCCGGCGCTCGGGCTGTTGCGGTCGCCCACGCCGATGTAGATCGTGCTGACTCTTGCCAGATTCACGCCGGCCGAGCTGAAGGCGCTCAGCGGAATCTGCCATTCCTGCCATTCGACCGCGAGGGCCGCGTCCGGGTTCGAATGCGACGCGGCGCCAACGTGCCCGGCGCTGTCCTCCAGTGCGACGTAGAGTGTCGCGGGCGCGTTGGCCGCCTTGCCCTGGAAGTACAGGGTCAGCGTGTCGGCCGCTCCGATGGTCCAGTCCTGATCGGCGGCAAACGTTCGGGACCCTTCGGAATAGAACGGCGCATCCGCGTTGTCGTAGGCCAGAGGCATGGACTGCCGTCCGTCGTGGACGATCTTCCGCTCGGCGAACGGCGCGTCGACGTACCCGACCATGGAGCCGGTACCGTTGGTCCATCCGTCGATCCAGGTCTGGTAGATCGTCTCGCCGGCGTCGACGTTGTCGGTGTAGCCTTCGAAGTCATCGACGACGAAATACTCCTGCGTGACGAAACTCCACATTGCGCCTTCCCATGTCGGGGTGCTCTCGGCGTCGTTGACCTCATCGACTCTCCAGTAGTAGGTCGTGCCGAGATCGAGCCCCTCGGTCACATACTGATTCTCCGCCGTCGAGCCGAGCAGCGCGGTTCCGTCGGTGACGGCGGACGCATCGGCGCCGAAGTAGACATTGTGCGTCGCCGCATCCCGGCCGGGACGCCAGGCCAGGGTCGGTTCGACGCTCACGTCCGTCGCGCCGTCGGCCGGCTCGGGATACCTGGCTTGTATGGGAATGTAGAGGAAGCGCACCTCGCTGAGGCCGTGTTGCGGCATGCCGCCCCACGTGCTGTTGGCGGTCAGCCGCACGGCGCGGACCGCAGCACCGGCGAAATCGACGGTGGTGTTGGCGGTGTAGTTGGCCTTGGCGATCGCCTGGGCAAACTCCACGTCGCCGAGCGCCATCCAGGTTTCGCCGTCGGCGGAGTACTCGACGGTGACATCCTTGAGCCCGAACCCGAGCACGAGCTCGAACTCGACGTTGTAGTTCCAGACGAGCATCTGGTGCAGCTTCACCGTGCGGCCGAAGTCATACTGAATCCAGATGGGGGTTTCGTCGCCCGGCGTGGCCTGCCACATATCCGGGATCTTGGTGGAGTGTTCGTCGTTTTCGTTGAGCCCGGAGCCGTCGATGGTCTTTTCCGGCCCGGAGCCGGCGGCGGAAACCGCGTTGGTGGTCACAACGATGTCCTCGACCGCGTAGGCAAACGGCTCGGTCGAGAAGCTCCACAGGAGCCCCTTGAAGATGGTTGAATCGGGCGCGGCGTTGACTTCGTCGATTCGCCAGTAGTACATCCGGCCGTATTCCAGCGGGACCTCCGGTACGTATGTTGCCTCGCTCTGTCCCTGGCTGACCAGGACACCTCGCGGGTCGGTCCGGCTGGCGTTGTTGACGTCGTCCAAGCTGGTCCCCAGATAGACGTCATGGGTCGCGGCATATTCGCCGGGCGTCCAGCTCAAGGCCGTCTTGCACCACACGTCGTTGGCCTCGTGTGCGGGATTGGGGTTGCTGGCCAGTTCGGCCGGTGTCAGGCGGATGCCCTCCATCAGCACCTGAATCTCCTGCTGGCTCAGCGCCCGGGTGAACAGGCAGAATTCGTCCATCAGACCGGTGAAGGGACGTGCGTTGTCGATATTGTATCCGACGCGCGCTCCCAGGCCCCAGTCGCCGGCGATCTCGGCGCCGGCCGTGACGTTGGCGGTTTGGATGATCTCTCCATTGATGTGCAGAGTGCCTTTGGCGACCGCCTTGTCGTAGGTGCCCGCGTAATGCATCCATTCATCCCAGATCACGGTGCCGGCCTGGATGTCGAACATGCCGGTTCCGCCGGCGGCCCGCAGCAGCCAGCGGAAGTTGCCTCCGCTGCGAAACTCGGGATGGACCAGCCAGGTCGAGTCGTTGGCGCGGGCGTTGAAGATCGCGTGGTGATCGCCCGTGTTCTCGCACTTGGCCCAAGCCGCCAGAGTGATTGCGGAGGTGGGGATGTACTCGGGCGGGACACTCGGACCGTCCAGGTCGAGGTACGAGGTTCTGGCGAATTTGGCGGCGCCGCCGTACAGACCGAGCGGTTCGAATTTGACGTCGCCCTTCACGGTCCCGTTGCGGCCCTTGCCGGACTGGTCCATGACCATGTCCGTGAATTCGTCGTTGTAGGAGAAGTAGATGACCAGGTCCGGGTCGGTGCCGAGATTGACTGCGCCCAAGGCCGCAATCGGCGCCAACAGCACCAAAGCGAGAAGCATCAGTTTTTTCGACATGACAATCCTCCTTCAGAAAGAAACCCTATGTCTGCGTTTCGGCTGCACGGGCCGACGCTATTGTGTCATTATTCCTCCGGTTTCGCAAGGCTCACGCGGATGTCATCGAGACAGAACCGGCCGGAACCGCCCGCCGTCGGATGGTCCCGGTCGCCCGCGCCAATGTACAATTTCGCGACGTTCGTCACATCCACTCCATTCGCACCGAGCGCATCCAGCGGAATCTGCCACGCTTGCCATTCGCCGGTCGTGAGCACGTCAGCATTGGGGTGCGTGACGGTGGCGGTCCGTCCACGGTCATCTTCGAGGGCGATGTACAGCGTTTCGGGATCGTTGTCCGCATCGCCCCGGACATAGAGCACCAGAGCCTCAGCGCCGCCGACGGTCCAGTTCTGAGGCTCCCACCAGGCGCGTTCGATCTCGGAATACCACGGTGACATCTGGTTGTCGTAGGACACCGGCATGGACTGCCTGCCTTCGTGTACAACCATCCTCTCGACGAAGGGAGCGTCCAGATAGCCGGCCATGGAACCGGTCCCATTGGTCCACCCATCGATCCAGGTCTGGAAAATGGCCTGGCCGGCGTCGACGTCGTCGGTATAACTCTCGAAGTCATCCACGACGACGTACGGGCGGGTGGTGAAGCTCCAGAGGTCGCCTTCCCAAACCGCGGGGCTCTCCGCGTCGTTGACCTCGTCGATCCGCCAGAAGTAGGTCGTTCCCAGAGCGATCGTGAGAGTGGCGAGCGGATAGCGATTCTCCGTGACCGTATCGATTGGGGCCGTGCCGTCGAAAACTGCCTGCTCGTCGGCGCTGAAGTACACTTCATGCCGGGCGGCCTGTCTTCCGGCTCGCCAGCTCAGCACGACGTCCGGCGTCACGCCCGTTTCCTGCGACGCCGGCTGCGGCGCTCGCGCGTGGGCGGGGACCTGGAAGAATCGGACCTCGCTCAAGCCATACTGAGGCAGCGCGCCCCAGCCGCTGTTGACGGTGAGCCGGACGTGTTTCGCCGGCGCGCCGCCGAAATCGACGGTGCTATTGTGCGCGTATCCGCTCGTTGCCGATCCCTGGGCGAACTCGAAATCGCCCAGCGCCGTCCAGTTCGCGCCGTCGGCGGAGTACTCGATCGTGACAAGCCTGAGCCCGAAGCCGAGAACGCGCTCGAACTCGACGTTGTAGTTCCAGACCCACATCTCGTGCAGTTGATAGACCCGGCTGAACTCGTACTGAATCCGGACCGGCTCGCCGCCGGAAGGCAGGCCCAGCCACATGTCGGTGCTCTTGGTCGAGTGCCTGTCGTCGGCGTCCAGGCCGGACCCGTTGATCGTGTTCTCGGGACCCGCGCCCGCCTCAGACGTAGCGTTGCTGGTCGCGATGATGTTGTCGACCGCGTAGGCGTACGGCTCGGTTGTGAAGCTCCAGATGTCTCCCTTGAAGATCGTGTAGTCGGGCGGGCCGTTGACTTCGTCGATCCGCCAGTAATACGTCCGGCCGAGTTCCAGGTGTCCGGGCGGGTCGTACACGTCGGCGTCCTGTCCCTGGCTGACCAGCACGCCGAGCGGATTGGCCCGAGTGGCGTTGTTGACATCCTCGAAAACCGTTCCGAGGTACACATCGTGCGTATCGGCATAGAGTCCGGCGACCCAGGTCAGATTCGTGTCGCGGTACACGTCGGTCTGGCCGTTCGCGGGGTCGAGCGGCGCGTAGGCCTTCTCCGTGATCGGCGCGATGGCGGTCACGGTGGTCAGTCCGGGATTCCGCTGGTCGAAGTCGATGTCGAAGCGTCCCGTCCCGGCGTAGGCGGTGATCTGGTCGGCGCCGATGAAGGTCTCGATTTCTGCTCGCAGATCGCCCTCCAGCGTCAGCGTGCCCACGGTGATGTCGATCAGGCCGGTCGGCGACATTCTCAGCCCGTCGCTGCCGACGTGGACGGCGCCGCCGTGCAGGTACAGTTGTCCGGCCCGGCCCGTCGCGGTGGGAATCACAAGCTCCTTGGCGTGGATTGTGCCGCCCGTCATGATCCACGTCCCTTCGCCGCCGCCCCATCCGAGTTCGAACTCGGCGCCTGTGGTGATGGTCCCGCCGGTCATCGTGAACGTGCCGTGGCAGTTGGCCCCGTCGCCCCACCAGATCCAGCTTGCGACGTCGAGCGTGCCGCCGGTCATCGTCATCGTCGGTTCGCCGGCGACCTCGCACGCCAGGCCGGCGACCTTGGCCGCCATGCCGTCCTGGATCACCGGGCCGTTCGGCGCCGCCGCCGCAGGCACGTCGACGTACGCTTCATCGCCGGCGGTGGGGACCGTGCCCGTTTCCCAATTGGCCGGATTGTCCCAGAGCTTGTCGCCGCCGGCGCCCGTCCAATGAAGGGTTGCGGCCCAGAGGTCCATCGGGGCGATCCAGACCAACAGCGATGCGAAACAGATCAGGAAAACCAGTTTCTTGTCCATGGCGGTCCTCCTTCCCAGTTTGGAGTGTGAAGCGTGAAGTTTGAAGTGGGAAGTCCGCGGCTTGACACTTCAAACTTCAAACTTCCTTGGCGGTCCGCCTGCGGCGGACTGCATCAGCACCTCCGACTCGACCCGCCGAAGGCGGGCTTCCGGACCCACCTCTGCACCTGGCCGCCGCTTTGTCTCCGTCCGGCAAGGGCACGATTCGACGCCCGAGATACGGGCTTCCAGAACACTCAATTCATACCACATCCCCGGCCTTCACGCAAGCGGAAACCCCGGAATTCCCCCGGCCGGCTGGGCCGCGAATGAAATGGCAAGATGAAAGCAAAGATCAAATCGCAAAGTGCAAAAAGGCCGTAGGGGCGAATGAGTATTCGCCCCTACTTATCCGCCGAAGGCGGATTCCGCTTTATTTGCTCTTTGCTCTTTGCTTTTTGATCTTCTCAGAGGCGGACGGCGATGACGTCGTCGAGGTCGGTGCGCAACTCCGCGGGGATGGCGATAGTTCCCGGCGCGCCGGGATCGCCCTGACGCCGCCAGGGAAGCGTCCGGCCGGTGCGCAGCAGCGTGATCGTCCTGGGCTCGGGCACGCCGGACAGTGCCACTGGGCCCTGGTGCGAGGGCAGCACGTGCAGGTACCATGTGCCGTCGCGCGTGGTAACTGGCACGTTGGCTCGGTCCTCGCCCGGCGCGGGTCCGGCGCCGATGACCGACTCGCCGCTGTGGGCCATCCACCTCGCCAGATCCTCGCAGCGGTCATAGAACACGTCGGGCATCGTGCCGTCGGGACGCGGGCCCACATTGCACAGAAAATTGCCTCCCCACGCGCGGCAGTTGGCCAGGCGGTCGAAGACCCACGAGAGCGGCTTGAACCGTTCGCTCGGGACGTAGCCCCAGTGGCCCATCGGCCAGATGTCGCAGGCCTCCCACCACTGGCCGGGTTTCCAGTGCTCGGGCTTGCCCGGCGTGCATTCGGTGGTGTCGAAATCGCCGAACCCGCTCCATCGCGGATTGATCACGATGCCCGGCTGGAGCGATCGCACCCAGGCGAGCGTCTGCTCGGCGCGCATGTCGCCGACGCCGCTCCAGCCCATGCCGTCGAACCAGAGCAGGTCGATCCTGCCGTAGCAGGTCAGCAGTTCGTGGATCTGGCCGAGCGTGTAGGCATAGAACGCCTTGAAATTCTCGAAGTTCTCTTCGGCCGGCGGCAGCGGATACTCCGCCCGGTACTCCATCGCCTGCGGGTAGCCCGGATAGTGCCAGTCGCGAGGCGAGAAGTAGAAGCCGACCTTCAGGCCGTGTTTGCGGCAGGCGTCGACGTAGGGCTTGAGCAGGTCCCGGCCTGCCATGTACTGCTTCGTGCTGAAGTCGCCGAAGTTGGTCGGCCACAGTGCGTAGCCGTCGTGGTGTTTCGTCGTCAGCACGGCGTAGGTGAAACCCGCCCTCTTCGCCGCGGCCATCCACTTGTCCGGATCGTACTGCGTCGGATTGAATTTCTCCGCCAGCCTGTAATACTTCGATTGATCCTGGTTGTACTCCTTGTAGGGATCGGAGCCGCCGTGCCAGGGACAGCCCTTCATCATCGACCACGATGGATCGATGCCCGCAACGCTGTGGATTCCCCAGTGAAGGAACAGGCCGAAGCTCGCCTGGGGAAACCACTGGGCGTCGGGATGCCTCGTCGGGAATTCGAGTTTCGGCTTGGGAGCGTTAAAGACCTTCATCGCCTCGGCCATCCACGTCTCGTCGATCGCGTAGCCGCCCAGCTTGTTGCTGGTTTCTTGCGGGCCGATCTTATCGAATGGAATCGGCTTGAAGCCCGGGATCGAGTACGCGGGCGAATCGTCGCGCAGCGCGAGGTTCAGATTCGCCTCATCGATGAACTTCGGGTCCTGGTCCTCGATATTGTCCTGGAAGGTGTAGAAATCGAACCCGCCGCAGGCGCCGAGGCAGTTCTTTTCCAGCCAACGTTCGTTCTTCCAGCCGATGTTGCGTGCGATGATGCAGCCTTCCGGCTCCTCGGCCATCTCGAGCCCGTTGTCGAGGATGTGCGCCAGTCGCGGGTAGCGTTCGCTCCACGGCGGCTGCGTGTAGTTGTACCGCTTGATCTTGTCGAGCAGCTTCCAACTGTTGTCCTTGTCCATCCAGGCCTTGCCGCGCCGGTCGGTGAAGTGAGCTGAGCCGCACCTGGCGATGATGTTGTTGTCGATGGTGTTGTCGCGTCCGCCGCCGCACATGATGGCCCGTCCGCTGATCCGGTAGAAGACGTTGCCGATGACCGTGATGCCGCTGGCGCAGTCGTCGAGGTAGACGGCGTGGACGCCGTTGCTGCCGGTCAGGTGGCTTTCGATGTCGTGGAAGAAGTTGTTCTCGATCACGTTGCCGCGCAGGCCCCAGTCGCGTCCGGCGTACACCGAGCCGGCGTCATCGACCTCGTAGCAGACGCCGTAAATCTCGTTGAGTTCGATCCGGTGCTCGTTGCCGTTGAAGAGAATCGCCGAGTGCGGCGCATCGTAGAGCCGGTTGTTGGCCGCGATGTTGCCCACGCCGTCGAGGCGGATCGCGGGCGCATAGGTTCTTTGCCAGCGGCCGAAGTCGTGAATCGCGCAGTGTCGCACGAAATTGTTGCCGGGCGTGAGTGTAGCGCGGTCCCCGCCGGAGACGGCCACGCCCGTTTGCCCGATGCCATGAATGGTGCAGTGGGCCACGCCGTGGTTCGTGCCGGAAATCTCGATGCCGTTGCCTCGCATATTGCGAACCGCACAACGCTCGATCACGACGTCGCTGCCCCCCGAGACCTCGATCCCGTCGCCTGCCCCCATCTCGATGGTCAGCTCTTCGAGCCGAACGTGCGATGCGTTCTTCAATGCGATGATCGGCGCATCCAGGGTGGAGATCAGAATGTCGCCCTTGTCGAAATCGTCGGGCGGCCAGAGATAGAGATTCCCCGCCTCTCGGTCGAAGTACCATTCGCCCGGCCGATCGATCTCCTCGACCAGGTTGACCACGTAGTAGGGCTTCTTCGCTCGAATTCCGTACGGAGGGGTCTTGTCCGCAGTGATTGTCTTGTTGGCCGTGTGGATCTTCGCGATCTTGACGATCTGGTTGGACCAGCCGTGGCACCAGTAGCCGACGGCGTGCGCATCGGGCGCGTCGAGCCAGCGTTCGGGACGGGGATCGTCGTAGCCGAACGTGATGTCGTTGGCGGCTGACGTCGTGCGCACGAACCCCTCGTTGGGCCACCGGGCCAACGGCATCAGCTTGCCGTCGACGCTCAGCTCCAATCGCAAGGGAGCCTGTTGTTCGTAACGCCTTACGGCGTCACTACGAACGCATCTGCCACGAGCGCTCGGATCGAGGCGGCTCCAGACGGGGTCGGACGATGAGACTGGTACAAAATCCGTGGCGGCAAGCTGACATCCGCCGATGATTCGGACGGTCTCGCCCGGATAGGCCCGATAGATGATGGGCTTATCAGGCCGGCCGGAGTCCTGGTCGGTCAGGGTGAAGGATTGCGTGCGGAAGTACTTGCCGCCTCGAAGGATAACGGTCGCTCCTTCGGATTTGCTCTGCCGGACCGTGTCGCGCGCCTTCTCCAGCGTGGCGAAGGGCCTCTCGATTGTTCCGGGATTGGCGTCGTCGCCGTCGGTCGCGACACAATAGTCCCGTCCGAACGCAACGGAACCGCACAGGCATACGCTCCAGGTGAGCAGCAGAGCCATTCTCATCGCAGGTCTCCTCAAGGTCAGGGTGCTGATGCTCTTCTTTATTGTCCGAACCAGCATAACAGGTGCCCAGGGCCAATCCACAGGAATATTTGCATCTCGCCCGCTGCCGTCCTACAATGGGCGATGGATTCGAGGCCCATGAGGCTCTTTGAGACGCAGACGAATCACGGCGGTCGGTTGTCGGAGCTGACGTCATGCGCAAACAAGACGGCTTTACCCTGATCGAGCTTCTGGTCGTCATCGCCATCATTGCTCTTCTGATGGGCATCCTGATGCCGGCGCTGAGCCGGGCCAGGGGCCAGGCGCGAATGGCGGCCTGCTCCGCCCAACTGCGGCAGTACGGGCTGGCCTGGGACCAATATGCCGGCGACAACAACGGTTTCAATATCGAATATGCGCCCTCCTCGCAGTGGGCCAGCGGCGGGTTCTGGTTCTATCAGTTGGGACCGTATTTCAGCGCCAAAGAATTCGCCAAGGGCCGCGGCGACACGCGCAGCGGCGTGTTGAAGGTTCTGCGGTGTCCGGGGGCCGCCGTGTGGCGCAATCCATACCGTGACACGTCACCCCTGTACGGGGCCCACGACCTGGCCTGGCGATGGCAGTCGCAGGTGAACGCCGAGGGACGGGAAGAGGTGCACGAAGGCAGCTACACGCTCAACGGCTGGATGCAGGACCTCAGCGCCGAGCGCAAATCGAGCTATCCCGCCGCAGAAGTCAAGAAGTACTACTTCAAGTATGACGGCGCTCGCGGCGACAGCCCCTTGATCTGCGACGGCGGGTGGGTGGACGCGTGGCCGGACGATTCGCACGTGGCCGAAACACCACAGTTCCTGGACCTGAAGGGTTCCGGCATCCCCGGAGCACCCTATCGCATGAGCCCCAACCAGCTCACACGCATCCTCCTGGAACGCCATGGACGAGGCATCAACATCCTGTTCAAGGGGGCGCACGTGCAGCGCGTGGCGCTGGAGAAAGTGTGCCGGTACAAGTGGCACCGGCAATTCACTCCGGTAGCGGAACTGGAGTTGCCGTAGCTTCGGAAGTTTCAAGTTTGAAGTTTCAAGTGTGAAGTATTGCGAGGTCCGCCGTTGGTGGACGCCACATTTTACACTTCGAACTTCACACTTCAAACTTGAAACTTTCATTTTGCCGCGTCGGCCAGTAGAGGCGTTTGGCGATCTCGTTCAGCACGATGATCGAGCTGGACACCGCGGCCAGGATGGCCCAGTCGAGAACGGACAGAGGCTCGATGTGGAACAGCCGGGCCGACGACGGCAGCGAGACCAGCAGGATCGTGGCGACGGTCGAGATGCCGACGGCGCCGAGAACATAGGGATTCTTCCAGAGCGATGTATGGAGGATCGACCCTCGGGAGTCGCGGCAGTTGAAGATGTTGAACATCTGAAACAGGACGATGGCTACGAACGGAACCGTCACGGCCTTCTCGGGCCAGCCGCCGGCGCGGTAACCGAAGTACAGCAGGACCGCGCCGATGGCGATGACCACGCTGTTGAAGCCGACGTGCAGCAGCAGCTCTTTGTCGATCAGGCGGTCCTGTCGCTTGCGGGGCTTTCGGAACATGATGTCCGGCGCCGCCGGGTCCAGACTCAGCGACAGGGCGGGCAGCACCTCGGTTCCCAGATCGATCCAGAGGATTTGAATCGCCGAGAGCAATTGCCCGACGCCCGGCAGGAGGGAGAAGCACACGACGAAGAACTCGGCGGTGATGCCCGAGAAGGCGTACAGGATGAACTTCTTGATGTTGTCGTAGATGGCCCGGCCTTCCATGACCGCGGTGACGATCGAAGAGAACGAGTCGTCGGCGATGACCATCTTCGAGGCGTCCTTGGCGATGTCCGTGCCGCTCTTGCCCATAGCGACACCGATGTCGGCCCGCTTCAGGGCCGGAGCGTCGTTGACCCCGTCGCCGGTCATGGCGACGATCTCGCCGTCCCGCTTGAGGCTCTCAACGAGCCTCATCTTGTCCTCGGGTGAGATCTGGGCGAAGATGTTGACCTGCTCCAGGGCGCGATCGAGCGTCGCGTCGTCCATGCGGTGCAGCTCCTCGGCCAGGATCACCCGGTCCTCGTCCATCGGGACGATGCCGGTTTCCCTTGCGACGGCCAGGGCGGTTTCCTTCTGGTCGCCGGTGGTCATGATGACGCGGATTCCGGCCTGCTTGCACAGCCGGATCGCTTCCTCGACGTCGGGCCGAGGGGGGTCGGCCATGCCCATGAATCCCGCGAAAACCATGCCCTCTTCCAGATTCCCACGATGCGCCGGATCGGGGCTGGAAAGGTCCTTGCAGGCGAACCCGAGCACGCGCATCGCGCCGGTCGCCATCCGCGAGCGCACCGCCAGAAGGTCCTTGAGGGTTTCCTCATCGAGGGGCCGAACGCGGTCCCGACGTCCCTTGGGGTCGAAGTAGTGCGTGCAATGGTCGAGAATGCGGTCGGGGGCGCCCTTCGTGGCCGAGAAGAACCCGCGATGGCCCACGTGCTCGTGCACTGTGGTCATCATCCGCCGGTCCGAGTCGAAGGGCAACTCGTCGAGACGGGGGTAGTGCGTGCGAAGGGCCGCCGGATCAACGTCGGCCTTGACGGCGGCGACCAGCAGAGCGATCTCCGTGGGGTCTCCCAGCGCGGTGTGGTCGGTGTAGTGGGCGTTGTTGCAGAGCGCCGCCAGCCGCAGCAGTTGGCTGAGGCGCTCGTCCGCCGATTCGATGGCCCGGCCCGACTCGTCCGTGTAGGTGCCCTCCTTCCCGTAGCCGGCGCCGGAAACGTGAAGATACTCACCGCCGGCGTACACTGCGCGGACGGTCATCTCGTTCTTCGTCAGGGTGCCCGTCTTGTCGGTGCAGATCACGGTGGTGCATCCGAGCGTCTCGACGGCCGAGAGCTTGCGGATGATCGCGTTCTCGCGGGCCATCTTCCTCATGCCGAAGGCCAGGCCGATAGTCACCGTCGCCGGCAGCCCCTCGGGAACGATGGCCACCGCCAGCGCGATGGCGAACAGGAAGGCGTCGCGCAGCGAGGTGACCGTCAGCTCGTAGCGAATGGCCATGAGGAGGAAGACGACCAGGCAGATGCCCGCCGCGACCCGCGCGATCCGCCGGCCAATGGCGTCCAGCTCCACCTGGAGCGGGCTCTTCTCCACCGCGATGTCGGTCGTCACGCGGGCGATGCTGCCGATCCGCGTGTTCATGCCCGTCTGGGAAACCAGGAAAGTCAGTCGGCCGTAGCTGAGCGTCGTCCCGGCGAACACCTTCTCCTCATCCACGGGCGCCTGCGCTGACCGGACCGCTCTCTTGGAGACCGGGACCGATTCGCCGGTGAGCGACGACTCGTTGACCATGCCGTTGATGCATTCGAGGATGACGCCGTCGGCGGGGATGCGGTCGCCGGCCTCGACCTGAACGATGTCGCCCGGCACGATGAGCCTCGCGGGGATTCGCTGGACGGACCCGTCGCGCACGACGTGCGTGAGGTCCGCCATCATGCTCTGGAGGGATTTGAGCGCCTGTTCGGCCTTGTACTCCTGGATGAAGCTGATCGTCGCGTTGGCCAGGACGATGGCGGCGATGATCAGGGCGTCGGACCCGGCGCCGGTCAGCCAGGAAACGAGGCTGGCGAACAACAGCAGGATGAGGAACATGTTCGAGAACTGCGAGACGATCATCGTCAGCAGCTTGAATCGTGCGACGCTCTGGAGCTCGTTCGGGCCGTACTGGTTCAGCCGGTCCCTGATCTCCGACTCCGAGAGGCCTCCCGGATGGATGTTCAAGAGCTTGTAGATATCGGTTGTCGATGCCAGATGGCTCATGGATGCCGCTCTCGGTTGATTATTGACTATTGATGATTGACGATGGATTGTCAGGGCAGTCCAACGCTCCTGGAAACGTAACAGCCCATCATCGATAATCCATCGCCAATAGCCAATGCTCCAGGGTCAATCGGGCAGCAGGATATCACAGCCGCAGCCGAAAGCCAAGCAGATCGTTCGCCCATCGAGTTCGAAGTGGGAAGTTGGAAGTTCGAAGTGCCAAGCCGCCGCCTTTACACTTCAAACCTCCCACCGTTCGATGCTTCCTGATGCAGAGTGTCGCAGTCCCGCGACCGCGACGTGCGTCGGGATGCGCCGGGACTGGGACAGCCTGCAGCAGTCAGTTCTTCCCCTCGATGTCCGCGATGGGATAGAGGATGACGGTGTCGTTGTAGATCCGCGGTGTGGCGTGTGCTTCGCGTTGCTGTCTGAGGATTTCCGGCTCCCCGTTGAGTCTCTCTTCGCCATCTCGGATTTTTGCGACGTGTGTGGGGATAGTCTCACGGAGTTCCTTCTTCTCACCGTAAAGGCGGCAGAATTCCTGCTCCGCCGAGAGAATCTTCTCGATGGCTTTCCGGCGGGCTTCGAGACTGCTCAGTTCGATCAATTGATCGATTTTCATGGCTTCGAGCCGCTCGAGGACGTCTCTGTCCACGTACGGTTTGCTGCGGTATTCGTCGATGATCTGGAGCTTGGCGCGGATGCCGGCCAGTTCGATGTCGAGCGTATTGCCTTCCTTGTTCATCTGAAAGATGAGTTCCCTGGCCAGTTGCTCTGCGTTATCGTCGCCCAGGCCCGGATGAAGGCGCGTCTTCTGCTCGTCATATTGGGGCTCGATTTTCTTGAGCCGCTCCTGCTTCTCGACCAGCTCGCGACGTCTGCGTTCGAAGTCCTGCTTCCATTTCTCCCAACTACGTAATGCCGTGGCAAGGTTCTTTCTTGCCAGCGTGGTAAGACCGTCCATGGCGGCCCGGGCCATGATCTTGGCGTCTTCTGCGCTGACGGCATAGAGATAGATCGAGTAGTAATTCGGGACGTTGTCGGCACTCTTGTCGACCCGGGTGCCGAAACCCTGAGCCAGAAACTCCTTCTGCACCG
>CAZNSM010000043.1:19855-31433 GCA_964575615.1 uncultured Pirellulales bacterium | reverse complement strand
CCCAGGACGATCAACTTGCCATCGGCCAGCATGAGCGAACCGGTGCCCAAGCCGCCCTGGGCCCACTTGATCTGACCGGCCTGGAGATCGAGACAGGTGAGCTTGCCGGAGCCACCGACCTGTCCGTCGAAACCATAAACGTATCCCTTCCACAGGACCGAGCAGTTGATCTGATTTCGCATGTTCCTGTTGCTGTAAACCTTCGTGACCCCGTTGTCGTCGAGCTTCAGAAGAGCACAGCCTTTGTTGTAGCCCGATGAGATGAAGATGCGGTCGCCCGCGATGATCGGATCGGCCGAGTTGATGTCGTAGCTCGTCTTCCACTCCAAACGCCACAGGATCTTACCCGTCGCGGCCTCCAGGCCGAACAGATGCTGGCATCCGAATAGAGCGACGCATTTCTTGCCTCCGAAGGTATAGGGCACAGGCGTTGCGTAACCGCCGGCGTCCTTGCCGTTGTGCCAGACCACGCGGCCGTCCGCCTTGTTCAGCGCCACGCCTGCGGTGCCCGCGTTCAAAATCACCAGATCATCCACGATCAGGGGCGAACTGGAGAAATACCACGTCAGTTCTTTGACGCCGGGGTCTTGATAGAGCTTCTTGTGCCAGACGATCTGACCACTGTCGGCGCGGAGTCGCAGGACATCGCCGTTCTTGCTGAAGACGTAGACGGAGTCGCCCTCCACGGTTGGTGTGGCCGCCGGACCGCCTTCATGGCTCTTGTCCAGCCGAGGACACGGATACGATTGCTGCCACTTCTCGCGGCCGGTGGCGGCATCGAGGCAGTAGAGCACGTCCCGGCCGTCGACGTTGCCCATGGCCCAGACGCATCTGTCGCGGACCGCCATGGACGCGAATCCCCACCCCAGAGATGTTCTCCATTCCACCGCCGAACCTTCCGGCAGGACCGCCCGCCAGCCAGTCTCTTTGGAGATCCCGTCATAGTTGGAACCGCGATAGTTGGGCCAGTCCGCGGCGGAAACGATACTGGGAACAATCAGGCAGACCACGACCCAGCAAAAAACGCCCCACGAGAGATTTTGATAGGCATTGCGCGTTTGTGACCTCATAATGAATCTCCTTAACAGACGGCACATTCAACAACGGCATTTGTATTATGCGACCACGGGATGTCAAGTTCGCTTGATCTGCATTGCCTACGTATCGATTCCGTAATCCGGCATCGCGCCGCCGGTCCATCGCCTGGACCGTGAGCACGTCCACCAGAAGGAGACCACCGATGACAGCTATCACTCGTCGCGACTTCGTGAAAGACTCCATCGCCACCGGCGTCACTGTGGCTGGCGTTACCTCCGCACTCCGCGGAGCCGAAACGCCTTCGCGTAGCGGCCTCCTCAAGATCGTCGGCATCTCGTGCAGCCCTCGGCAGGGTCAGACGACCGCCACCTCGCTGAAGGCCTGCCTCGAAGCAGCCGGCCAAGTTAGCTCGAGGGTCGAAACCGAACTGGTTGAGCTGGCAGGATTGAAGATCAACGGCAGCCTGGCCGCCGGCATCCCTCTGGAGCCCGGGGAGAAAGACGACTTCCCCTCGCTGATCCCCCGGCTCACGGATCCAAACGTCCGCGGCATCATCATCGGCACACCGGTCTACTTCGGCAACATGAGCGCGCTGTGCAAGGCCTTCCTCGATCGCTGCATCGCGTTCTACCAGAACGACCTGGCGTTGAGCAACAAGATCGGTGGTGTCCTGGCCGTCGGCGGCACCCGCAACGGCGGACAGGAGGCAACCATCCAGTCCGTTCAGGTGGCGCTGTTCTGCCAGGAGATGATCGTCGTGGGCAACGGCCGGCCGCACGCCCGCTTCGGCGCCACGCTCTGGAGCGGCGCCGAAGGAGGCGTCACGAAGGACGAGTACGGCATGACGACTGCCCGAAACCTCGGTCGTCGCGTCGCCGAGACAGCCCTGCGGATGCCGTTCTGACACAGAGAGCATACAGACAGTACCCTCCAGAGAGTAACCGATGGAGCGCGTCGCTCGCGCTCATCCGGACGAAGGTTCCTTGCCGTCCTTGAAGGCCAGCGCGCCGGTGGGACAGGCGGTCACGCATCGCTCGGCCGCCGCACGCAGACCGTCCGCGAGCGTTCCGTCGAACGGGACCGCCACGCGGACGTCGAACCCGCGACCGACGAACGTCAGACCCAGCGCTTCGCCGGCCTCCGAGGCGATCTGAATGCAGATGCCGCAGTCGATGCACTTGCCTGGCTCGTAGATCACGTCGGGATGCTGCGTCTGTTGGACGAAGAGCCGCCGGTCCGCTCTGTACCGATTCTGCCGGGCGCCGTAAGCCTGGGCATACTGCCGCAGCCGGCACGCATCGGGTTTGCGGCAATCGCAGCGAAGGCAGCGGAGCGATTCGGTGCGCGCCTCGTCCACGCTGAACGTGCTGGCAATGCCGAAGGGCTTCGTTCGCGGCTGCGAACTGGCCGATTGCAGGAAGATCGGCATCTCCGATTCCGCCAGCTTGCCCATGCGGCTGTTGAACCGCTTCTCGGGACCAACCACCTCCTGCCCGCTAAGGTACTGGGCGATCGAGCGAGCGGCCTCCTTGCCGTCCGCGACCGCACGCACGGTCATTCTCCGCCGGCGAACCACATCGCCTCCGGCGAACACGCCCGGCAGGTCCGTGGCGTACGAGGCGCCGTCCACCTTGATCTTGTCGGCCGCAGCAAACTGGAGCGTTTCGGCGTCGCCCTCCTTCAGTTCGCCGACGGCAACGAACACAGCGTCGAACTGCTTGCGCACCTCTTCCATCGAGATAGCCTGACCCACGCGGATGCCAAGGCGGAATCGGACGCCGAGTGCCTCGATTCGCGCAATCTCCGCGTTGAGGATGTCGTGAGGCAGTTCGCTTTCGGACACGCCGTATCGCAGCATCCCGCCCGGCTCCTCGTGTTCGTCAACCACCACACACTCGAAACCCTCCTGCTGGAGATAATACGCCGCCGCCAGACCGGCGGGCCCGGCGCCGATGATCGCCACGCGTTTGCCCTTGGGTCCGGCACACGTCGGCGTATAGGGTTCGTCGCTGCTGAGGTCGACGTCGGCCACGTGACGCTTGAGCAGGCAAATCGAAACCGCCTGGTCGTGCTGGGCCCGTCGGCAGACGTTCTCGCACGGGGCCGGGCAGATGCGTCCCAGCACCGCTGGCAAAGCAATGTCGCGTTTCACTGTCGCGATGGCATCCGACAATCGACCGGCGGCGATCTGGCGAATCATCTGTGGGATGTCCATATGGGCCGGGCAACCCATCACGCAGGGCCCGACGCAGTCGCCCACGTGATCGCTGAGCAACAGCTCCAGAGCCGATCTCCTGGCATCGAAGACCTCTTCGGACGTCGTGTCTACCTGCATTCCGTCGCGCACGGGCGTGCCGCACGCGGGCACCAGCCCGTTGCCGCCGGCCACCTTCACCACGCAGACCATGCAACTGGTCGTCGCCTCGTGGCCCCGCAGGTGACACATGGTAGGAATCTCGATCCCGAGCTTCTCGGCGGCATCGAGAATCGTCGCGCCCGCATCCACCTCCACCTCACGACCGTCTATCGTAATCCTGGGCATGGTTATTCGACTCGGACCGCGTCGGCCGGGCAAACGCTCTTGCAGGTCCCGCACCGGACGCATTTGTTGGGATCGATTTCGTGTTTCTCGTAGGGTTTCATCTCGATCGCGCCGGTCGGACAGTGCTGGGCGCAGATCGTGCAACCGATGCAGTCGTCCGTGATCGAGTACGCGATGAGGGCCTTGCACTTGCCGGCTGGGCAGCGCTTCTGGATGTGGGCCTCGTATTCGTCGCGGAAGTACCGCAGGGTTGACAGCACCGGGTTGGGCGCCGTCTTGCCCAGACCGCAGAGACTGCCTTTCTTGATCATCTCCGCCAGGTGCTGAAGCTCATTCAGATCGTCGGCTTTGCCCTGCCCGGCGCAGAGCCGGTCGAGGATATCGAGCATCCGCCGCGTGCCGATCCGGCAGAAGGTGCACTTGCCGCACGACTGGTTCTGGGTGAATTGCAGGAAATACCGCGCGATGTCGACCATGCAGTCGGTCTCGTCCAACACGACCAGACCGCCCGAGCCCATCATCGCCCCAGCAGCGGTCAGCGACTCGTAGTCGACCGAGAGATTGTCCGAGCCGACAGGGACACATCCGCCCGAGGGACCGCCCACCTGAACCGCCTTGAACTTGAGGCCGCCGGCGACACCGCCCCCGATCTCGTCGACGATCTGGCGAATCGAGATGCCCATCGGCACTTCGATCAGGCCGCCGCGTGCGACCTTGCCCGCCAGCGCGAAGACCTTCGTGCCCCTGCTGTTGCCTGTGCCGATGGCGGCGTAAGCGTCGGCGCCGTTGCGCAGGATCCAGGACACCGCCGCATAGGTCTCGACGTTGTTGATCAGCGTGGGCCGCGACCACAGCCCCTTCACCGCCGGGTATGGCGGTCGCAGCCTGGGCATGCCGCGACGGCCCTCGATGCTCGCCATCAGAGCGGTCTCTTCGCCGCACACGAACGCGCCAGCGCCAGCGACAATCTTCAGACGCAGCGAAAAGTCGCTGCCCATGATATTGTCGCCGAGGAAGCCACGCTCCGCGCACTTTTCGATCGCCTCGCTGACCCGCTTGATCGCCAGCGGGTATTCGGCGCGAATGTAGAGAAATCCCTCCTTCGCGCCGACACATCGCGCCGCGATGGCCATCCCTTCGAGAATCCGATACGGATACGACTCCATCAGCATCCGGTCCATGAACGCTCCGGGGTCGCCTTCATCGCCGTTGCAGACGACGTACTTGACCTCCGCCTCCTGGGCGCGGACCGCTGACCACTTCAGGTGCGTCGGGAAGCCGGCGCCGCCTCGGCCTCGCAGGCCGCTTTTCTCGATCTGGCCGATCACCTCCTCCGGCCCGAACTCGCGAAGGCTCTTCTCTAACGCCTTGAACCCGTCATGCGCCAGGTACTCGTCGAGGTCGGTCGGGTCGATGTGCCCACAGTGCTCGGTGGCGATGTGAATCTGATGACCGAGAAAGTCCGACACCGCCCGGTCGCGAACGTGAATCGAGTAGCGGGTCACCGGTTCGGAGTTCTCGTCGGTCAGCAGACGGTCGAGCACCCCGGAGACTTTCGTCCGCACCTTCCGGACCGGCCCGCGCGCGCTGAAGTGCCTCAGAACGATAGCCTTGGCGTCCTCGGGCTGGACCCTCGCGTAGAGAAACGATTCGCCGTTCGGCAGGACCACCTCCAATAGAGGCGTCTGATGGCACATACCCACACAACCGACGCGCTTGACGGGCACCTTGACGCCCGTCTCGGCCAGGGCCTTGTCAAGCGCCTCGTTGAGCCGCCCGCTGCCGCGCGCGACGCAACAGGAGCCGAGCCCGACGCGCAGCTCGCCAACGGCGCCGGCCTTCCACTTGCGCCGACGCTTCCTGGGGTGAGCAGCCTTGGCTTCGGCGTGCTTGAGAAAGTCGCTCAGCACCTTGGGGACCGTCTCCCGCGTCAGATAGCCGTACGTCACGTCATCGATCTGCACCGCCGGAGCCAGCGTGCAGCAGCCCAGGCACGCGATCCTCTCGACGGTGAACAGTCTCTGCGCATCGGTGTCTTCCCCTTCGGGAATACGGAGATAGCGAAGAAACTCGTCGTACACCTGGTCGGCGCCCTTGACGTGACAGGCGGTGCCCACGCACACGTGAATGATGTGCCTGCCCGCCGGCCGGTGGCGGAACTGATCGTAGAAGGTCGAGACGCCGGTGATCGTCGCCGGCGCGATCTCCGTCACTTCGCAGACCCGTTGGAGCGCCTCGGTGGGGAGATAGCCGTAATGCGTCTGAAGGGCCTGAAGAATCTCCAGCACCTTCTCGGCGCCCGTCCCGACGCGCTCGACGGTTTGATCGACGAATTTCAGATCCAGTTCTTCCATAGTAGCTCGGTCAGTCTGCATCTCCGGCGGCAGTCGGCCCGCCGATGCACCACAGATTCTCCAGGCTGCGAATATAGATGCGCCCATCCACAAACGCCGGTGACGCGTGACATTTCTCACCCAGCTCGCATTTCGCCAGCTCCTTGTATTCGGGACCCACCTGGCCGATGTGCATGACTCCCTCGGCGTCGAGGAGATAGATCCTGTCGCCCACGATGCTCGGCGAGGCCATGAAGTCGGTCCGCAGGTCGTGGTCGAAAACCTTCTTGCCGTCGGCCACGCTACAGCAGATCAGCAGCCCCTGGCCTTCGAGAAGGTACACGTACTGGTCGTTGCCGACCGGGCTACAGATGTCCGGACCGCCTTCGTCCATGGTCCAGGCGACGTGGGTCTTCGTGACGTCACCCTGTCCCGTGGGTTTGACCGCGACCAGGTGGCTGTACGGCTCGATCGCCAGCATCAGTCCGCCCGCGTAGATCGGCGAGGGCGCCACGTCGCCGCCGGCACACTCGGCCCGCCATATCTCGGCGCCGTCGGCCGGGTTGTTGGCCAGCAGCCAGGGATCGGTCAGAGTAATCAGTTGCGGCTTGCCCTCGACTTCCACCACGATCGGCGAGGTCCAGGAGTTCGGCACTTCCCGCTTGGCTTCCCACACGATCCGGCCTGAAGCGCCGTCCAGCGCATAGAGGCGGGACTTGTCCTCGCTGCCGTCGCCCTGATCGTACTGAACGATCACGCGATCCTGATACGTCTCCAGCGAGGACGCGTAGCCATAGGCGCTGTCCGGCACGCCTAAGCTCTTGTACCAGAGCCGGCGGCCGCCGAAGTCGAAGGCGGCGATGTCACCGGTCACGAAGATCGCATAGACCCGCGTGCCGTCGGTGGCCATGGTCGAAGCGGAGCGGCCGGTGTCTTCCATGGGATTGAGTTCCGCCGCGGCAACCGCCGGAGAGATCGGGATATCGCCCATCCAGAGCAATCGGCCCGAGGTCGCATCGAAGCAATAGACCTCCTGCTTGGTCTCCGTCGCGCCGCTGAGAAAGACGCGGTCGTTCCACACGACAGGCGAGTTGTTTCCGGCCAGCGGCACCGGAGACTTCCACGCGATGCCCTTGCCGGTCTTTCCGTCCCACTCGGTGGGGATGCTGGTGAAAGGGCTCACGCCGCCTCCGCCGGGACCGCGAAAGCGATGCCACTGCACGCGTTTCTCTTCCATCGACGCATAGGAAGGCCCCGTTTCGTTGGGCCCCGCAATCGCGACAGGAGAAGCCTCCGTCCTTCGGGCCCCGACGAAAGCCAGGGGCGCCTCGCTCGTCACGAAAAACGCAACAATGCCCCCCAGGATCACCAGTCCAGCGGTAACCGTCCAGCGAGCGCCGCGGGCCTCGCGAATTTGCTCGACACCGACGTCCGGAGCATGCTCCGGTCTCGGGAACTGCTTGTTCAGAACGCGCACCAGCCTGCCGGCGACGAAGAACAAAACGGCACTGGCCAGAAGGGCATAGCCGGTCTTGTGCGCGAAATCCAGCCGCCAGATTCGGTTGCGTCGAATCCGAAGGTCAAACTGACGAATCTCCGACAACCTCTCCTCCGTCGCCTCGCCTTCGCGAAGCGCTGCCTTCATCGCGGTCAGGCGGTTCTCGCGCCGCGGCCCGATTACGCTGGTACCGATGAAGTTGGCGACGAGCAGCACGAGAAAGACCACCGAGAACACGCCGGCGACCTTAGCCGTCGTGCGAGCGGTCCGGTATCCGAGGCCCGGCTCGTGGGCAGAGATCTGCGGGGACGTATCCGTCATCAGGACCTCACCAACCTCTCTTTGCGGTTCTTCCATCGCTCATGCTCTTTCGGGCAGTATTCGTAGCACCGACCGCAGGCCAGGCAACTGGCGCGGTCCGCCTCGTAGTCGGTGCGTCGCCGCTTGACCGAAAGCGACAGCAGCTTGCCTCCGATCACCAGCCCGACGAAAGCGCCGAACAGGACGCTTCCAATGCCGAATCGGTCGCGAAGCAATGTTGCCTCGTTATACAGCTCTGCGCTCGGCCTTCCCGTCGCACGGAAGGCGTCGCTGGCGTCCGTGGTGCCTTCAACCTGCGCATTTTCCTCCAGGTAGATGCGCTGGGCCAGACGCACCTGCGGATGAATCTGCGCCAGCCACTCGCGCAGCTCGTATCCCGCCCAGCCGCCGGCGCCGATCAAGACGGGCAGCAGCACGAGGAAGAAGGCCAATCGCGCTTTGGCAATCTTGTATTCCTTCGCCGGCCACGGCTCGGTCGGCTTGCGAATCGCCCCGAAAGGACAGGCGTCTTCACAGAGCCGGCATCGGATGCAGTCGGTCGGCGTGATCGTAACACGCCAGCGGGACAGGCGCGACAGTTGCCGCAGAATCACACCGTACGGACAAATGAAGCGGCAATAGGGGCGGCCCACGAACATCCCGATCAGCAGCAGACACCCGCCGAAAACGAGGATGTTCCAGTTGCCCCCGAGCCGGAAGAAACCGACGAACGGATCGTAACGGCAGATGATGAACATCGCCCCCATGGCGGCGAAGAGCACGCCGGCGCCGAGATAGAGATAGGCGATCAAACGCAGCCCGCTCTCCAGCCATGTCGGCACGCGAATCGGATGGATCAGCACCGCGTCCTGAATCGCCCCAAGCGGACAAACCGCGCCGCAGAACACCCGTCCGAAGAACAGCGTGAACACCAGAGGCAACGCGAAGAAGATCAGCACCGCGATGGGAACCGCATAGGTCGAATCGAACGCCGTGAGGGTCACATTCTGAACGGCGCCGACGGAACAGACGCATCCCTTGCGGAAAAATCCGAAATACACCAGACTGAAGAGCATCAGCGCGAAGATCCACTTGCGACTGCGCTTTTGCAGGATCAGATACGTCGCCAGGAACAGGGCAACGGCCAAAACGCCGGCATCAATATACTCCCAGTAGCCCTGTGGCGGGTACGGCACCGTCGTCGTGGGCCGGACATAGTCCGTCTCGAACTGGGGAGGCGGAAACCGCTCCAACCCGAACGCCGTTGCGCCCACCGCGAGCAAGACCGTCAACAGGATGAGAACATGGCTCGGACGTGTCATCAGGCGTGATCCACACTCTTGAGCAAATAGGGATGGTGGGCCGGAACACGCCGGAACGCCTGCGACGGGCAGGCCGCCGCGATCGCACACTGGTTGCAGTTCACGCACAAGTCATGACGCACCTGCAAAAACAGCGAGCCGTTGCCGAACGCGTTACATCCCTTGACGCACTTGCCGCACCCGTTGCACAACGGCTCGTCGATCGTGTATTCGTAGTATGGATCTTCGACGTATTTGCGCCGGATGGCGCCGGTGGGACACATCTGGTTCTCGGCGCCTTCGTTAATCTGGTACGGCTCCGGATCGAAGAACCCGAAACAGATCTTGCAGTAGCCGCAGATCGCGTGCACGTGCGTGCACTTGACCGCCGATTCTTCGAGCACGCAGTAGGTCGCGCAATTCCCACAGGCAATGCACTTGTATGGATCGATCTGCCAAACCCAGTCGGTCCTCTGGCTCTTGTGAGCGGCGTAGCCCGCCACGCCGCCGATTCCGGCCAGGCAGGCCCCCCACAGGCCGTCGCGCAGGAAGCGGCGGCGCGTGACATCGTCATTTCGCTGGACCATGCTCACCTCGCTCGAAGGATCGTTTCCAATCCAGGGCCGCCGGCAAATCACAGCCACGATAGGCCGCACAGCCCTGGCACAGCCCCTCCTTGATGCACCGGCCCTCTCGGACCAGGCGTCGTCTTTTGGCAACCGCGAAGACTCCCGTTGCAGCCAGACAGCCCAGCACTCCATACCGCAGCACGCCGGTAAAGAACTCGCGTCTGCTCCGTGTAGGCGATGAGCGATTCACTCGGATCAACCTTTCTGGTTCTCCACGAAAACTCGGACCCTATTCTCTATCGTGTCGAGCACGAAGATCCGGCCGGCGGCGTCAACCGCAACGTCGAACCCGCTGGCCTCGGCGTCTTCCACGCTTTCGAAAACGCGAGCAGCGCCTCCCTCAACCAACTGATCGGGGCCGGCCACGACGCTCTGAAACGTCCCATCAGCATCGTAGATCTTCACGCGAATCAAGCCCTTCTCGGCGGTCACGTACCGCCCATCGGGCAACATGGCGATGTTGACCGGGTTGCAGCAGCCGCAGAAACCGTGGATGCGAATACTGTTCTCGCCCCAGGAAAACTCCAGGTCGCCATCGAAGGTGTACGCTTCGACGCGTGTGCGCCCGGGACTGACGACGCGAAGCAGTCCGTCCGGCGCCAAGGCGAGATCGAAGTACGGGCTCGGCACGAGGAAGCCCGGGATGTCCCGCGCGGGGTCCTTCTCGCCGATACGGTTGATCGGTCTTCCCGTTTTGTCATACCGCAGCACCACGGCGTTTCCGGCATCGGCGACAAACACGCTGTCGCCGACCACGACGATGCTCGATAGAAACGACCGATCGCCCAGCGGCTCCCAGGCCGCGAGGCGCTCGCCCGCCGCATCGAAGACCTCGACGCGATTCCTCAACCCGACGTAAATCCGACCTTCCGACGAAACGGCGACGCATCGTGGCTCATCCGAGACCGCGATCACGCGTTCCAGCGTGCCTTTGGCGCTCAGCACGCGAACCGCCTTGTCGCCGGCGATATACAACCGCCCCTCCCCATCGAGCGCCAAGGCTCGGGACCGCGCGAAGCCCGTGGCGATGGCCGGCTCGACTTCGTGGCAGGCGATCAGGTTCGGATCGAAACGCGCCATCTTCACAGCGTCCAGCTCATACGCGTCGCTCAGACCGCTGCCGCCGCGCCCGGTCGTATCGACCAACAGCAGCGCGCCGATTGCGACCAGCACCGCCGTGCCGATCAGCGCGCCGATGATGACGCCGGAATCCGTCTTGCCTTGCGGCTGATTCATCGTGGTTCCCGTGTCCTTGTCTGTCCGTCGTCGCAAACGTCGGGATTGTAGCAGAGCCACGCCCGCCGTTCAACGCCGCCGCCCTACCGCGCGGCAATGTCCAGGCACACCATCTTCGTCAGATCGCGCAGCAGCAACCGGTTGCCCGCAACTGCCATCGGACCCCAGGAGTCGATCCCTTCGAGGACGTCCGCCTGAGCCAACAGCGCGAAGCCTGCCGGCGTGGCCTCCGCGAGCGTCAGCAGCCCGTGGTCGTCCATGACATAGAGGAGATCGTTGATAATCGTGAAAGGTCCCAGCCCGAACTTGTGCGTGCTGCCGCTGGTCCAGACCACGTTGCCTTCGAGGTCCAGGCAAACGAGCTGCTCGTCGGGACGGACGCCGTAGAGGTGGCCTTCATAGAGAATCGGCGTGTGCTGAGGCGATCCAAACACCTCCGGCGCAAGGCGGAATTCGATCTCCGGCACGATCCGGTCGTCCTGCTTCGCGAGCTTCAACATCATCGCGCCGGCATTGTAGCCGCCCGAAAGGAACAAACGTCCCTCGCCCACCGGAACCGGCGTGGGGACGTTGGCGATGCGAATCTGCCATTCCGACGTCTCCCACAACGGCTTCCCGTCCTCGGCCGAGACGCCAACGACGCCCCCGCTGGCGCACCAGACGTACATCCGCGTGCCGCCGAATTCGACCGGCACGATGGA
>CAZNSM010000043.1:0-19755 GCA_964575615.1 uncultured Pirellulales bacterium | reverse complement strand
GCCGGGACGGTCCGGCTCATCCCGTGATTGCGTTTGACCTTGACCGGATAGAAGTACCGCCAGATTTCCTTCCCGTCGGCCAGAGAAAAGCAGCGAATCGCATCGCCCTGCTTCTGCTGGTCGTAGTCGGCGACGAAGATCCGGCCATCGCGAATCGCCGCTCCGGCATACCCTTCGCCCAAATCTACCGACCACAGCACCGGAGGGCCTTCGGCAGGCCATTGGCGGGCCAGCGTAACCTCCACCTTGCCGATCGCATCCAGATGGGGCCCTCGGAATTGGGGCCACGCACCGGGCAAGTCGGCCGGCTGGCCATCGTAGCTTGTCAACTCCGCCTTCGCCAGAACATCTTCCTGGCCGGCCGCTGGTCCAGCGACATCGGATTCGACGGGAACGCGCAGCTCCAGTTGCGGCGCCGCATCGGCGCTGATCCACAGGTACACCAGACATACGACACCCGCGACGGCAAACCCCATCGGCACGATGTCGGCGATAGCGGCTTTTCTCATACGCGACCCGTCAACGATCCGCGGCTATTCCGTCCTCAGCGCATCGAGCAGCGCCCCATGCAGGGCCGCTGTCCCGGCGATCCATACCCAAAGACCGCTGAGGACGCCAATCCCTGCCACGGTCAAGGCCAACCAGACAAAGGGAATTTGCCCGGGCGACGATTGCAGTGCCGGAACCACAGCCACCAGGGCCGCGACCACGCCACAGAGCAATCCGGAGAGCACCAGACCCCAATGCTCGTAGAATATCATACGCTGCAATGTCTTGCGATCAAAACCCACCGCCCGCAGCATGGCCAGCTCGCCCCGCCGTTCCAGCATGTTGCGAAGCACCACCAAACCCAGCCCGACGCTGCCGAGCAGCAGACCCAGACCGCCCAGGGCTGTGAAGATCGACAAATATGTATTCTCCACCGCGCTGAAGGCCGCCAGCCGCTCAACCGCCGGCGTAAGAACAAGACCGAAGTCCCTCAAGCCCGATGTCAGGGTCTGTTCGACCGCCGCGACCTTTTCGGATGGAGCATCGATCAGGAACGCGCGATACCCCGACTCCGACGGGAACCGCGCCATGAACTCGTTCTCAGCGATGACGAGACTGCCCTGGAGGACGGAACTTTCGAGCATGCCTACAATGCGCACGCGAAGCACCCGCCCTCTCTCGTCACTATACTCCAATTCGTCGCCGATGTTCTTGCCCAGGCCCCAGAAAACCGTGGGATAGTCGCCGACCGCCGGCACCGACCCGGCCTCCAGGTCCATCCGCAGCAGGTCCCAGCCTTCCTCCTGCTGGCCGGCGTCGATGATCTGCGAGAATTTGAATGCTTCGCGCCGGCTCAGTTCCTGCGGTCGAACGCCCAGCAAGCGAGGCTGCTGCGCCCGATTGAGGTTCAGGCAACTGGCGTCATCCCCTTCGTGCACGCGGAGTTGAACCACCTCCACCCCTTCCAGGTCGTCGCGACCCAGGCCCAAGGCATCGCGTCCTTCCTTTGCGTTCAGATCGTGAAGAATCGGGACGGAGGTCTCGCCGTAGAGAGCGAATCCGCCCGTTCCCGAGCCCCTGCTCTGGGGCTGTGCCATGGGGTCATACCGATTTGCGCCGACCGCAACGACCATGAAGACGCCGCACGCCAGCAGGCCGACAATCGCGAGACTCCGGCCGCTCCGCCGAGCCATGTTGCGAAATCCCAGACCACCCAGGGAAACCATGGGCCGGGTCCAGCCACCCGCGACGATCCGCAGCAGGGCCTGGGACAGGCCCAAACCGCCCAGCAGCAGCAATGCACCGGCGCCGAAGAACAGCCCTGCGACCGCCTGGCTGTTGCCCCCTCCCATCACCGCCAGGAAAATCGCCACCGTGACGAAAGACGCCACCGCCAGCGCCAAGCCCCATCGTCCGCGGGACCATGAGGCGCTGCGTGGCTGGGACACTTCAAGGTTGCCGCTCATCAGTTGTCGGGGAGAATGCGACACGTGTCGGCGAATCGTAAACCAGATGGCCAGCAGAGCCGCCAGCAGGCCTCCCATGCCGCCGAGCAGAAGTGTCGCCGGCTCGGCGTGGAAGTGAATGTCCGTCCCCGCCACGGCGCCACTCCACGAAGTCGAGAGTCCGTAGAGCAGCAATCGCGTATAGAGCAGGCCCGCGCCGACGCCAACCACCGCTCCGGCCAGCGCCACAAGACCCCCTTCGGCGACGAGCAGCCGCTTGACGCGCGCCGCAGGCAGCCCAACCGCCAGCAGCAGGCCCACCTGCTCGCAGCGGCTTTCCACGCCGAAGACGAAGAGCAGGCCCGTCAGAATGACCGCGGAGGCAATCAGGAACATGCTCAGGCCAAGGAAGAGCTGGCCGAAGTCGGTCCCATCCCGCCGGGCCCGAAGCCCGCGCAACTGAACCGGTTGGAAGAACAGGCCCACCGTCGCCGGATCGACCCTGACGGTCAGGTTCGCCCCGATCTGGCTGTCGAGCCCGGCGCGCCACGGGTAGCGCACCGCGGTGAGATTGCCATAGCGATTGCCCCAAAGCGCCTGGCCCGTGCCCAGCAGAATGAATGCCTTGGGCGTCCCCCGGTAGGCGTCCCAATAGGCTTCGTCTTTCGGCCGTATCTTATCCAGATCTACCGGAATCCCGGCCTCCCAGTCGCGGCAGTTGTCGACGTCTGCCAGTCCGGGGAAATCGGGCATCAGATTCGGATCGACCGCGGCGCCTTCCAACGGGACGATCGCCGCGACTCGGAAGACACTTGTCCGCTCGTACAACTGCCGCATCGGTCCGACCAGATAATAGACCAGCTCAACGGAATCGCCCACCGTTGCGCCCAAATCGTCGGCCAGCCATTGGTTGATGACGATCTCGTCGGTTCCCATGTCGGGCGGAAGGAACGACCCAGTGCCCGAGCCCAAGCCGACGGCCGTCACCATCGAATACGGCGTGCCTTTCTCTCCCAGCCGAATCACGTTGACGAAATACGTCAGGACGCCCGCCGCACCGTCGGCGATCTTCAGGGCCTCGACGCCAATATCGTTCTCGATGAAGATGCGCCGACTTCGCAATTCGAGGGTCTGCGTCGCTTCAAGACGGCGCAGCTCCAGATCCGCGTCTGCGAGCTTCCAGCACCTCTGAAGCGATGCGTTGAGCTGTTCGGCGGTGACGATCTTGTCCAGTTCCGCCGCCAACAGGATATTGGCGCGGCCCGGCTGCTCGATCCGTTCGCCCAGCCAGGCCAGAGGCACGAAGACGTTCAACGGAGCGGCCTGATTGGCCCTCAGATCGAAACGTCCGAAGGCCGCATCGCCCGCAATCGCCTGCACCGGCAGACGAAACGCGGCGGTCCGGTCCACATCCGACGCCAGAGGGACGTCTCGCGGCATCAGGCCGGGCTTCTCGATGCGAAGCACCACCTCGTCGCCGACCGAGACGCCCAGCTTCTCGGCCACCGCTTCGCCGACAACGATCGTATCAGTTTGGTTGGCGTCTACGGGAATCACGGCGTGGCCAATGTCGTAGAATCGGTCGTCGACGCCGAGCACCTCCACGCGATTGACTCGACGAGAGCCATCGTCGTTCGTGATAATTCCCGAGACCTGCAAGGCGGGCGCGAACAGACCCTTCAACTCCTTCGCCAGATCGTCGGCCAGCGCCGCGCGGAAATAGCGATCCTGCGGGACGATGGCGAATTCCGTCCGGCCCAGACGAGCCTCCTGCGTTCGTCGCAGCGTATACCGGACCGAATCGCCGACCGCCATCGCACCGGTCAACGTTCCCGTGGCGACCACGACCGCGAGCAAGACCGCGGCGTTGGTCCGCCAGTAGAACCGCAGACTCCGCGCCACCAGTTGCCGCAGACTCATGGCTCGCTCCTGTCGGCCAGGACGCCGCCTCGCAACTCCATGACCTCCCCAAGGCGGGACGCCAGCTTCTGCGAATGCGTCACGGCGATCAGTGTCACGCCCTCGTCCCGATTGAGCTGAACGAGCAGATCGGCGATACCATCCGAAGTCGCCTCGTCGAGCGAGCCGGTCGGTTCGTCGGCCAGCAGCAGCTTGGGCTGGTTGATCAGCGCCCGGGCCACGGCGACGCGCTGCCGCTGGCCGCCGGACAGCTCGCCCGGGCGGTGTCGCATGCGGTCCTTCAGGCCCACGCGATCGAGCAGCGACTCGGCTCGCTGTCGCAGGGGCCGCGACGTTCTGCCGTCGGCGCTCGCCAGGGTCGGGATCAAGACGTTCTCCAGAACCGTGCACTGCGGCAACAGGTGATGCAACTGGAAGATGAAACCGATATCACGGTTGCGCACGTGCGCCAGTTCGTGGTCCGTGAGCCCGGCCAGGTCACGTCCATCGAGAAGCACCTGGCCGCCGGTCGGATGATCGAGACCGCCGATGATGTTCAGCAGCGTGCTCTTGCCGCTGCCGGAGGGCCCGACGATAACCACCGCCCGGCCCCGGTCGATCTTCAGGCGAATGCCCTTGAGCACACGGACAGCGGTCCCGGGGCCAGACCCTCCGTAATCCTTCGTCACATCGACCAACTCAACCATCATTTTCCTCGCTTGGCTCGTTGGGCAATCTGTTCGTACGACTCCGCCATCTTCCGCGCGGTCTCTTCGACATCGAATGTCCGGCGGACGCCCTGGCGGCCTTCTTCACCGAGCCTTCGGGCGGCCTCCGGGTCCCGCAGCAGCGGTGCAACTGCATCGGCCAGCGCTTCCGGGGAGCCGGGCGTGTACAGCACACCTCCGCCGGTCATCTCAATGGTCTCAGGAAAACACCCGATCGCCGGCTCCACAACAGGCACTCCCATCGCCAGGGACTCCAGCACGTACAGCCCGTACGCGACCGGGCCCCGCTCCGGCACGGACAACACGGAGAGGCTCCGCAGAAAAGCGAGCCTCGCGTCCTGATCGAACGAGTCCAGAAAATCAACGTCGTCCCGCACACCGGCCACATGCAGCTTGTCCTGCAATCGCCGGATAAACGGCTCGTCGGCCGCACTGCGTCCGCCGGAGATCCGCAGCCGAGTCGACTGAAGATCGCCGCGGCGCTTCAGCACAATGAACGCATCAACGAGCGTTTCGAGACCCCGCTCCGGGCACATTCGCGAAAGGAACCCGATCGTCGGCACGGGTGGAGCGGTCGGTGACGGTGCGTAGTTGTTCAGATCGATGCCCATGTGCACGACGTGCATCCGCTCCTCTTCCACGTCGAGCCGCCTCTGCATCGTCTGTGCGAAATAGGTGCTGACGGCGATGAAGCCGTCGATGTCACGCGCTCGGCGGCGGACGATCTCCCAGGCCCGCTCGGCATAGGGACTGGTCAGGCCGTCGAGAAAACCATCCTCGTCCTGCAACAGGCAGACGACCGGGACACCCAGCCGGTCCTTGATCCGGCGGGTCAGCCCTCCAAGCAGAATGTTGGATAGACAAACCACGCTTGGATCGTGCTCGGTCTGGACCAACCAGTCCACGAAGCGATCGAGCTCCTTCACCTGGCGCCCGTCCTCGCCTTCGAGCATGGAGATGGTCGTTTCGCCCAGGTCGCGTGCGTTGGTCATGCCCGCCTTGCGCGCCGCCCAGTCCAGGAGCTTGCGCGAATCGAACAGCTTGTCGATCCAGCGGGGCGTTTTGCGAAACAGCGCGAACTTCTGCTGGAGGAACACGTTGACGCCGCCGAAGAAGAGCGGCGCATTGCTCACCGGCTCGGTCTTGTCCGCCTGTAAGGGCAAATACAGCGGAACCATCAGCACGTCGTGGTCACGACGCCGCATGGCGCGCACGAGCGACGCGTCACGCAGACAGTTCTCGCAGTAGAAGTTGTCGCCCGAACCGGGACTGATCTGGACGATCTTCATCGTGCGCCCCCCCTGACCGGCGCCGCAGCGCCGAATGCGTACACGGTCCCATCGTCGCAGCCGATCACGACCACACCCTGGGCCACTGCCGGCGACGAGACGATGGGCCGGCCGATCTCATACGACCAGATCTCTTTGCCGTCGGACAGACGCAGCATGTAAAGGCGTCCATCGCCCGAGCCGACGAAAACCTTGTCGCCGCAGACCGCCGGTGAGCTGTCCACCTCGCCCAGCGTCTTGAACGTCCACAGACGCTGTCCGTTGTCGCGCCGCAGCGCGTAGACGTGATTGTCGCGGCTCCCGAAGACCACCCGGTCCTCCGCGACGGCCGCCGAGGAGAAGATGGGCGATTTGCTCTCCGTAAACCTCCAGACGATATGGCCTTTGTCGATGTCGGCCCGCAGAAAGACGTTGTCGTAATTGCCCACGTAGACCTGACCGTCCAGGAAAGCGGCCGAGGCAGCGATGTAGGAGCCTGTGTCGATCTCGGCCACCTTGGCGCCATCGGCCAGCGAGACGGCGTGGATCATCGCGTCACACCCGCCGAACACACATTGACCGTCTGCGACCGCAGGCGCGCCGTTGACGTAGTTATTGGTTTCGTATGTCCAGACGGCTTGGCCGCTCTCCGCGTGGACGCAATGCAGTCGGTTGTCGTAGCTGCCCACGAGAATCCAGGTCTGGCGTCCGTCGGGAGAACGCGTCCAGTTCGGCGCACTGAGGATCTCGCCGTCGGTTTCATACTTCCACTTGAGCTGTCCCGTTTGAGCCTCCAGGGCATAAAGACAGCGGTCGGAGCTGCCAACGAACACAACGCCATCGATCAGGCAAGGCGACGATTCGACGGCGTCGCCGGTCGCAAACGACCACAGCTTCCGCCCCGTGTGCAGGTCGATCGCGTAGACGTTCGTATCGGAAGAACCGACGAAAGCGCGCCCCTCGACGATGGCAGCCGATGACTTGACCTCGGCTCCCGTCTTGAACTTCCAGAGGACCGTCAGCGAGTCGGGCAGGTGCGTCGCACCCCGTCCGAGAAGCCCCGGTCCGCCTGCGAACATCGTCCAGACGGTGCCATCGTCATAGACGGCCGGAACACCTGTCTGCTGGTCCCGATGGGATGGCGACGTGGCCATCGGGCCGGTCCACGCCCGCAGAGCAAAGAACGCCGCCACTGCACCGGCAAGAACGCTTGCGAAAACCAGCCAGATTGTGGTCCTTGTAGCCATCAGCACCGTTCAGGCGCCGCAGCGCCGCCCAGGAAAATGGACCCGCATGAGACACTGTACCGTACGGCTTCGGCCTCATGATAGTTCGCATGGGCAGGTGACGCAACGCGCGTTTTACAGAGGCGGTTGAGACAGCCAGCGCCGGCGAGGGAACAAAGGAAGGTGTAGGAAGGGGATGCGAAGGCGCAGCATGCGGGCTCAATCCGCACAGATCGCCGGCGCGGTCGTCACCCGGAGGCGGCCGTTGGCCCACCGACAGCATCGGCAGGCCAACAGCCACCTCCGGGGCTATTTTCCTCTGATGTCAATCTGTGCCAGACGATCCTGGATCGTGCTGTCCGGCCTGGCACGGAAGATCTCCACCTTGGAGGGAACGCGAATGCCGATGGCTTCGACGTCCGAGTAGTTGTAGCCGCGCACCGTCACGTATTCCTGCCGCGACACGTTGCTCAGCCAGATCATGTCGATCAGAGAGCTGGCCCGATTCAGGAAAAGAACCCCATCGGTCCAATACGGCTGCGACGTCTGCGCATCGGCCTGGCCGGCTCTTTCGACCGTCACGGTTCCGGGTCCGAACTTGACCTCGATCCTCTCATACCACTGGCCGTTCATCCGGAACGGGACCGGCTCGCGATGCAACTGGTTGCCCTGATCCAGCAGGCGCACCGGCGCGGTGACGATCTGCAGGAAGGCATCGGCGTACGCGGCATACAGTCCCGCCAGAGGCGAAACGTCCGCCGCCACCGACCCTTCGAGCATTTCGTACTGCCCGGTCACCATTTTCCACGCGAACTTGCCGCGCGGTTCGCTGGCGGTGATCCTGATGGCATTCGACCACGGATAGACCTCGAAGTCGTGTTCGGTCAGGTAGAAGCTGTTGTCGGGCCGGTAGAGCTTGACCACGCCGACGGCGTGAAGCCGCCGGTTCTCGGCCCAGGCCGAGATTCCGCCCGAGGCGTTCAGAATGGACATGACGTAGTCCGGCGGAACCGCCCTCGCCAGCGCCTCCCGATCCGGACTGACCGCCAGCGGGTCGGCACTGCTGTCCGCCTCAGGACTCCGGACCACCGGCCGGCCACACCCGGTCAACATCGATGCCGCCAATCCAATCAGCACTGCACGTGTTCGAACCGTTTTGAACATACCATTTCCCCACCGTGGGATTCGGCGTTTGATACCGAGGCCGTCACGCCCCTTTTTCGCCTTGCCCGCACTTCAGATTCGCCAGTTGCTCCATCAACGTGTATCGGTCAGCCGCATCACGATTGGCCAGCTTCATCAGCGAGGCGGCCGCTTCCGGCTTGGTCTGCTTCAGCGACCGATAGCGGTTCTCGCCGTAGGCATACTCATCGAAAGCTATTGTCGGCGCCTTCGAATCGAGCTGCAGCGGATTCTTGCCGGCCTCTTTCAGACGCGGATCGAAGCGGTACAGCGGCCAGTGTCCGCAGGCCACCGCCTTCTTCTGCTCTTCCATGCCTGTCGTCATGTTGATCCCGTGGGCGATGCAGTGGGCGTAGGCCAGGATCAGCGAGGGTCCCGGATAGGCCTCGGCCTCGACGAAGGCCTTGACCGTCTGCGCGGGATTGGCGCCGAGCGCCACCTTGGCGACGTAGATGTTGCCGTAGGTCATCGCCAGCAGGCCCATGTCCTTCTTCGGAGCGGGCTTGCCGGCCGCCGCGAACTTGGCGACCGCCGCTCTCGGCGTCGACTTGGACATCTGGCCACCGGTGTTCGAGTAGACCTCGGTATCGAGCACGAGCACGTTGACGTTGACGCCGCTGGCGAGGACGTGGTCCATGCCGCCGTAGCCGATGTCATAGGCCCAGCCGTCACCGCCCAACGCCCAAACGCTCTTGCGGACCAGGTAGTCGGCCACGGTGAGCAGCCGCTTGCACTCGGGGCAATCGCTCTTGCCTGCCTGGCTCTTGAGCTGGCCGACGCGCGTCCGCTGCTTCTCGATCACGTGCTGTTCCGGATCGTCGGCCAGCGTCACGGCACGAATCTCCGCGGCCAGCGCCTTGTCGACGCACCCTTTCTGGGCCGCCTTGTCCAGCAGCTCGAGCGCCAACTGACGGAACTTGTCGACGGTCAGCCGCATGCCCATCGCAAACTCGGCGTTGTCTTCGAACAGGCTGTTGCTCCAGGCCGGCCCCCGTCCGTCGGCGCGGGTAGTGTAAGGCGTCGTCGGCAGGTTGCCGCCATAGATGGACGAGCATCCGGTCGCATTGCCGATCATCGCCCGGTCGCCGAAGAGCTGGGTCAGCAGCTTGACGTAGGGTGTTTCGCCACAGCCGGCACATGCGCCGGAGTACTCGAACAACGGCTCGAGCAACTGGCTGCCCTTGACCGTGTTGTCTTTGAACAGGGATCGGTCGGTCAGCGGGATCGAGAGGAAGTAGTCGTAGTTGGCTCGTTCGGCGTCGCGAATCGGCTCCTGGAGCGACATGTTGATCGCCTTGCGTCCGGTCGGCTGTTTGTCGGCGCCGCGCTCCCGCCCCGGACAGGTCTGCACGCAGGCGCCACAGCCGGTGCAATCTTCCGGAGCGACCTGAACCGTGAACTTCATGCCGGCGAATTCCTTGCCTTTGGCGTCGATGCTCTTGAAGCCCTTCGGCGCGTTGCCGTTGGCGTACTTGGCGTCGTAGACTTTCACGCGGATCGTCGCATGGGGGCAGACCAGCGAGCACATCCCACATTGCAGGCACACCTCCGGCTCCCAGACCGGGATGTGGACCGCAATGTTGCGTTTCTCGTATTTCGTAGTGCCCGTGGGATACTTGCCGTCGATCGGCATCTTGCTGACGGGAATCGCATCGCCCCGCATCGCCATGATCTCAGCGGTGACGGTTCGGACGAACTCGGGCGCGTCGGCGGGAACGACCGGTGGCCGGCTCCACGTGCTGGTGACCTTGCCCGGCACCTTCACCTCGTAGACACGGTCCAACGACTGGTCCACCGCCGCGTTGTTCATCTGAACGATCTTCTCGCCCTTCTTGCCGTAGCTGTGCTGGATCGCATCCTTGATCGCCTTGAGCGCCTCGTCGAGCGGAATGATGTTGCTGATCTTGAAGAACGCCGTCTGCATGATCACGTTGATGCGGGCACCGAGCCCGAGTTCCTCCGCCAGCGAGATCGCGTCGATGACGTAGAACTTCATCTTCTTGTCGATCATCTGCTGCTGCATTTCCCTGGGCAGCGTGTCCCAGACCTCGTCGGGCTTGTGGCTGGTGGTCAGCAGGAACGTCGCGCCGTCCTTGGCCGAGCCGAGCATATCGTACTTCTCGAGGAAGCTGGGATTGTGACAGGCGATGAAATCCGCTTTGTCGATCAGGTACGGGCGGCGAATCCGTCTCTTCCCAAAACGCAGATGCGAGATCGTCACCGCTCCGGCCTTCTTGGAATCGTAGACGAAATAGCCCTGGGCGTAGTTGTCGGTGTTCTCGCCGATGATCTTGATCGAGTTGTGATTGGCGCCGACGGTGCCGTCTGAACCGAGTCCGTAGAACATAGCCGCATAGAGACCGCCGGCAGGGACTTGAAACGAGGGGTCCACATCGAGACTGGTGCCGGTCACGTCGTCGATGATGCCGACCGTGAAGCTGCGCTTCGGCTTGGCGGCGTCCAGGTTGTCGTAGACCGCCTTGACCATCGCCGGCGTAAACTCCTTCGAGCCCAGGCCATACCGGCCGCCCACCACCACCGGGTACTTGTCAAACGGGGCGATTCCGTCCGACATCGCTTCGCCGATCGCCGTGCGGATGTCCAGGTACAGCGGCTCGCCCAGCGAGCCGGGCTCCTTCGTCCGATCCAGCACCGCGATCTTCTTGACCGTTTTCGGCAGAACCGTCATCAGGTGCCTGGTGCTGAAAGGCCGGTACAGCCTCACCTTCACGACGCCGACCTTCTCGCCCTTGCTGGTCAGGTACTCCACCGTTTCCTCAACGGTGTCGGCGCCGCTGCCCATGATGATGATCACCTTCT
Source organism: uncultured Pirellulales bacterium (assembly GCA_964575615.1). GTDB lineage: Bacteria > Planctomycetota > Phycisphaerae > Sedimentisphaerales > Anaerobacaceae > Anaerobaca. The sequence continues at coordinate 8,698 of CAZNSM010000043.1, read as the reverse complement.
CGGCGTCGGGCGCTCCGACGTAATCAAAGAGCTTGTACTGGCGTCCGGCGATCTTGGCGAACTTGTCCATCGTGTCCTGGACGATCTGGGGCGCCGCCAGATAGAATTTGTTGACGGTTTCGCGGCCCTGGAAGAACACGTCGGGGTTCTGGGCGGTTCCGCCGAGCAGCGGACGATCCGGCGAAAGCGCTCGCGCTTTGTGGGCAGCAACCAGATCGTCGTCGATCATCGCCCGCATGTCATCGTAAGTCAGCTCTTCGACCTTCTGAATCTCGTGGCTGGTCCGGAACCCGTCGAAGAAGTGCATGAACGGCACGCGCGAGGCCAGCGTCGACTGCTGAGCGATCAACGCGAAATCCATCACCTCCTGAACGTTGGCCGAGGCCAGCATCGCAAAGCCCGTCTCGCGGCAGGTGGTCACGTCGGAATGATCGCCGAAAATGGACAAGGCCTGACAGGCCAGCGAACGCGCGGTGATGTGAAACACGGTCGGCAGCAGCTCACCGGCGATCTTGTACATATTCGGAATCATCAGCAGCAGGCCCTGCGAGGCGGTGAAAGTCGTCGTCAGAGCCCCGGCGGCCAGCGCGCCGTGAACGGCGCCGGACGCGCCGCCTTCCGATTGCATTTCCGTCACGGAAGGCACGCTTCCCCAGATGTTCGGCGTGTTCCTGGCAGTTTTGTCGTCGGACATTTCGCCCATCGGCGAACTCGGCGTAATCGGGTAGATCGCAATCACTTCATTCGTCGCGTGGGCGACGTGTGCGGCAGCCGTGTTTCCGTCAATCGTGACCATTCTGCGCTTCATAGCTTCTCCATTTTCGGTAAGGATGAACGATACAACTCTGCTCAAAAACCCCCCGCGAAGGCGGCCTTTGAGTGCTACCCCGCTCGCCCGCCGGAGGCGGACCCGTCAGACGGGGGCCCCTCTCCTCCTGTTGCGGCCCGGGGCATACCAAAGGCAGTTGTTTATACAGGTTTTTGTCCCGTCGGGCAACAAAAATTCCCGACCGCCACGTGAGCGGCTGACAGCACGACAGCCGCCACACTGACCGCCACAGGCGTCGCGCAACAGTTGCGGCCGAGGACCAGGACGACCCAGCCGAATAGAACCCATTGCACGAAGTAGACGGCAGTGACGTTGCGACTCCAGAAGCTCAGCAGTCGCAGGACGGCCGAATCGGCCCAGCGTCTCGCCAGGAGTCGGCTGAAGGACAACCAGACCAGAACGAAGCCCACCGTGGCAAGCTGTGCCGCGGGACCACTCCGACAGTACCGCCCGATGTCGAATCCCCCCATTCGAGGAAGGAAGAAGGTCGCCCCTCCGACCGCGAAGAACAGCGCGCCGATCATTGCACTGCGCTTCACCGCCCTGCCCCGGTCTTCCGCCGCAAGAAAACGGGGACTGCAGACCATCCCGGCGAGAGGATAGGCAACCCAGGGAAACAGAGGAAAGAACACATCGCCTCGGTTGCCCCACAGTGCATAGACTCCGAACGGCCCGCCCCAATGCCACAGCAAAGGGGAGACGAAGGCGACAGCCGCCGCGAGAATCGCCCACACCCATCGAAACGGCAGATATCTCCTGAGCAACGTCAAGAAGACGAACGACAGTCCAGCCATTTGCAGGATATCGACCGCCCAGAACGAAACGAGAGGCGAAACCGGAACCGTCGCCGAGGCAATCTCCGGCCCCGCGAAGAGCGAGGGCAACGTCGAACGCAGCAGGTTCAATAGATACCCCAGGGCGATCAGCTTCAACCCCCGCCGGATGCCGCGTCCGACCCTGTGGTTGGGCCGACCGAGGAAGACTCCCATGATGAACAGGAAGACCGGCGCCGTCGGCGCGCCGCCCAACAGAAGCACGGCCTTGCCGAGGAGAGAGCCCTCGCCCTGACCGATCGCGAACAGGAGCACTGCGTGCTGAAGGACCATGAAGACGATCGCCAGACCGCGCGCCAGATCGAGGAAGACCAGTCGCTCCCGAGGCCCGGTTCGGATTTCAGCCATCGACCTCTGATTCTCGCACATCGCCGGCCCTGAAGCTCTCCGTCTCCGGCGGGACCGGTCAGTCGTCCAGCCCGAACAGATCGAGCCACTGTTCGGTCTCGCCGTCGGTCAGACCGTCCGCCTTCTCCTCCGGCTCCTTCGCAGTGCGTCGGCCGCGACGAAGCTCGCCGAGCACCTGGCTCCAGAACTGATCCGACTTGATCGTAGCCGCACTCCTGGCACCGACCACTTGGCGCAGTCGCCGATCATTGCTGACCACTGTCAATCGGCGCGGCGCGGTGCTGGCGGCAACCTTCTCTTCGATCACTGTGTCGGCGTCGCTGTGGAATCCGGAGAACGCCACGCCCAGCCGGCCGACGGCGCCGAACTCGCTCTTGTCGGGCGGGCCGGCCCCGTCGAAAACCACCTCCCCTTCCTCGCCCGTCAGCGCGAAGTACCGTTCCAACGTCCGGCACAGTTGAATTTCATCCGCCACGTCGGACTTGTCGCGGGCCTCGTGGATCGCCCACAGCAGATTTGTTCCGTCAATGATGACCATCTCGGTTTCCATGCCGGGACGGGGGTCTAACGCGGTGACCACGCCCAGCGCATCGGTCTACGCTTCGAAGCGGAGTTCGCCTCCGACGAGGGTCTTCTCGACCTTGCCGCGCAGCTTCCAGCCGTGATAAGGGCAGTTGCGGCTCTTGGAGACGAACTTGTTGACGTCCACCACCCACTCGGCGTCGGGGTCGATGATCGTCACGTCGCCCTGGCGGCCCCGGCCCAACGTGCCCTTGTCGATCCCTATGATCCGGGCGGGGTTCACGGTCATCAGCCGGATCAGGCCGGGCCAGTCAAGAATCTTCGGCTCGATCAACGCCTTGACGTACAATCCCAACGCGCACTCGATGCTGGCGATCCCGAACGGCGCCGCCAGGAACTCGAGCTCTTTCTCACTTTGCAGGTGCGGAGCGTGGTCTGTCGCCAGTGCATCGACCAGACCATCGGCGATTGCCTGCTTGAGCGCGTCGACGTCCTTCCTGCTCCGCAACGGTGGATTGACCTTGTAGTTCGTGTCGTACTCGGCGCACATCTCTTCGGTCAGCAGCAGGTGGTGCGGCGTCACCTCGCACGTCACCGGCAGCGAATCCTTCTTCGCCTGTCGAATCAGCTCCACCGAGCCGGCGGTGGAGATGTGCTGCGCGTGGTAGCGGACGCCTGTTTTGCGAATCAGTTGGATGTCACGCCACAGCATGCTCTCCTCGGCCAGGGCATCCATCCCGGGCAGGCCCAGGATCGTCGAGTAGTACCCCGCGTTCATAACCCCCTGCCCGACAATCCGGTCATCCTGGCAGTGCTGCGCGACCACACGGTCGAACATCCTGGCGTATTTGAGAGCCCGCAGCATGACGGACACATCCTGCACGCCGTGACCGTCGTCGGTGAAACCCCTGGCGCCCGCCTCGGCCATCATGCCCATCTCGGCCAGCTCGACGCCCTCCCGCTTCTTGGTGATCGCGCCCATCACGTAGACGTGGGTCTTCCTCGCCTGGCGTCCCTTGCGATGGACGTACTCGATGTCGGTCTCGTTCTCGATGGTGGGGTTGGTGTTGGGCATACAGACAACCGAGGTGAAGCCGGCGGCCACCGCCGCGGCCGAGCCGCTGGCGATGGTCTCTTCTTCCTCGTCGCCCGGCTCGCGAAAATGTACGTGAATGTCGATCAGGCCGGGACTGACGAGCTTGCCCGTCGCGTCGATGACCCGCTCGACCGATTTGGCGACGGCGCCGTTGAAACGGCCGATCTCCGCGATCTTGCCGTCGAGGATGAGCACGTCGCAGACCTCGTCGAGATTGTTGGCCGGGTCGATCACCCGGCCATTCCTGATCAGCACATGGTCCACCATAGCACACCTGTACCTTCACCAGCCCCGAAACGACAGAATCGTCACCCCCGCGATGGTCCGCACGCGCTGTTGGCAGTGTTCCCGCAGGGGCGTACGCAGACCTGAAAAGCCGCGCCTTGCGACGCCACTAGGAACAGCGCTGTCGTCGGTGTCATCCATCCACGAACTCTTCACATCCGTGCGAGCGCCCGTAGTCATACCCGAAACGAAGGAAGAAGAAAAGAGGTTTTTGCCGTGTGGCAGCCTCAAGTCCGAAGGACTTGGGGATGGTTCCCGGCATTGGCGAACCTCCAATCGATGCGGCAGTCCGGCGGGCAGGTCTATAGCTGGGCAATCTCGGAGAGGCCTTCGATCTGGGCCTCGGTGACTTCGCGAATCCGCGTCTCCATCCGGTCCTGGAGGCCGGCGGTCTCGCGGCGGAGCGTCTCTTCAAGCCGGGACTTGAACTGCTGGCGGGCCTTGGCAATTCGCGACGGCGTCATGACGGTCCTGATGACCCACGCCGGGGCGTTCCAGTTGTCGGCCAGCTCTCTGGCCTTGGTCTTGCCGTAACGGACCGCCAGAAACGCGGCCACGGCGCTGAGCAGCGCCCCGGCCAGCAGCCCGACCGGCCCGGTCGCCACGAGGGCCGTGCCCGCCCCGCCGCAGACCATCGCGCCGACGCTGGTCGCCAGACCCACCACAAACCAGCCGACGGTCTCCATGATCCCGCCATAGAGGTCCGGCGTCTCCGGACCGATCACGTCGCTCTGCACAGACACAGACCGGCCGTCCCCGACCGGCTTGTCGCCCACGCTCAGACCATAGGAACCGAACCAGTCGGCCAGCAGCTCGTTGAGCTGTCCGGGCAAGCCCAGACTCAACGTTCGCATCCGCTCCTCGATGATCTCCCTCAGTCGGTCCTCATCGGCCTTGACGTTCGCGGAAACCGTCTCGCGCAGGGCGCTCACCGAACCCCCCTTGTCTCGAAAGTCCTCCAGAACCGGCCGAATCGACTTGTCGAAGACTTCCGACGTCACATCCGTGGCGACATCGGAGATGTACATGCCGGTGACGCGCTCGACAAGGGGACGGACCCGGTTGCGGCAGAATTGCGGAAGGTCTGCCCGCAGCGTCTGGCGCGTTCGCTCGAACTGCCTCTGCAAGGCCGGCAGGATCGCCAGCCCCTGCGCGATCACGGCGTAGGGCCGGTCACTCCGAAGCAGGCGCGCTGGATCGACGCTCAGCGTCTCGGCAATGACGTCGGCGACGAAAGGCCACTGGCTGCTGCCCCCGGCCAGGACCACCAGACTGATGTCGCCGCCCCGGACGGCCTCGTCGGAGAACCCCTGGACGAGAGACCGCCGGAACCATTCGACCAGATCGATAGGCTCCTCGCGCTGCGTCACGCTCCGGCATCGCACGCCCATGCCCTGGAGATGGCCCACGAGGGTCGAGCTTGGCAGATAGTGACTCGCCCGGTCCATAAGCGCCGGCCAGTCCATGCCGCGCAGACTGCCGTAGCGCCCGACGGACTTGTTGACGACCTCGGAGCGATCCCGCGCCATCGTCAGCGAGAAGAACTCTTTGACCTCGCGACACAAATACGAATGAACGTAGTAGGCGTCGCCCGTTTCCTGGAGCTCCTGCAAAACGCCCGGGTTCTGTTCACAAAACCACTGGAAGAACAGATCGTCGAACAGGCGTCCGCCCAGCTCCATGTCGCCCCAGGAGCAGGTGACACGCAGGCTTTGCAGAAAGGCGAAATCACAGGTGCCGCCGCCGAAATCGACGACGAGAATCCCCCGCTGAGCTTCTTCGGGTGAGAAGTCCTTGCGCCACAGGTGGTAGAGCAGCGCCCCTTTGGGTTCGTCGAGCAGGCGGACCTGGCCGTACCCGGCCTTGCGAGCGATCTCGGTGAGAGTCGCGCGGAAGTCGCCCTGCGACTCGCTGGGCATCCCGAAGATCACGTGCTGTTCGCCCGGGTCCAGTGCGATGTGCTGGCGCTGGGCCTGAGCGATCACGGTGCGAAGGAAATCGGCGGCGGTTTCGGCCGCTTCAGCGCTCTGGGCGATGTCAGGCTTGAACTGCGTGCACAGACGGTACTGCCTGCGCTCCTGGGCGGAGGCCTCTCCGAACTCGTGCAGCGCCGCCTCGCCGACAAGGGGCTCGCGGTCGCCGCGATAGAGGATGGCGGTGGGCAGGCCGTCGCGCCCGGAGCCGAAATCCACGCCGACCGGCGCGATCTGATCGACCGGACACTTACAGTAGTAAGAGTTCGTAGTCCCGAAGTCGATAGATAGAACGCCGTGATTGTTCATGTCAGGCCGTCTCTCGTACCTTTCTGACCAGCCCGCGCTCGACCACCTTGCCCTCGAAAACGACCGGCGAGCGTTCGACGGTCACGCGGTCGCCCTCGACGATGTGACCGAAAGTCTCGTATTTGGCGCCAAGCCCGCTGTTCCAGACGATCGTGTCCCGTGGTCGGTCGCGCTCGACGGAGAACAACGCCGGACCGTCAAGCCCCTCGAAACCGTAGTTCTTGGCCTCCTGGATCAGCTCGTCCGCTACCACCGGCAGCGACTCTCGCGGAGTCCCGTGCAGGATGTAGATCAGCTTGCCGATCCGCTTGAAGGCGGCGTCTTTCTTCGTCGCAGGCTCCTGGCGCAAAGAGCCGTGCAGGCACAGCATGGTCAGCGCCGGGATCGCCCAGTCCAGCCATTGTTCGACACAGGCGCGCACGACCGCTTCGTGGTCTTTGCGCGCAGGACCCGAGAGCGAGCGGGCCTCCGACGACAGGCCGGGCAAGAAACGCAGCAGCAGCCGCAGTCGCGACAGGCGATGCACGAGGAGCACCGCCAGAAGCGCGCCGGCCGGACCGCCCAACACCAGCCCCAGATCGCGCATGTTATAGGCCCAGCGAAGCAGCGGCGCCAAAGCGAGCATCCCGACCGCAGCGCCAACCAACGCTGCCAGAGCGAGGGAGAAGACCTTCGTCTCGCGGCTGACCGGCGGACGCGGGATCCGCAAGGGCCTGGCAATCGCCTCGAAACCGAGTTTCAGGCCGGCCAGAGCCTGCTCGTCGAGCTCCCGGCCGCCGGTGACAATCGCCATCGTTTCGGCACCGAAGAGATTGGCCCGCAGGACGCCCAGCGCGCGGTCGCATGCCGCGTCGAAATCCCCGGTGGCCGCCGAACCGCCCACACCGAGCGTGCGGAAGTACTCCTTCACGGCGGTCCTGGTCGTCTCGCGGCGCAGAGCGCCCGTCGCGGCGCACGCCCTGGAGATCTCCTCTTGGATATCGAGCATAAGACCAGCATCCTCGCGCCATCGCCGGCACGCGGCGTGAATTCTACACCGACAAACACCTGATTGACGCGCGCCATTCTACGGGATTAGACGCACAATGCCACAGGAAATTGCAGGGCAGGCTTTCGATGAGAGGTGGGGCGGGGTCTATGGCGGCGGTTCGGCCGCCGGGTCGAACGGGTCGCCGCACGCGAGCCATTCACTCAGCAGGATCGCCAGATCGGCGAAATCGACGCAGCAGTCCCCGTCCAAGTCGCCCTGGAACTTCCGGAGGCACCGGGCAATCGAGAACGGCCTGTCGCTGACGTCGTAGACCTGCGGACGGCCCACGTCGCGGACACGAAGCAGACACGTCTCCGAGTCGACCGCCGGAACCGTCCACTCGTACGCGCCTGAGCCGGCCACATGGTCGACGAACGTCCATGTCGCTCCGCCGTTGGCGGAGTACTCGATAACCACCTCGTCGATCCCGGCCCCGCCAACGGTCTGCCACTGCACCGTGCATGGTTGCGAAGCGGCGAGCCGTTCGGCTCCATTGGGATACAGCACAACCGGTTTGGGCTCGACCGTATATCCCCACACCTCCGCCGGCACGTAGGACGAAAGCAGCAAGGGATCGCCGCCCCTGCGCTCCATCCAGGTCAAAGTAACGTCCGGGCCATCGACAGCGACCAGGATGTACCCGTAGCTTGTGACGTGAAAGAGCTGCCGAGGAACGAAGTAGCTGTTGTCGCCCCGGTAAGGCGGCTCCCACGTGTAGAATGGGGCCCCGGCGGTCGCGACGATCAACTGGTGAACGTCGTTGTCCGGCACACCGTCGCGGTCATCCACCGCGCCGTGATCGTAGTAATGGTCGTGGCCGCAGAAATACGTGCGCCCACCCGCTTGTTGGATGCTCTGCCAGAAGGCGTCACGCTGCGCTGGATATGCATCCAGACAGTCGTAGTGATAGGTCCGGAAAGCCGGCTCGTGCCCGAAGACGAACACGTGAGGCTGCGTGTTCCGGCCGAGCCTCTCGTCCAGCCAACTCTGGTTGACGCTGTGGACAAACCGATGCCGGAGCCCCCCGTATTGATCCAGCGCCACGATCAGCGCGTTCTTGTGCACGAAGGCATAGGTCATGTGCTCTTCGCCGGCGGGACTGTCGTCGGGCAGCATCAGCTCCGGATGGAGGCTGTTGCCGAAGACATGGAGCCAGCGCAACGAGTGGTTGTCGCTCGGGTCAGGCGCAACCCCCGGATCGAGGTCCCACACATCACCGACTTCGTGATTGCCCCGGCAGACATAGACGGGAATCCCGGCGTCGTATACCGGTCGCATGACGGCCACCCAGTTCCACAACTGCCGCTCGAACTGCTCGGAGGTGACTCGCATGCCATGGACCAGATCGCCAGGGTAGAGCAGGAAGTCCACCCCCTGCCGCACAGTCTCGGCCGCCAGCTCCGCCAGGACGGGCTCGTTGACTCCCGTCAGCGCGTGCCGGCTGTCGCACGTCACGATGAAACGCCAGCGCTC
>CAZNSM010000042.1:28540-31580 GCA_964575615.1 uncultured Pirellulales bacterium | reverse complement strand
GGCGACGTGGTGGCCGTCGAGTCCGTGACATTTGCCGTCGAGGCAGGCGAGCTGTTCGGCTTTCTCGGCCCCAACGGCGCGGGCAAGACCACGACGATCAACATGCTGACCGGCCTGGCGCGTCCCGATGGCGGGGCGATCCGCCTCGGCGGCATCGACTGCACGCACGACCCGAAGGCCGCCCAGCACCTGATGGGCGTGGTGCCGGACGACAGCAATCTGTATCCCGAGCTGACCGGCTTCGACAACCTCTGCTTCTGCGGGGCGCTCTATGGGATGAGCAAGCGCGACCGGCAGAGCCGCGCGGCCGAGCTGCTGGAGCGCTTCGGGCTGGCCGAGGCCGCCGGCCGCAAGTTCGCGGGCTACTCCAAGGGCATGAAACGCAAGCTCACCATCGCCGCCGGGATCATCCACCAGCCGCAGATCCTGTTCCTCGACGAGCCGACCACCGGCATCGACGTCGCCAGCGCCCGCGCGATTCGCCAGAACCTCGCGGACCTCAACGCACGCGGGACCACGATCTTCCTGACCACGCACTACATCGAAGAGGCCGAGCGCCTCTGTCGGCGCATCGCCTTCATCGTCTCCGGCCGCATCGTGCGCATCGACACGGTCGAATCGCTCATGCGGCAGACGGAAGGACGCTACGTCGTGCAGTTGGCCGTCTCGGGCAACGCGACGGCCCTGTGTGACACGATGGCGCGCCAGTTCGGTTCTCTCGAGTGCCGCGCGCTGTCCGAGGCCGACATTCGCGTCGAGTCGGCCGAGCCCGTCCGCGTCGGCCCGCTGCTGCGCCTCATCGAGGACAAGGGCGCCGAGGTATTCGAGGCCCGCCGGGTGCGTCCGTCACTCGAAGAGGTCTTCGTGCAGGTCACCGGGATCGAGGCCAGGGCGATGAAGCAGGAGAAGGAAAAACCCAGGATGGGAGCGGGCGCATGAAATCGTGGATTGTCTTCTGGAACATCCTGGCCAAGGACATGCGGACCTACTACCTCAAGCCGCCGAACATCAGTTGGGGCCTGCTGTTCCCTTTGGCGTGGACGGGCATGTTCTTCATCCGCTCCGGCTCGGGTCTGGACAGCATCCCGGTGCTGCTGCCGGGACTGATCGGCGTGTCGATCCTGTTTGGCACGACGAGCCTGTTGGCGGTGACCGTGACATTCGAGAAGAAAGGCCGATCGTTCGAACGACTGCTGCTGGCGCCGATCCCGCTGGAATTGCTGATGTTGGCCAAGACCGCCGGCGCGATCGTCTTCGGCGTCGCCAACGCCTTTGTGCCGGTCGTTCTGGCGGCGTTTCTGGCGGACCTGTCCGACGTCAACTGGCCGACGCTCGTTCCGGCCGTCGTTCTCATCGCGATCAGCTCGACGTTTCTGGGCCTGTTCATCGCGGTTTCGGTGAAGGAAGTGTTCGAGGCCCAGACCTTCTCGAACTTCTTCCGCTTCCCCATGATCTTCCTGTGCGGCCTGTTCTTCCCCATCGAGCGGTTGCCCCTCTGGCTTCGCCCGCTGTCGTACGCGCTGCCGCTGACCTATGGGGTCGATCTCCTGCACGCCGCGATCCGGCGGGCGGGCCACCTGCCGCCGGCGCTGGACTTCGGCGCCCTGGCGGTGTTCTGCGCCGCGCTCTTCGCCATCAGCCTGCGCAACATCCGCCGCAAGTGGATTGTCTGAGCGGCACCAAGTCGGGTATACTGCGGGGCCGACAACGAGGCAGCGCAGCGCGCTGCCGTTGCCCAGGAGCGCAGTGGGGGGGCAGCGTTGTTTTCCAGGACCAGCACTGAGTTGGACACTTGATTCGGGAGACAAATAAGAGAATGGCGGACGAAATTCGATTGTGGCGAGTAGGACCTAATCACCACCTCAGCGAAATACGGCATGCGTCACTCGACCTGGAGGCCCGCCTCGAGGAATGGCTTGCGCGTGACATCTCCATACTCGATCCCGCTCTGCTTATCATCGGCAGGCAAGTCGAAACGGATTTCGGCGGCTACATCGACCTCCTATGCATCGACATGGCAGGCGATCTGGTCGCCGTGGAGCTCAAGCGAGACAAGACGCCACGGGAGATCACGGCGCAAGTGCTCGACTATGGATCTTGGGTGGCCGATCTGTCAAATGAGTCTGTCACGAGAATCGCTGAAACGTATCTGCGTGACATAGGGTTTGCCCAGGCATTCCGCGATCGCTTTGGGACCGACGTTCCCGATACTCTCAACAGCGACCACCGAATGCTCGTTGTCGGTGCACAGATCGACGCCAGTTCCGAACGCATCATCACATACCTTTCTGAGAAACACGGTGTGAACATAAACGCGGCGACGTTTCAGTATTTCCGTGCGGTCGACGGTGCGGAGTTTCTCGCCCGTGTGTTTTTGATCGAACCGTCGGCCGTAGAAGTGCACAGCCGCAGCCGAGGCACTTCCAAACGCCGTCCGAATCTCACCTATGGCGAACTTGAGCAACTCGCAGACGAGGCCGGCGTCGGAGACCTTTATCGATACGCCGTGTCTTCCCTTGAGACATGTCTTCGCAAACACACGACGAGAAGCTCTATCGGATTTGCTGGTCTGTTCGATCGCAGCCGGAAGACCGTTATCAGTCTGTTGCCTGGGGAGAGCAGCCGCACGGACGGGCTGAGATATCAGTTGTATAAGAACCGGTTCGCGGCGTTGGTCGCCCAAGGTGTGGATCTTGAAGCATTGATGCCAGCCTTTCACGAGGATTGGATCTATTACGGTAGCGCTGGCCCCGATTATGAGGGGTTCCAAGGGTTCATTACGAGGCGGGACGAAATCGATAAGTTGGTGGCCGCCTTATCCGCTGATAGGCAGGTCAGTTGACTGTGGACCTTGGTATGCGCGTGTTCTTCATGATTCTGTGGCCGACGGTTGCTGCGTCCGCAGCCGCCCACTTTGAGCGGTACCGCTGGCCTTAGATACCAATCCGGAATCCGCCATCGCCCATCCACAATCGAGCGGGGGCCTTGCGGCCTGGCGCGGCGGTGGTATACTGGCTTTGCACAACAGGGGGGCGCTTGC
>CAZNSM010000042.1:22888-28440 GCA_964575615.1 uncultured Pirellulales bacterium | reverse complement strand
AAACGATGGCACAGGAACACGGCAAGCGATTTCAATGGCGGGCGTTCATCTCGACGCTGACGGGCCTTTCATTCATCGGGATGTGCGTCACCGGCGTGATCCTGTTCGTGGTGCCGCCGGGACGCGTCGCCAACTGGACCGGCTGGACGCTCTACGGCCTGACCAAGGCCCAGTGGCAGGCGCTGCACATCTGGTTCAGCGTGCTGTTCATGGTCGCGGCCGTCGTACACATCGTTTTCAACTGGCCGTGCCTGGTGCGCTACTGCCAGAGCCAGGTCCGCCGGGGCTTTGCCCTGCGCGCCGAATGGGCCCTGTCGCTGCTGATCTGCGCCGTGCTGCTGGTCGCCACGCTGGCGAACTGGCGGCCGTTCTCGTCGCTGGTCGCCTGGGGCGAGTCGATCAAATACAGTTGGGACGATCCCGCACGCCGTCCGCCCATTCCCCACATGGAATTGCTCTCGCTGGCGGCGCTGGCCGAACACGTTGAGGGCATCTCGCTCGACACGATGCTGGAGAACCTGCGGGCGCGGAACATCGCGGTCGATTCGCCCGATGCGATCGTCGGCGAGCTGGCGGCCGCGAACGGCATGACGCCGGAAGCGCTCTACAATATCGCCATCGGCGCTGAGCATCGCGGACACGGACGCGGCGCGGGCCAACCCGGCGGGGGCGGCGCGGGCGGCGGCCGAGGTATGGGCGGGGGCGGTGGTTCCGGCTTCGGACGCATGACGCTCGAGCAATACTGCACCGACGCCGGCATCGACGCCGATGTCGCCATCGAGAAACTCCGCACTGCCGGCGTCACCGCCACCAGGACCACGACGATCCGCGAGATCGCCGACGCCGCCGGCGTCCACCCCTCCGCTGTCCGGGGCCTTCTCGAATAGACGCGGCACCCCCTTGGCGATATTCTGGTGCGCGTACACCTGCAATCGGGCCGTACAAGAAGGCAAAGGAGTGATTGGCATGAGTCCGAATCAGCTTGGCGGTTGGATCGGTGGTGTGCTCGGCGTCGTGCTCGGCCTGGCCGGCGGCGTCATCGGGACATACTACAGCATTCGCAACACCCACGGCCCGCGCGAGCGGCGGTTCATGGTCCGTGCCGCGATCGTCACCTGGATCGCGGTCGTGACGTTCCTCGTGCTGATGCTGATGTTGCCCAGCCCGTGGCGCTGGCTGCTGTGGATTCCCTACGGCATCCTGCTGCCCGCGGGGATCATCTTCGGCAACCGCCGGCACCAGCAAATCCGCCGCGAAGAGGCCGCCGGAGCCCCTGCCCCCTGACGCACACCGCCGGCTACAGCGCCCGTCGGCGGCGCAGGCGCAGCCCGGCGTAGCCCAGACCCAGCACACCCAGCAAGGCCGCCCCCGGCACCGGGACCAGTGACACCGTCCCCTCACGGACCGCCAGACCGCTGTCCATGGCGAGAAGGACGTAAGGCTCTATGTCTTGACAACCGCTGCCGAATTGGAAATGCCATGGGCCTCGAGTGTCAAAAGCGGATTCGGTGCCCGACCAGTACACGCCGGCCACCAAGTTCTCAAACGGACCGTGGTTGATCAGGCCCCAAGAAGTACCCGAAGGCCACTCTTGTCCTGTGGTTGTGTAAAACCCTTTGTTCCCGAGAGACTCGTAGAACAGGTGCCCCATTTCGCTGGTCGTTATGTTAAAGCCAGCGGTAGTGGTGCCGTCGTAACCGAATACGTATGGTCCGTCCACGGTTTTTGGCAACCGCCAGCAGGAATCCGTGGCCCAGTCCACGGCTATTCCGGGATTGAGGTGGTAGGTCAGCACACCGGGCACATTCAAGCCCAAAGCCCACAACGCTTGGTCCGTCCAGTCGGAATCCGTGTTGACGTAATCCAGCCAGACCAGGTTCTGGGTGTCTTCGTAGATCAGCTTGTAACTACCGCCCGCGTAGTCGGCGGTCCCGATCGTGATCAGGTTGCCATGAGCCGCCGAAAAGCAACACATAACGCACAGCACCAATCCGAACGCAACATGCCTTGTTCTCATCGCCCTGTCTCCCACTGCCGGTCCCGGCGCCGCATGAGCGCCGTGTTGTTGTTCGACATCCCACTCTCACGATTCGGACAGGCGAGGGACCCTGCCCGGCGATCCGTCGTCTGTGTGAATGCCCCTGCGTGGTGCTGCGTTCCGGCCGGCCGTGACCTCGACCACCCACAACCTCAACATGCTATTGTACCGTCCTGGCGAGGTTTTGCCAAGTGGCTTGGGCCAAAAAACCGGGCAAAATAGATAGACAAGCCCCCTCGAAGGGACCGCAGGTCGGGCCGAGCGCGGGGACCGGTCAGAGCGATGTAAAAATACGTAGTTTCCCCAATGGTGGGCGGGTCGGGCGGCGATAGAATTGGCGATAGAGACGATTCGCGGATGGAGTCGGGCACGGCGTTGGCGTACCCCGCTCAGGGACCAGACGAAAGGCTTCGCCACAGCCGTGCCCGTTCTATTTCTATCGTCCTCGAATCCACAAATTACGTAGTCCCCACAATGGACACGGGCCGCAGCGCATTCCTACGATGGCTCGTGTCGGCGTGGCCGCAGGCTCAGACCCCGAGCCCATCGCGGCCGATGCGTCCTGGTCCGGAGGGTCGGCGCCATGAACCAGAACAGAGGCCCGCCTCGATCATCGCGGAACATGCGTTACCGCATGGCTTTCCGTACATCCCATCCTGGTGCACAAGAATTGGAGGTGTGATCATGTTCATACGAAAAGACACAGCCTGCCTGTGGCTCGTTGCCCTGTTGTTTCTGTGCAGCTCGGCCGTCGCCGACACCGAGGCGAACAAGGCGCTGATTCGGGATCGTTGGCTGCCGATGATCCAAACGGCGGATCAGGCCATCGCTGACGAGATCTTCGCCTCTGGCTTCACCTGCCACGCGCCCCACTATCCCCAGGCCAGCGATCTGGCCGGCTACCGGGTCGAGGTGATCAACGCAGGCGCCGTTCTGGCTGACTGGCAGGTCGTTCTGGAGGATCTCCTGGCCGAGGACGATACGGTCGTCGGACGCTTCACCGCGGGCGGCAAGGTGCCGCCGGCCGGTATCCCCTACACGAACACGTGGATCATCTTCTTCCACTTCGTCGACGGCAAGATTGCTGAAGAATGGTGGGAGTACGACGTGCTGGGCGTCCAGCAGCAACTGGGCGCAATACCACCTTCGCCCGAGGGGCCTCCCGCGATGCAGCGCGCCAACCCGGAAGATTTCACCTGGGGCACACCGTCGGGCGTATCGGGCGACCCTGGCGAGCCGGAGGCGAACAAGGCGCTGTTCCGGCGGGAGTTGGACGCATGGAATCAGGGCGATGTCGATGCGCTCCTGGCCGTGCTGGACGAGATCTACGCGCCCGACTTCGTGTACCACGATCCGGCTCGGCCCCACGTTACGGATCTGGCGAGCTACAGACAATTCGCAGCCGAGGAGTGCTTCGGCGCGTTCCCCGGTTTTCGCATGCCGGTGGAGGACATCATCGCCGAGGCCGATAGGGTCGCCGCTCGCTGGACGTTTGCGGGAACGCACATCGCGCTCGGCAGGCCGGTCGTGCAAACGGGCATCACGATCGCCCGCATTGCCGACGGCAAGATCGTGGAAGCCTGGTGCGCCTGCGACATGCTGGGGACCATCATCCAACTGACGGCGGTGACGCCGGCAGATCCGGGCAGCGAAGGGCTGGTGGCGTATTATCCGCTGGACGCCGGTGCCAGCGATGCGTCGGGCAACGGTCTGGACGGGGTAGTGATGGGCGACACCAGGCTGACCGATGGAATCATCGGCGGCGCGATGGAGTTCGACGGGGACGGGGACTACATCGAGGTGGCTCACAATGCCCTGCTCGACATCACCGGTCCGATCTCGCTGTCGCTGTGGATCCGCCCGGACGCCGAGGACCCGGAGGGCCAGGGCACGGAGACCGCGCCGATGGCCAAGGCGTTCAGCACAGCCAACCCCAGTTGGAGCTGGCAGGTGCGTTACGGCTGGGGCAGCGCCAAGCCCTACATGGCGTTCACGTTCAATACCTCGCCGAGGGCCTGGGCCTATGTCAACCAGAACCTGGCGCAGGGTGAGTGGCATCACATCGCCTGCTCGGCCGACGGCGAAACGCTCACCGCCTATCTCAACGGCCAGGCCACCGAATCGACGCCCATGGGCGCGATCACCAGCAGCCCGACGCCGGTGCTGATCGGCTCGGACGGCTGGAGTTGCGACTGGATCGGCGCGATCGACGAAGTGCGGATCTACAACCGCGCGCTGTCGGCCGGCGAGATCCTGTTCCTTACCGGCTACATGGCCGATGTCACCGCGCCGGGCGATCTGGTTCAAGGTGTGCCCAACGATGGCGACTGGCCGGCGGCCGAAACGCCCGCGTTGGCGATCGACGACAACGTCAATACGAAGTACCTGCACTTCAAAGGCGATTTCGTTCCCGACGCCGGACCGACGGGTATGCGCGTTAAGCCCAGCGTCGGTCCGACCGTCGTGACGGGCGTGACGTTCACCACCGCCAACGATGTCCCCGGTCGCGATCCGATCGCGTTCGAGCTGTACGGCTCCAACGGCAGTATCGACGGGCCGTACACGCTGATCGCCAGCCGGGACATCGTCGATTTCGCCGGCGCGACGGAATGGCCGCGCTTCACCAAGAACGCTACGCCCATCGTGCTGAACAACGCTGCGGCGTACTCCTACTATCAGGTCCTCTTCACCGCCATTCGAGGCCCCGCCGGCGGCTCGGTCAACAGCATGCAGATCGCCGAAGTCGAGCTGTTCGGAAAGCCCATCATCCCCACGCCCGACGTCGAGGCCAACAAGGCCGTTGAACATCGCGTGTTTGAGGAGATCTGGAATCAGGGCGCACTCAATGTGGCAGACGAGGTATTCGCTCCCGACGCGGTTCTTCATGGACTGAGTGCAAGCGATCTGGCCGGACCGGCGGCCTTCAAGTACCTGGTCGCTACCTATCGCGCCGCCATCCCCGACATCCACTGGACTGTGGACGATCAGATCGGCGAGGCCGACATGGTCGTCACACGCCTGACAGGGACGGGAACCCAGCAGGGCGAACTGATGGGCATCCCTGCAACGGGCCAGAAAGTCACGGTCACCGCGATCGCCATGGCCCGCATTGCGCAGGGCAGGGTTCAGGAGACCTGGAATAGCTGGGACGCGCTGGGCCTGATGCAGCAGCTCGGCGCCGCTAGCCCGCCGCGACCGACGCCCGAGGACTATGCGTGGCTGCCGCCCTCGCCGCTCACCGGCGATCCAGGAGATCCGGAAGTCAACAAGACGATGATCACGCGTTTCGTCGAACTGGAGGCCCTGCCCGACCTGCACTGCACCGTGCACGAGATCGTGGCCGAAGGGGACAAGGCGATGGCCTACTGGACCGTTACCGGCACGCACGGCGGCGATCTGGCAGGCATCCCGCCCACCGGCAGATCGGTCAGGTTCTCGGGGCACACCATGTACCGCTTCGCCGACGGCCAGATTGTCCAGAGCTGGTGGGCCTGGGACGTCATGGGCCTGATGC
>CAZNSM010000042.1:21114-22788 GCA_964575615.1 uncultured Pirellulales bacterium | reverse complement strand
GTGCCGGCGGTCTGTGCGGCGCGGTGCTCCATGAGCCGGTCGTAGGCCTGCGGGTCCTTGTCGCGGGCGTGCGGATCGAACTTGATCTGCTGGGTCATCAGGGCGAGCCGCTGCTCCCAGTCGAATGTGGTGCGCACCTGCCGCCAGAACTCGTGGGCGGTCACCCTGTCTTCGGGCGGCACGGTGCGGTCGGTCGCTGTGCTGCGAGAGAGCCCGGCGTCGGCGATCCGCCGCACCTGCGCCCGCACCAGCCGGATGCTCGGCGCGGTCCGGTCGTCGTCGATCTTGTGACGACGAACCGCTTCGGTCAATGTCGCGACGTCGCAGCGGCCCAGCGCCGCGTACCAGTCGCCCAGCAGAACGCCGTTGACCTGCCACGACGGCCATCGCGGCTGCACCTGCTCGGCGAACCACGCCGCAAACTCATGCTTTGTCATCGGTCAGAAACTCCTTTTGCGCCCCGGCCATCGCCTGCCTGGCGCGGTCGTGGTCCATCTCCTCAAACGTTCTTGGTGTACTGTCTGCTGACCGAGAAGAATAAAAATGGTGGGCCTTTCCCTTCTTCTCCTTCTTTTCATTCTTCTCATTCTTGATAGTCGTTCTCTGGTCGTTCCCCGTTCGTTCTTCGTTTGTTCCTTGCTCGTTCTGTACCTGTTCCAAGGTCGTGACATTGATGTCGTAAATCACTGTGCTGCAGAGTGTAGCGATGGTTCCTTTGCTCGTTCCCTCGAAGCGCGCCAAGCCATAGCGTTCGAGACGGATCTTCGCACGGCGATACTCCTGCTGGCTGAGCCCGCAGTTCTCGCAGTCGCCGATGAGGGCCTGGCCGGGCGCCAAGCCGTGGATGTTGAAGTCGTTGGTGCGCCGGGCGCGCAGAGCGATCTGCGTATACAGGGTGAACGCCTTGGGGTCTTTGAGCAACTCACGCGTCGCGTCGCTGCGCATCAGCTTGATGAACCCGCCGGGAATCGCGATCGTCTCGTACGTCATCGGTCAAGCCCTCTTCATCGGTTCGGGCACATCATGGTTGGCCGGTAGGGGCGAATGATGATTCGCCCCTGCGGACGATGCAGCCGCCAGTCGGGTCAGCGCCGCGGCGCGCCGGGCGGCCTTCGTGGGTTCGCGCGATTGCTCGGCCAGCGCGGTCAGGGCACGCTCGATGATCGCCTGCTGCTCGTCGTCGACGAAGAAGACCATCGGCGTCGCAAAAGCATACGTCCTGCTCCGGCTCCGCGCGGCGGTGGGTTGCCCGGCGGTCAATCGCTCCAACTGGCCTCGCGTCTGAGGCAGCAATTTGGCCAGCTCGCGGAGCGGACGCCGGTCGCGCAGTCGCCGCAGGATCGCGAGCTTTCGGTCGAGCTGGTCCCGGCCGGCCAATCGGTTCAGTGTCGCCAGCAGCAGGTCCGTCTGCTCGTCGTCGACGTTCCAGACGATGGCTTGGGCCTTGGCGCGTCCCAGCGTGCGCAGCGCCTCGAATCGGTGGTGGCCGTGGATGATCTGGAAGCGGCCTGGCTCGTGCGGGTGGCGGCGGACCACCAGCGGCTCGTAGCGGCCGGTCTGCTGGATGTGGTGCAACAGCTTGCGAAAGGCGGCCCGGCTCATGCGATTGGCGTGGTCCGGGTGCGGCGCCAGCCGCGATAGCGCGATCTGTCGAATCTGCATCGTCATCGAATC
>CAZNSM010000042.1:17351-21014 GCA_964575615.1 uncultured Pirellulales bacterium | reverse complement strand
GCCAGGTCACCTCCAGGGTGGGATGGCGCCAGAGGTAGTACCTCGGTCGGCTCGTCAGCCGGGTCAGGATGTATCGCGTTCGTTCGAGCCCGGGCGGCATCGTCCGGCGGCTGCCGTGGCTTTTGAGAAAGCGCTGGATCGAGCGTTCGAGGAAGGCGGCCCGTGCGCCGTCCAGCGCCTCGATCCGCTGCTGGAGAGCCTTCGCGTCAATCCGTAGGGGCGAATCATCATTCGCCCTCACCGGGCAATCCTCATTCGCCCCTGCCTCGATGCCCACAGCGCTGAGCGCCTCGATCAGCTCGGCGTGATACGCATCGACGTGCGGCGCGAAGGCCGTCATGCCCGCGCGTTCGAGGAACGGATTGACCGCCCCGCAGACGGCCAGCGCCTCGATAATCGGCGTCTCCATTCGCGCCAGCGTCTCGCGCACCAGCCGGGTCGCCAGGCCGATCCCTCGGAAACGCGGCTCGACGATCACGCGGGCGATGCAGCGGACGTTGCGATTGATCAGGGCCAGCTCGGTCTGCCGGTCGAGGTTCGCGAACAGCCCGTTGGTCGCCACGCGGCGCAGCGCCACGCGCGGGTTGGGCATGCCGTAGACGATCACCCCCGCCGGCTGCGTGCCGAACGAGCCGAGCGGGCGCTTCGGCCGCAGCAGGAACACCGCCTTGATCGCGGTCGGCCGCTCGTCGCGATAGTGATACGCCGCCAGCGACGCGTAGTCCGCCGCCTCGCCCGGCACCACCTCGAGCTTGGCGTGGAGCGAACAGCGCGGCTGCGGTTGCGGTTGCAGGTTGTTGCGCCTGGCAGCCTCATCCCGGCGCGCCGGGATGGGGATGGTCCTCTGGAATGAACCATCCCCAAGCTGCGCTTGAGGCTGCCACCCATGTCGATTCGCAATCATACATGCCTCGCTTTGTAGATCACCCGGGCGGGGCTGGTGAAGTCCTTGACCACGAGCGCATCGGGCGACAGGTCCATCAGGATGTCGTCGTGGCTGGTGGCGACGATCAGCGTGGTCCTGGCGCGTCGGACGAAGCGGGCGGCGTTGAAGGCGACCGTTGCGGCGGTGATGCGGTCCAGCTCCGAGCAGAACTCGTCGGCGAAGACGAACGGCCTGGCCATCGCCAGCGCTCGGGCCAGCCGGAAGCGGTACTTCTGTCCATCGCTCAGCAGGCCCGGCCGATTGACCAGGCCGAAGACGCCGCCCAGGCCCGCCGCCGTCAGCGTTTGCAGGCTCGTGACCATATCGCTGTCGAAGCAATCGATCACCGTCCGGTCGTCCGGCAACTGGATGTCGTCGAGGTTGATGCGGTCGCAAGCGGGAATGCTCTGCTCCAGCTCGCGCAGCAGAACGCTCTTGCCGCAGCCCGAAGGGCCGGTGATGCAAACGATGTCGCCCGGCTCGATCTGGAGCGAGCACTGATGGACGGGACCTCTGTCGACGAGCCGCTCGAGCGTGACGCCGAACATCCGGCAGAGCTTCACGACGCGCTCGCTGACGGGTCCGGCCCAGTCAAACTCTTTCTTGACGGTGTAGATGGACATGGACAATTCTCCTTGGAAAGGTGTTCGCAGCGGTACAACGCGGCAAGGCGACGGGCCTTGCGAATCGCGCTGCGCACGCAGTAGCGGCTGATGTTGCGGGCGGCGCAGATGTGCCCGATCGACAGGCCGCGGACGAAATAATCCCGGAGGATCGCCAGCTCCCTGACACGCAGCCGCCGGCGGTAGCGCAGGCAGCAGAAGAACGTGTCGTCGGTCAGTCGCTGGGCGATCCGGTGCAGCCGGCGGGCGACCGTGCTGGCGTTTGAGCCGGTCAGCCGGGCGATCCGACGGAAGCTCTGGCCGCTGTCGAGGTACATCTCCATCAGGGCCCGCTCGGCGCCCGTCAGCAGGTCCACCCGCCGACGCAGCACCTCGACCAGGTCCCGCTTCGAGCCGGCCGGCGATTCGCATCCGTTGTGTATCAACCAATCGACCATGCGGATTATTGTCATATGACCATGCTCCGGCGTCAATGGTTTTGTTGTGTATTCGTAAAATAGTTTGGTGGATTTGTGCTCGCAGGGCCTCTGGCGGGCAGCTTGTTATGCAGCTAAGCAACACGGAGAAAAGCACTTGCGTCCGGCGCGTCTTTCGGGCAGTCTGGGGGAGAATTTTTTGAGAAATCGGCGCTTTTTCCGGATTCGGTCGGGCCGGTGCGAGGCGTTTTGCGTCGTTTTCCGCCCCCGGCGGGCAGGGCGGATGGGGCAAATCCAGGCCCGACGGCGGTGGCGGCGCGATGCGGCTGTTTGCCTGGAATGGTGTGGCGTGCAGACCCTACTGCCGCCTTTGTCACCCCGAGCGGAACGAAGTGCAGTCGAGGGGTCTGGCCAGAGATCAAGCGCGCTTGCCATTCGCAGCCAGATTCCTCCACTGCGGCCTGCCTTTGGCAGTCCTCCGGTCGGAATGACAAAGTCGCAACTCCTCATCTCAGTAGTCCTTGAACTTCCGCAGCCAGGCGGGCCAGTCGGCGGGCGTGACGCCGCCGGCCTTGGTCCACGGTCCGGCGGTGTCGTACCACTTGGCCCACTGGAGCGTCCACAACTCCTTGAGGTCCACCTTGCGGAGCGAGCCGTCCATGAAGACGGCGTTGACGCCGCCATGGTGGCGGTTGATGCACGAATGCGCCATCGCACATCCCTGGGTGGCGAGGGGCACCGCGTCCTGCTGGGGCGGGAACTGATTCGCCAGGCCCGGGCCGGAACCCTGATAGGTGCTGTCGAGCATGAGCGGGATGCGAGCGGCGCCGCGTACGTGGATCGTGCGCCACATGTTCTCCTGCGCGAGGCGGTCGAGCGGTTCAGTCGGCTCCGTCTTCCAGTACCAGCGGTTCATACCATAGCTGCTGTAGTTCGGGCAGTCCCACACAGGAGAGGCCCCAGGCATCCGGGCAAGCCATTGGCCCCAGGCCAGGAAGGTGCCGCCGGCATATAGCTCTGCATCCAGCGCATCGTAATCCTTCAGCTCGAACGCATCGCTGGACAGCCTGCCGGCGCTGGGACACAGACGCATCTTGCGGGTAACGCTCTCGGCCAGCGGATCGGGCGCCCGCATGGGACCCCAGTAGAGCCAGGACCCGGTCTGCCTGACGTTCGACATGAACAAATTGAAGTCCGTTTCCCACTCCAGAACACGGCCGTCGTTTTCGCTGGCGAGCGTGGCAAAGTGCAGCCCCCACTGCTTCAGATTCGCCTGGCAGGCCACCGCCTGCGCCTGCTTGCGCGCACGCGACAGCGCCGGCAGCAGCAGCGCCATGAGCAGCACGAGGATAGCGATCACCACGAGCAGCTCGATCAGGGTGAAGGCCTTGGAATTGATTATTGATGAATGATTATTGCTGATTGGGGAGGCAGAGTTGTCGGCGCGAGACGGCGCCGGCTCTTGATTGACCCCTCCTGCTTCACGGGCGATCCTCTGGCTCGCTGCCGGTCCGCTGTGCCAGCGAATGCGCCGGCCTGACCTGTGGTCCAATCCGCCTCTCATCGTTCATGCTCCCGGCCCTATTATACACCCGGCCGGGCGAGGCACAAGAATGGAAAGTTTTCCGTCAGGCTCAACGGCGTCTGTCCTCGAACCTCTGCGAAACGGCCAGGGGCGATCCCGATGGCCATCGGGACG
>CAZNSM010000042.1:7376-17251 GCA_964575615.1 uncultured Pirellulales bacterium | reverse complement strand
CTGTCCTCGAACCTCTGCGAAACGGCCAGGGGCGATCCCGATGGCCATCGGGACGAGGCGTTATCTCTCGTGGGGATGGCGGACCTGCCTGCCGAGGCGATGGCGGAAGGTGGCGCATGCACGGAACCATCCCCAAGTCCTGCGGACTTGAGGCTGCCACATGCCCTCTGCGAAAGGGTTTAGGGCGATCCCGATGGCCATCGGGACGTCGCCCCTACGGGCCAATAGTAGGAGCGAGGCATGCCTCGCCCGGACAGCGGCGCTGGAGGGGTTTTTTCGTTGGCAGGGCGTGTTTCGGTTGGCATCATGGTTTGCCTGGGTTCTCTGTGAGGACAAACGAATGGAAAACGTTGGTGATCGGTTTCAGCGGGAGACAAAGTACTTCCCGGAGCGGATGGAGGACCGGCGGCTGGACTGGGCGGCCAAGCCGGAGCTGTACAAGAGCTATCCCGATGTGGCGAAGGTGGCTCTGCCCACCTTCACGCCGGAAGGGCTCATGCCGCTCGACGAGGCGCTGCGGACGCGCCGGAGCGTGCGCGAGTTCCTGGCCGAGCCGCTGAGCCTGGGTCAGGTGGCGTATCTGCTCTGGGCGTCGACGGGGATCGCGCGGACCGAGGACGGCTACGCGTTCCGCACCGCGCCGTCGGCCGGAGCGCTCTATCCGATCGAGACTTACCTCATCGCCAACGAGGTCGAGACGCTCAAGGGCGGCCTGTACCACTATGCCATCCGCGAGCACAGGCTGGAGCAACTGGTCGTGGACGATCTGCACCGCGCCGTCGCGATGGCGGCGCTGGGCCAGGCGATGTGCGCCGAGGCGGCGGCGGTGTTCGTCTGGACGGCGCTGTTCGAGCGGGCGAAGTGGAAGTACGGCCAGCGGGCCTATCGCTACGTCTATCTCGACGCCGGACACATCGCCGAGAACCTCGCCCTGGCCGCCGTCAGCCTGCACCTGGGCTCCTGCCAGATCGGCGCCCTGTTCGACGACGAGATCAACCAGATCCTCCACCTCGACGGCGCCAACGAAAGCGTCATCTACATGTCCGCCGTCGGCGTCCCCGCCTGAACCAATTCTGTCGAACGGTGTACCAGGACGGCGCGGCTATGCGGCAGATGGATGAGCTGTTTGCGGCGTTGGGGCGGTCGGGGTTTCGCCGCCGGTTTCGGCTGGGGGCCAGAGAGGCGGCGTACCTGCGGCAGCGGGGGATCGAGACGATCCTGACGCACGCCCGGCAGTTCGTCGAGACTCGCCTGGCGGACGCCGAGCCGGCCAACGACGGCAAGCAGACCCCAATGCGGAACCATCCGGTCTTCATCGCCCAGCACGCCACCGCCACGTGCTGCCGGGGCTGCCTGGCCAAATGGCATGGGATCACCCAGGGCCGGGCGCTGTCGGCCGACGAGATCGACTACATCGTGCGGGTGATCGAAGAGTGGTTAAGACGCCAGCCGATCTGACCGATAGGGCCCGAATAAGACGTGGGCTGGGCGCGACGTGTAACCTATGCGGCATGAAGAGAAAGACCTTGGCGCTTTGGCATCGGCGTCTTACCATGCGCGTACACAGGAAACGGAGGCCATGTGGTCGTCCGTTGTTGAACTCGCGCGCAGTGTTGTGCATGCCATGCTTCAGTGGTGCAGACTATGGCGATTCTTCGAAATAGAGTGGATGTCACCAAGTTCAACAAGAGTGCAGTCCTGCCGTATGAGTTACGTCTTGAGGACTTCCAGATGGCGATGCAGGATGTCTACGATTTCTTCTACGATGTGAACGCCCTTCTCACCCAGAGAGGACTACAGCGCCTTGACGACATGCTACGGCCTGCGATCATGTCGGGGGTTCTGTCCGATATGCTGACCGCGAGCCTTGCCAAACACTCGCGCGTCCTGAGGGAGAACCGATATTTCAATGGTCACCCAGATCTAGTCGTACAGGGGGTTTACCCCGGCAACTGCGTTCAGGCTGGCACAGAGGGCGTCGAGGTCAAGACGACTAGGAAGACAGGCGGTGCCGTCGATACACATGGAGCACGCGAACAGTGGATGTGCGTTTTCGTCTACGATGTTGACGTGCAGTCAGAGCCGGCTGCCGAACGTCGGCCCATGACTTTCACCGAAGTGTACTTGGGGCGCGTCACAACAGAGGATTTCCGGAAGAACCCCCGGGGTGAACTTGGAACGCGAACGGCAACCTTGCACAGGGAGGGAATCCAGAAACTCAGAGAGAACTGGATCTATCGACACTAGGGTCTCGAGTTCAGGCAAATCCGAGCTAGTCTCGGGATTGCCTCACGTGCCATAAGGAAGAAATACTCATCCTTCTCCACGCCTACACTCTCATAGCCGACCGCCTCCGCGGCTGCGAGTGTCGATCCCGCTCCCGCAAAGGGGTCCAGGATCTTGCCGTTTCCCAGTGGCAAGACCGCGCGGACCACCCGGCGAAGGAATTCCTGGGGTTTGAGACTTGGGTGGGGTGCCAAGCTGCGCTCCGTCTTGCGCGTAGGAGCGGACTGGATCACGTCACCAAAAGGCTTATCCTTGGACGGGCGACGAAAACCTCCCGTCCCCCACTTTCGAAGGTTGTCTTGCACTCTGCCCTCAAGTGGCTTGCGACATACAACCCAAGGCTCCCACATCGAGCGAGGCATCACGCTGATCTCGGGGAACTCGTCATGTGCCGCCTTCGGGCGGTCACCCCCGCGCATAGTCATGGTCAAACGAATGATCTCACCGCGTCTCTCCAGCCCGGCGTCAGCCAGCGCTCCGGAAACGATATACGAGAGCAGTGGATTGGACGCCACGACAATGTGCGCGCCGGGCACGAGTTTCGGCATCACGAGTCTCGCCCACTCCGTGAAGTACGTGCGGAGATACGCTCGTTGCTCGGCGCTAAGGGTGGTGAACCTCGGCAACGGCGATCTCATGTGCCCATCGAACGAAGGCGGAATCCGCCATACACCCCCTTTGCCGTTGCGTAGTTTGGCCTGCTGTTCCGCTGTATACTCGTGCAACCCATAGGGAGGATCCGTCACAACGGCGTGAATGGTGTTGTCAGGCAACTCTCTTAGCCAGTCAAAGCAATCTGCGTGGATCAGCGTGGTCTTTCCGAAGTGGAAAGGCTCCCGCCACTGCTGCATCTGGTCGAACTCCCTTTGAATGACACCTACGGGCGTTCGTCGGATTGCATAGCAGCCTCGTGCTTCGCGGACAAATACTGCTGGCGTGTTTAGCCGGAGGTAGGAGCGCACGGACGAAGTTGGAGTCTCCCCAAGTCTTTGACGAACACCTTCCTCGATTTCCTTGATAGAAAGTGGGCGTGTGGACATGGATACCACGTGGATAATGGCATCGCGAACACGTCCGGGTGCGTATCTCATTTGTGATTGAAGCATGACGACAGAGTAGACGTCGGGACGTCTTTTTTCAAGCATAAATTCGCAGAAGAGCAGGTATTTCTTTTGATGTCGCTTCTTGCATCGGCTGTCGGCTCAGCCAGGCGACCAACATGTATAGTGGCGTGTTAGACCGTCCACTCGTACCCTCGTGGTCGAAGAGTGGTTAAGACGCCAGCCGATCTGACCGATAGGGCCTTCAGAAGGGTGATACGGCGTCGGCGTCCGAAAATACGTTGTGTTTCGCCGGCCGCAAGCCTATACTGACGCCGCCAAGAGAGATGATTGCCAGAGGTTAGCTATGGTGGAACGGATTCCCAAGATCGTCGTGATCGGCAGCACCTACATCGACATGGCCTTCAAGTGCGTCAAGATTCCCTCCGCCGGCCAGTCCGTCAGCGGTTCGGCCCTGTCCTATTCGCTGGCCGGTCCCGGGCCGTTGCAGGCGGTCCAGGTGGCGTTGCTTGGCTGCGGCGTGCATCTGATCAGCAAGGTCGGGGGCGATTCCTTCGGTTCGCTGGCGAAGAAGATCCTGACCGACTACAAGGTCAACGTCGACTACGTGTATACGGCCCCCGCCAAGAACACCGGCGTCGTCGTCACCCATGTCAACGCCGAGGGGGAGAACGCCTGCTGCCATTACTCGGGCGCCAACTGCGCCCTGTTGCCGGCGGATATCGACGCGGCCGAGGAGCTGATCGCCGAAGCGGAGGTCTGCCTGATGCACGGCTGCCTGCCGCAGGAGGCGATCGCCCGAGCGCTGCGCTGCTGCGAGCTGCACCGCACGAAGGTGATTTTCGATCCGTCCCGGCCGACCGAGCAGGAGAGTCGAAAGGGGCTGGACCTGCCCGTCGAATACTTTGCCGCCGACGTTCTGATTCCCAATCTCTACGAAGCCGCCGACATCACCGACCAGTCGACGGCGACCATCCGCACGGCCAAGCTCATCGGCTCTGAACTCGTGGCGCGCGGGGCGCGCTGCGCCGTAATCACGATGGGCCGTCGCGGGTGCATGGTCGTCGATCGCAGCGGGGCCGACCACGTTCCGGCGTTCGAGGTGGACCTGGTCGACCACACCGGCAGCGGGGCGGCGTTCGCCGGCGCCCTGGCCGCCTATTGCGCCGTCCGCGACGACATTCGCGAAGGGGTGAAGTTTGCCTCGGCCGCGGGCGCCCTGGCCTGCACGAAGTTCGGCGGCCTCGAAGCCCTGCCGAGCAAGGCCGACATCATCCAACTGCTCCAGCGCGAAGACATCGACCTGCTGCCGCGCAATTAGCCCAAGAAAAAGTCACCCTCCTCTGTGGGGAAGGGCCTCCTCCTCGTAAGCCCGGACGGAAGGCCCCGCGGAGCGCAGCCGTCCGGACCGCTCTTGGTTCAATCTGGAACGACAGCTACCGGGTCTAATCCACATTATTCGTCGGGCAGCACCAGCAGGGCCAGCAGAACATGCAGCGGCAGGGATAGCAGCCGCAGCAGTCGCAGACGACCTTGAAGGACTTCATCGCCATGCCGCAGAAGACAGGCGGGCAGCCGCAGGGATTGCCGCAGCAGCCGTCAGTGCACTGACGGTAGACCTTGACCACGACCATGTACATGCCGCAGGGCAGCGTGCCAAGATTCAAGTCGCCGCCGGACAGCGTCAAAGGTGTGCAGCCGCAGGCACATGTGCAGTTCGCCACGACCTCGACGGTGATGATGCGGGTGCACGGATTGACGCACACCTTCACGTTGCACGGCGCCGTGCAGGTGCCTGCGACGCACGCCTCGATGCTCAGCGCCACGGGATCATCGCAGGATGGACACGCCGGGCCCACCGACACGCACACCGGACAATAGCCCAGCGCCGTGCTGCTGAGCCCGAGGACCAGAAGCAGAAGTAATGCCGTCTTCTTCATAAGATACCTCCCTGTAATTGGATGTTGAGTCCTTCTTCCGATCGGCCCTTCCCGCACCGATCCGGCCTATCTGCAGACGACTGCCGCGCGCTGCACCGCATGCGTTGGAGAACTGCCGGCGCTCTGCGGGGATCGATTCACCCCGAGAACGACGGGCCGCATGTGCGTCGAGCAAAAGATCACTGGAGGTTTTGGAGAGCTGCGTGTTTCGTCGAGGTGTCTGAATGCAAGGGTGTCATGCAGACGAATTTCCCGCTTTTGGGAAAGGTCGTCAATTGTGGCAACTACGTAATTTTCACCGGTTTCTATCGGAATTTGTGCGCCGGCGTCTCGCCGATCTGCGGCGCAGCAAGAGCACACCCATCGTGGCCGCAATGACAGCAACAACCAGCAGCAAGATCCCGCCTGAACCGCTGTGCGTGCCGTGCGACGCAGGAGCCTGCGCCGCAATGGGCGCTGTGTGCGTCTCGGAGACCGCCTCGACGCCGAACGCGGTCAGGACGCTCGACGCATCGTATCCCGGGCGAGACCAGGAGAGAAACTTGACCGGCTCGCGGCGATAGGTCTCCTGGACCAGGCCGTTGGCGCGCGGATGGAGCCATCGATGCCGCTCTTCGCTCACGGGGAGCTTGGCGATCTTGAGGTCGAACGTGGCACGGGTGGTTGTCCTGTAATGCCGGCAGGCGTCGAACGTGCCCGCGTCGGTCTCGACGGTCTCGTCCGCAAGCCGCTCGAATTCGAGCGTGGTCGGCATGCTGAACTTGGGCGAGTCCATCCGCAGCGTCGTCTCGATCGTGGTCTTCTGCCCGACGGCCAGCTCGGGCGCCTCGTAGGGAACGGGCGGCTCGTATCGCAGCAGGCCGGGCGGGCCTTGCTTGCTCTCGATCTCGATGGCGACGACCATCCGGTTCCGATCGATGTGAAGCCGGCCCACTGGATCGGAGCTGTTGGTGTAACGCTCCTCGATGATCCAGCGCCCGTTGTTGGGGTCCTCGCCGATCACCTGGGTGATCCTCTGGCCGTCGATGGCGTTCGGCTCGAAGCTGCCCGGCTTGGGTCCGGTGTGGCGATACGTCCACTGCTGACCCACGCTGAACGGAGCCTCGGCGCCCGCCGCAGCGGCACATACAATGCACAGCAAAATCGAGATAGCCTGCAACGTGTGTTTCATCGCCTTCTCGCCGATTGCTATCGAAGCACCTGGACTCCCGGCGGCGCTTCGATCTTCGTTTCGATGCGGCCATCCGTTTGTTTGCGGTGGCGGACCTTGATGACGCCCTTGGGCGTGGGGAATGTGCCTTCGACCCAGTCGAGGTCGCCCAGGTGTGGCTCGATCCGCACGACGCCGCAGCCGGCCGCGACGATCTTCACGCCCAGCACGTGCTCGCTGAGCCACGCGGTCGGGCCCGACGCCCAGCCGTGGCAGAGGCTGTGCCGAAAGCCTTTGTAGCAGTAGTTGCCGAAGTCGCCGTGAATGTCCTTCTTGCCCTCGGGGACCAGCTCGTCGATCCGCGCGGCGTTCGTCGTCCATTGCAGATCGAAATCCTCCCAGAACGTCGTCGCGCCGAGGTCGAGCATCGCGCCCCAGTATTGGCGGATCACGTCGATGGCGCCCTGGTAATCTCCCGCCATCGCCCGGGCCTGGAGCACGTAGTAGCCGTAGAACGTGCTCATCCGTTGCGGGCCGTCCACCGCCAGCACCTCGCGATTGAGCCTGGCCGCATCGTCCAGGCCCGCCAGCGCCATCAGCGCCGCCGCCTGCTTGCTGCCCGCCGGATCGGGTCTGTGCTTGATGAGCTTGGCGACGCTGTCGAGGCATTTGGCCCGCGTCTGCGGCTCATCGAGCACATCGCACAATTCCGCGCCCGCCCGCAGGGTCATCACCAGAAGCGAGTGCAGGCCCGCGTGGATGGCCGGCTTGTTCTCGCTGCTGGGCCAGTCGAGGAAGCGGCCCTCGGGCATCGTCTCCCGGCCGTCCGGCCCGACGCAGGTCGCCAGCCGACCGAGCAGGTCGACCAGGTACGTTCGCTGCTGTCGCAGATAGTCGACGTCGCCCGTGTAGGTGTGCCAGGAGTGGTGAATCAGCACCCACCACATCGAGTAGGAGCTGATGCCGTTCATCCAGCGTGGCGAGGGCGTCTCATCGCGGATCAGGTCGAGGCTGGCCGGCACGATGTCACTGACGCCGAAGACGGCGCGGATCGTCTCGGTCTCCGGATGCATGTCACCGATCCAGACGAGACGGTCGCGCTTGATGCCGTCCCAGAGATAGTCCTGCATGTTCAGGTGCACCGTGTACGCGCCCGTCTGCCAGATGCGATTGAGCCGCTCGTCGCTGCATCGGAACGAGCCGAGATAATCGAGGTCGCGATACAGGAAGACCGCGCGGACGCTCTTGAGCTGCACGAAGCTGTCCGCATCGGCCAGGTCGATCCGCACGAAGCGAAAGCCCGTGTTGCCGATCTCGGCGGTGCCCAGCCAGGGCACGAGGGTGGTCTGGTCGCGGATCGCGTGGTCGTTGGTGGTGTTCTTTTCGCCGCCGAACTCGGCCATCGCTTCGCTGGCCGATTCGCCGAAGCGCACGCGCAGCCGGACGGGCTTGTTGTCCTTCGAGTGCCAGACCATGATCTGCACGCCGCCGTGCAGTTCCTTGCCGAAATCGAGCAAGATCGCGGCATCGCCTTTGCGGCTATCGAGCACGCACGGACCGGACGCATCGAGCGTGACCTGACCCGACCGCCTTTGCAGCAGCGCGCCGGCATTCTGAACACTGTCGCCGTCGCTGGCCCAGACGACCCGCGCCGGCAGCACGTAAGAACGTACGCGCGGATCGCTTGTCGCCCTCGTGTCCAGATCCGCCACCGGCGCCGGCAACGCCGCACCCGCCGCCGTGCACAAGCCGCACAACACCGCCAGCGCGCCCAATCGTCTATAGCGTTTCATCATGATCTCCGAAAAGCCCTTCTCATTGCCCCCCATGTCATAGCAAACCCTCGAACCGTTGTCCATCGCCATCCTCAGCGCTGAAGGTGGTCTGGGTGGCAGCCTCAAGTCCGCAGGACTTGGGGATGGTCGAATCCGCAGGCGTCCCTCGGCGCACATGTTCAAACCGCATGCGCCATCCCCGAGGCTACGCCTCGAGGCTGCCACCCGGCTGCCACCCGGCTGCTCCCTGCCCCGAGGGCGACGCATGCCTCGCCCTCAGCGTTGGAATCGGTAGTTGAAGCGGCGGTTGGGGGCGCTGTCGCCATGAATCGCAAACTCGATTATATCGTCAAGACTCTGAATATTGTCGGCCCAGTGGAAGTCGAACGCGACGCTGCCGGGCGCGAGCCCGAGCGTCGCTCGCGGGATACGGATCTCGATTTGATTGCCGGTGTAGCGATAGTCCGCGCCGGCAACCTTCCGCCAGGAGCCGTCGGTGAAGCGATGTACGCTGGTGGTGCAGTCGCTTTCGGTTTCGAGGTTCAGGAGGCAGTCGTATCCGTTCCAGCCGGTGGTGTGATCTCGATCTGCATCGATGAACAGCAGCATCCAGTTGGCGTCGGTGTGTCGGGTCAAGGGTTGCGCTGTCTCGGCGTAGAAGCAGACGTCGTCGCGGTCGACGGCCACCTTCAATGTCACGAAGTCGTTGCGGCCGGTCGCGTCTATGTGGCGACCGGCGTCGCCCCAGCCGGCTTCGTCGCGGTGCTCGACGTCGCCGGACGTATCGCGAAACTCCGGCTCGACCTGCTCCCAGTCGTCGAAGCGCCCGTCGATGGCGATCGGATAGTCGCGCTGCGCCACAGGCGGCTTGCGAACGCCTTTGTACCGCCGGATGTACGAGACCATCTGGTAGTAGTAATTGTCGGTGTGTCCATCCTTCATCGGCTCGATGTCCCGGCTGTATTCCTGATTATAAGCGTCGACGAAGAAGGATTCGCCGGGCGACAGCTTGCGGCTGAGCAACGTCTGGCCGCTGCCTTGCTCTGCGATGAAGCGCTGGGCGACCCACTCGTTCCAGCCGGTGACGAAGACGAACTCGGGATCGACCTTCAGCGCTCGCTGCCACTGCTCGTCGAAGTAGAGGCCCAGGTGCTCCGAGCCGGTCAGCCCGTACTCGTTCGTCGGCGGCTGGATTCCGTTGCGGCAACTGCGCCCGATGTTCGTCGTCGGGTGCTGCGCGACGCTGACCGCCAGCTCCTCGGGTCTGTCTGGCGATTCGTGCCAGCCGTAACGCAGCTTGGGGTGGTCGAGCCATTGCCAGGTATCCTTGCCGTGTGTCCAGGCCCAGCAGTCGCGATGGGAGAAGAACGCCGCGATCTCCGCAGGCAGATCGTCCGTTGCGCCGCCGAGGATCAGGGGCTTGCCCTTCCAGCGAAACCACAACTCCGGATAGAGGCCTTTGGCGTAGAAATCGCGATACAGCGTCTCGATCGTCTTGGCTGCCGACGAGTGCGTCAGGAAACAGATCTGCGGCGTGTGCCGGCCCTCGGCCCGCAACTGCCGGTAAATCTTGCACAACCTCAGGTAGACGTCGGGATACGTGAACGTGTTCGTGACGTCGAAGATCAGCGTGTCGATCCCGGCGTCGACCAGCATCGAGGCG
>CAZNSM010000042.1:0-7276 GCA_964575615.1 uncultured Pirellulales bacterium | reverse complement strand
GTTCGTGACGTCGAAGATCAGCGTGTCGATCCCGGCGTCGACCAGCATCGAGGCGTGCTTGCGTATCGCATACTCGCTGTCGGAAAGGTAGTAGCCCAGCTCCGACTGCCCCCAGTGGTGAAACGCGCCGACGGGTCCCCACCCCGGCTTCTCGGGGTCCGCCTCGAGCAGCTCGGTGATGTCGAACGGCCCGCCCGTGCCATGCTGGCCCAGCCAGAGGAAGTAAAAGATGCCCACGGTGCGACTCGCGCGGACCGGACCGCAGTCGTCGTAGCCCGGAAGCTGTCTGCCCAGCGCATCCGTCGCAACCCACGTGTCGCTCATCAGATCGCGCGGCGCCGAAGCGCCCGCCGGCAAGGCGGTTACGAAAGCCATCAGCACGACGAAGGCGAAAGAAGTCTTCACAGAATCCTGCTCCTAAAACACGGCTCGATTGTGTCCGTCCACAGGCCCGGGTGGCAGCCTCATCCCGATGTCTATCGGGATGGGGATGGTGGACGGCCATGCCCAAGTGATAGCAGACAAGGCCCTCGCTGAACAGCAAATCTTCGCCTGATGCGTGCGTGTGCGCCCGCCGTTTCTGCGGCCGTTTCAGGGCGGTGATCGGGGTCTGCGGGGCGCGGAAAATGGTACCAAACACGCAACACCCAAACGACAAAATGCGCGTGACATTGAAAAAATTGTTACTGCCGTTGCGGCAAGGACTTGGAACGGTCGGCCTTCGAAAAAGGGCCGTTTTTTTCGTACCAAACGTGCAACACCGTCCAAGGGTAGAGGCGGACATGAATTTTCGGTCCGCTGGTTTTTGAAACGCCGATAGCGGCCGGGCGTGTCCGGCCCGACAGAGTAAGGACGAGACAGACATGGGATTTGAGCTGGATGCATTTGCCGACCTGCGGCTCGACGCCGACTACCTCGAATGGCTCGTGGACGTGCACGCCGCCGAGATCCACAAGCACTTCTCTCGCCTGTGGGACTATTACGCCAACCCGATGGTGGACGTCGCCGGCGGCAGCGCGGCGGCCCGCAAGGTGCACGAGTCGGGCCGGCCTTACGTGCAGGCGCAGGAGTACGGCCTGCCCTCGCGCATCACGGGCCTGACGCACTCGTCGGCGACGGGCACGTTCGATTCGCGGATCGCACGGGACATCCAGCGCAAGGAAGTGGTGGTCGAAAACGATATCGCCTGGCGTGTGAACGCCGCGGCGGATTTCCTGTTTGGCAAGCCCATCAGCATCGTATCCAAAGCGCCCGACGGCCGAAAACGACGCGAAATTGAAGAGATTCTAAAGGTGGTTTTTGCGGCCAACGGCGGCCTTGGCTTTTTCCAGGACATGGCAGTGCTCGGAAGCGTCTACGGGTTCGTCGATTGCCTCGTGCGGCCCGGCAGCGCCCTCTCCGAACGCCCCCTCTCTCCTCCCTCCGCACTTTCCTCCGTGCTGCAACGGGCCGGAGCGATCGATCTCGAACTGATCGAGGCGCCGAGAGCACTGCCGGTTCTGGATGAAGACGACTATCGCACCATCACGTGCTACGTTCAGCACTTCTGTCAGAAGAAAAACACGGTCAGCCGCAAGGGCTCGTTCCTGTCGCGCATCCTTGCGGCCAGCGGCCAGCGAAGCGACACGCGACAGCTCATCGAGGTCACCGAGATCACTTCCGCGTGCTACTGGCAGCGCTACGAGGACAAGGTCCTGGTCGCCGAGGGCGAGCTGCCCTGGGGATTCCTGCCGGTCGTGCACGTGCAGAATATCGCCCAGCCCTACTACTACGAGGGCGTCAGCGACGTGGAGCCTCTGATCCCGCTCCAGGACGAGCTGAACACGCGACTGAGCGACCGGGCCAGCCGGATCACGTTCCAGTCGTTCAAGATGTACCTCGGCAAGGGGATCGAGGGCTTCGAGGATAAACCCATCGCGCCCGGGCGCATGTGGTGCACCGACAACCCCGAGGCCTCGATCGAGGAGTTCGGCGGAGACGCCGCCACCCCCAGCGAGCAACTGCACATCGCGGAAATCCGCGAGGCGA
Source organism: uncultured Pirellulales bacterium (assembly GCA_964575615.1). Lineage (GTDB taxonomy): Bacteria > Planctomycetota > Phycisphaerae > Sedimentisphaerales > Anaerobacaceae > Anaerobaca. The sequence continues at coordinate 5,248 of CAZNSM010000042.1, read as the reverse complement.
TGGACAAGACCAGCGGCGTGACCCCCGTCGTCGCGGGCGTGCTGCGAAACCGCCTGGGCAATCTCACCAGCGCGGTGGCGCTGCGCCTGACCTTCATGGGGATGCTCAGCAAGAACGAACGCAAGCGTCACACCTACAGCGAGGGCATCAAACAGATCGGTCGCATGGTCCTGAGCATGCTCGACACCGCCGGCCTCTACCGGACCGACGAGTCCGAGCGCGACCTCGACATCGTTTTCGCCAGCCCGCTGCCCGAGAACCTGTTGGAGAAGCTCCAGGAGGCGCAGATCAAGCGGGAGCTGGGTGTGCCCGCCGAGCAGGTGCTCCGCGAGCTGGGCTACGAGAACACCGCGTAAGGGCGAATCATCATTCGTCCGTACCTCGGCGGCAGCCCGCGCCAGGACAATCGTCACAGCAGTGACAGACGACAATCGCAGGTTTCATGGAGTCACATTCGATGGACGAACACAGCTCACGAGCAGAGCAGGAACACGAGTTGGACAATCCCCAAGCCGATCCGGAAAGCCATCCGGATCGCGATCGGGACGCCAGGAAGCAGGTCCCGGTGACCGAGTCGATTCGCTACCGCCGAAGGGCGCAGAGCGCCGAGAAGAGCGCGCAGGAGCTGGCCGACCGCCTGGCGGCCGCGCACGAGCAGATCGGGCGGATGTCCGAAGACCTCGACCGCTTGCGGCTGGACCGCAAGTTGACGGACCGCCTGATGGCGGCGGGCGTGACCGATCTGGAGGCGGCCATGCTGATCGCCAGGGCCAGGATGGAGGCCGACAAGGACCTCGACGTCGAGGAGCTGGTCACGCGGCTCCAATCCGAGAAGCGTCACCTGTTCGGCCGGGCGTCCGAGCCGGCGACGGCGCGAAAGACCGGCGGCGTCCGCGATCGAGCCGCGCCCGGTCGCAGCGCGATCGAACAAGCGGCCGCAAAGGCGGCCCGCACGGGACGGTGGGCCGATCTTCAGGAGTACCTCAGACTGCGAAGGAACGTGCTGTGAAGCCGGGCCGTCTGAGGGACCCCATAACGCAACGAACCGAACCCTGTATCAGGAGAAACAAGCATGCCATTCAGTGGAAAAGCAACGTACTCGGCCGGCGCGACGCTGCCGGAACTGGCGGAGGATGTCACCGATATGGTTGCCCTCATGTCGCCCTATGAGACGCCGCTGCTCGATGCGCTGGGCGACCCGCTGCGCGAGGCGACCAGCACGCATCACGAGTGGCTCGAAGACGAGCTGCTGCCCAACAAGGACGCGATCGCCGACGCGACGTGGACCGACCCCGATGTGGACACGCAGTTCGACGTCGCGCACGGCAGCCGCTTCCGCAGCGGCGACCAGATCCAGGTCGAAGGCAGCGAGGAGCTGATGTTCGTGAACGCGGTCAACGGCAATACGCTGACCGTCCTGCGCGGGTACGCCGGCACCGTCGCGGAGAACCTGGCCGATGGGCAGGTGATCAACATCCTCGGCAACGCCGGCCTCGAGGGCGACGACAAACCCAGCGCCCGATTCACCTATCGCGCTCGCATGGGCAACTACACGCAAATCTTCACGAAGGCGGTCGAGGTCAGCGGCTCCGACATGGCGGCCAGGCAGCTCGGCCTGGCCGACGAGATGGACTACCAGAAACAGGTGCGCCTGCGCGAGATGGTTCGCGACCTGGAGAACACCGTGATCAACGGCGGCAAGCCGGTCGTCGATCCGCAGGGCAGCGGCACGGTGCGCCGCACGATGAAGGGAATCATCCAGCACCTGGCGTCCAACGTCTTCCGCACCGGCGACAGCGGTTTCCCGACGGGCAACGACCTCGACGAGGCCAAGGTCAACTACGTGCTGCGGAAGATCTGGGAGCTCAGCAGCGGCAACGTGGACCTGATCGTGGTCGGGGGGTTCCAGAAGCGCAAGATCAACGCCTTCTGCTCCGACAGCCGCAGCTACGGCGCCAACGACAAGACCTTCACTGACATGGTGGGCCTCTACGAGAGCGATTTCGGCGTCTGCCGGGTGCTCACCACACGGTGGATGCCGCAGGATGCGGCGCTGTTCCTCGATTCGTCGCGAATCAGCGTGCTGCCTCTGACCGGCCGCAGCTTCCACTTCAAGCCGCTGGCCAGCGGGGGCGACTACGAGTGCGGCGAGCTGATCGGCGAGTACACGCTCGAACTGAGAAATGAAGCCGCGCACGGGCTCATTCGCAACCTGAGCACGAACTGACGCGTTGGCGGACTGGTAGGGGCGACGCATGCGTCGCCCCTACGATGTCGTGCACGAGGTGACGTGGCACAAATGCAGAAGAACCCAAACCGCGACTTTGTCATTCCGAGTCCCGATGCACATCGGGATCGAGGAATCTGGCTGCGAACGCGACGCGCGCTTGGTCCCTGGCCAGATCCCTTCGGCGGGCTCAGGGCAGGCTCCTCGACTTCGCTCGGGATGACAAGGGGGGCTGGCTACGGGATGACAAGGGGAGCCGGCTCGGGGTGACAAAGGCAAAACGGCTGGGCTTAACGTGACAAGAGAGTGAAGGTTTGGTGACATGGTTCGATTCTCAAGCGATGTGGACATCCTGAAATATGAGCCGATCCTGTTCGGCGAGCTGCACCTGTCCTGGCAGGTGCTGGCGTCGGGCAACGGCGCGACGCTCGATGGGACAACGCTGACCGATGCGGCGGCCGATTTCGCCAGCAGCCGGGTCGAAGCGGGCGGTGTGGTTCATCTGAAGTCGGCCGACGGCGCCTTGGACGGCGCCTACGAGATCGTCTCGGTCGATTCGGCAACGGAACTGACGGTCTCGGTCGTGCGGGCGGATGTGGCCGACGATTCGGTCGCTCCGCCGCAAGGCAGTGACATCTCGTATCGCATCAGCACGTTCGCGCCGCAGGCGACCGAAGCGGCCGGTGAGCTGACCGAGCACTTCGGCATCCGGCCGGGCGATCCGGGCAGCGAGATCGGCGTCGAGAACATCCTCGACACCGACGTGCTGCGCCGCGTCTCGACGTTTTCCGTGATCGCCCGCGTCTTGGCGATGTGGGCGGGCCACGGCGACAGCCAGGGCCTCTGGAGCAAGAGCGTCCACTACCGTCAGCTCTTCGAGAGGGCGCGGCAGCGGTGTCGTCTGACGATCGATCTGGGCCACGATGGTGCGCCGGACATCGTGCGCATCGGCGGTGCGATCCGACTGGTTCGTGACTGAAAGAGGTGAGTTGTGACTACCACGCTGGATGGCAAAGCGTTGTTCGATGAGCGAGACCTGCGCATCACGGTCGGCCCGGTCGAGCGGCCGTCGATCGAACGAAGCGTCGCGGGTCTCGACGGCCTGGCGAGCATCGATCTGGGCCTGCGCGGGCGCAAGATCCGCCAGCGGGGCACGCTCCGTGCGGCCAGTCGCGCGCAGATGGACGCGCGAGTCGCGGCGATCGAGAGCTTCCTTGATGGTGCCGAGCACAGTCTGCGGACCGCCGACGGGCGGCAGTACGACCACCTGCGGATGGATGCGTTCACGCCGCTTGGCAGCCAGGTCGAGGGAACGGGTCTCGTCGTCGAATACGAGATCGCGTACACGCAGTTGAGGAGCTGACGCCATGGCGTTTTGCCGTGATGGAATCGAAGACGTGCGGGCGTGTGTGCTGCCCGATGGGATCGGTCCCGATGGCCGGGCCGCAGCCCTGTCGCGTTCTATGCTGGTGACGTGGCACAGCAGTCTCGAAGGCAGGCTCTATCAGGTGTACGCCAACGGACGCCTGGCTGGTGTGACGGTCGATTCTTACCAGCGGCAGATGGTCATCAGCGCACCATCGTCGTTCGATGCGGCCGTTCGTGTAGAGGTTGTCGCGGTTGAACCGGGTGAAGCGCATGTCGATTTCGCAGCCGATATCGAGCAGCCGTCACATCTGGGTGCGAGGGTAAGACTTGTGGTTCTTCGAGGCCAGAATCTGCCTGCCGGCGCAGCGCTCAACATCTACTACGACGGCGGCACGGGGCAGATCGACTACGATGAGCCGTTGAACGAGACGCCGATTCCGATCTGGCCGTGCCCGCAGGACAAGGCGGGCTTCGGCATGTCGCGCTTCGGCGAGGGTGACTTCGGCTGGGACGCGGCGGGGGCGGTCGGGTTCGCCAAGGGCTGCTTCGGCTACGGGCCGTTCGGTCTCGACGCCGACGCCATCGAATGGATCAGCCCGCTGCTGGCGTCGGGCACGTATCGATTCGGCGTCAGGGTGGTCGACGAGGCCGGCAACAGGAGCGCTGCAATCAAGACGAAGCCATTGACGGTTGTCGCGCCCGCCAGGCCGGCAGCGCGGCTCGATATCGCCTCGTTCGACGCCAAGACCGGCCGGCTCACGCTGGACGTTTGCGATCAATCGTAGAGACAAGGAGACAACAATGAGCGAGGTCTATCCTTCGGACAATACACTGTTGAACCTTCAGGCCGATGCCGAAAGCGGCGTCGAGTACATCCCCACGGGCACGGCGCCGTACTACCTGCACTTTCGCAAGCTGCTCTATCGGCTGCTGCTGGCGACGCATCGGGCCAACGACCTGCGTGTCTTCGATGAGGGCGGTCTCGACATCGGCGTCAAGGCGGGCAAGTTCTGGCTGGGCACGACGCTGGTCGACTACGCCGGCTCGACGGGCACGGAGCTGGCCGACGACAAGGCCAGCATCTACATTTATCTGACCGCCGACGGGACGCTGGTCACCGACGAGTACGAAAGTTTCCCCGACATGGCGACAACGCCTCACGTGCGGCTGGCGATCGTGGTCACCTCGGCGGGGGACATCGTCTCGATCACCGATTGCCGCACAGGGCACAACTGTGTCGTCCCGCATGGCGCCGGCGGCGTGCGGAAGACCATCGAGGCGCACACCAGCGACGAGACGCTCCCGGCCGCTGAATCGGGTAGCGTGCACACCAACCTGGGCGCGACCGCGACGGTGACGCTCACGTTGCCTGCCGACGCGCTGCCGGGGACACAGTTCACCTTCGCGGTCCAGGCGGCGCAGGAACTGCGCGTGGACCCGGGCGCGGGGACGATTCGCGATGACAGCGGTCAGACGGTGGACAAGTACAAGTGCGCCGCCGCAATCGGCGCAGCGCTGACGCTGGTCGTCGACGCCAATGGCGATTGGGTGACGGTCGCGAAGAACGGAACGTGGAACGAAGAAGCGTAGCGATAGCTGACGAAAGGCGAGCGACATGGCAAATGAGATCCACATTGACTACGCATCGGGCCA
>CAZNSM010000041.1:0-32273 GCA_964575615.1 uncultured Pirellulales bacterium | reverse complement strand
TGCTCGAAGCCGAGCGCAAGTGGCTGCCCGAATTCAAGGGCCGCAAGCTGACGCCGCGACCGACGGTCGAGATCGCCAAAGGGACGGTCGCCGTGGACGTGCCGCTCGATCCGGCCTTAGCCATCGCCAATCGTTTTGGAGAGCTGGCCAAGTAGTCGCCAGTTTTCCGCATCCATTTGCGACTGTGTGGCAGCCTCAAGTCCGCAGGACTTGGGGATGGTCAAATGCACGGGAACCTTCCATAGTCCGGGCACCGCATGGCTCCTCCATCCCCAAACGCTGGCGCGTTTGAGGCTGCCACACGACTTCTTCGCTGGGTTCAGAGGCGCCTCTCGAAGCGGTGGTTTCCCGGCGTCACGTTATCGAGGACGATGAACTTGCCGTCGATCCTGCCCTGAATGGTGCGGCCGTCCACGACAACACTCGCATCATCGCTGCCCAGTCTCGGGAGGTAGACGATGGCGGGGACGTTGGCCGGGGTGTTCACGTTCAGGACGAACGTCTTTCCCTTGACCGCGTCGAAGTCTACGTGAATCGTGCCCCGGACCGTGGGCAGATCGAGGCTGCCGCGTGTCAGCGGGCCGACCTGTGGTTTGATTCGCACCCTGGCGAAGCCCGGCTCGACCGGCTCGACGCCCATCAGGCAGCGGGGGATGATATTGGCGGGCGCTGCGCCCCAGGCGTGGTTCCAGTCCTGATTGGGCTTGTACTTGTTGTCCCACGCTTCGAGCGTGATGGTCGTGCCCACGTCATAGACCATGTGGGCCCAGCTTCGGTCCGTTTGGCGGTCGGTCATCAGGTGCAGCGCGAAGTCGTCGAGGCCCGCTTCGTAGAGCGCTTCGAGCAAGTACTGCGCGCCGTAGACGCTGCACACCATGCCGCGACTCTTGACGAACGCCGCGACCGATTCCACATGCTCGCCCGGCACCAGACCGAACGCCAGCGGAAACATGTTCGCGTGCAGCGCGCTGTGCGTGCTGCCTTCCCCGTCGACGTAGATGCCCTTGTCCTTGTCGAGCAGCTTGTCGTTGAAGGACTGTCTGACCTTCGCGGCGGCCGAGGCGAACTGCGCGGCGTCCTGCTCCCTGCCGAGCGCCTGAGCGATCCGGCTCATCAACACGAGCGCCCGATAGTGGAACGCGTTGACGACGGTGTTGATGGGTCTGAATTCGAAATCGTCGGTCTCTCCATAGCCGCCCTGGAGCCCGAGGATGTTCCCGTGGGGCCAATCCACGATGTCCCGCAGCGTGCCCCGGAAGTGGATCGACGCGAGCACCTCGTCGGTCACCAGGCCGGTCTGCGTGCTGATCAGGCCGTCCTCGCGAGCGAGCGTCCGCAGCGTCTTGGCCTTCAGGTCGTCGTAGAAGTGCTCGATCGAGTCGGTGTCGCCTGTATACAGGTAGTCGGCCCAGGCCATCAGCACCGAATGCAGTATCCACTCGGTCGGCCAGGTCGGGTGTGTCATGAGATACTCATGCGTGTAGCGGGCCATCGTGTATTCCCGGTCCACGCAATAGTGGCAAAGCTGATTGATGTAGGCGTCGGCCTCGTAGGGAATGCGCTCGCGGTCGCCGTCGACATAGACGCCGCAGAAGCTCGTCGCCTTGATGCTGTACTTGCACAACTCCCACACGTCGTCAAGGACCGGATCGGACGAATGGAAGCGGCAGGCTCCCTCGTCGAATGGATAGTGCACGGTCATCTGGCAGATCGTCGAGGCATCGAGCGCCGAAGGGCTGTTGACCACCTCGCAGTACCGAAACGGCATGACCTCTCCAACGGACTCGGGCATCCGGATCGCCTGGGGGCCGGTGTTTCGCTTGTCGGGCGGGATGGGCAGCCTGTACGTGTGAGTCCCTTCTTCGAGCGTCAGCTCGAGTTGCCGATATCGTCTGGACCCGCCCGGATTGCGGTCGATGCTGTCGGGCTTGGCGTAGACCTCGCCCAGGTGGACCTCGATCCGGCGCCCTGCTTCGGGGCTGGTCGAAGTCAGTTCGACGGTGCCGAAGGCGGCCTTGCCGAAGTCGACGAAGTAGTGCCCATCCGCCCTGGTGATGACCCGGACCGGCTTGACTCTGGTGGTCGCCAGCGGGTAGCGGATGGTTGTGTACGGGCCGTCCAGAGGCCCTGTACGGAACGTCTGGCCCTGTGACCAGGGGCTGACGCGATCTTGCTGGTTCCAGGTCCGCACCTTCCAATAGTACGTTGTGTCCGGCGAGAGGGGCCGGCCGGCGTACTCGATGCCGACCGAGCGGGAGGACTGGACTTTGCCGCTGTCCCACAGGTCGCCCAAGTTCAGTTCGATCTGGTTTGTGGAGGAGGCGACGAGAACCTGGTATGCCGTCTGGACGTCGCTGGGGTTCAGCCCAGGCACGATCCAGCCGAACTCCGGCCGGGGATCGGCAATCGCTGTCTTCGTCGGTTCACTCATCAACTCGCACAGGAGCCCGGAAGGCACTGGCAAGGCCGCCGTGAGGCTCTGGGGTGCATAGGAAATAAGGGCAAGAAGTGCCGGCAGTGGCGTCTTTGGGCATCGTATCCAAGTGTGCGGCCGGTTGGACTCGGTCATGGCGGTCACCTCCAGATTATCTTTGCCGGGAGCGTCTTAAGCGCTGTAGCACGAGAGCACCAGATGACGATAATACCGAAGAGCCTGGATGGCGACAACTTCGGATGGGTGGCAATCTGGGGAGAACGGTTGCCTGTCCGGGGAAGTTGCCTTATTATCACGTGTTTCGTGCGGCGCCGGCCGCGAGTCGAACGGTTCAGGCGGGCTGTGCATCCCCTCGCGACAAGGTGAGGAACGGTGCCTGCCTGACCCTGATTGGAACTGATTCACTGCCTGAGGCAGTGTGCAGTGTGAGGTCGTAGATGGATAAATATGTCTGCATACACGGCCATTTCTACCAGCCGCCCCGTGAGAACGCATGGCTGGAGGACGTGGAGTTACAGGATTCGGCCTATCCCTACCATGACTGGAATGCGCGGATCACCGAGGAGTGCTATCGACAGAACGCCGCCTCGCGGATCCTCGGTCCCGATCGCAAAATCGTCGATATCGTCAGCAATTACGAACGCATGAGCTTCAATTTCGGGCCGACGCTGCTGTCCTGGCTCGAAACCCATGCCCCGGACGTCTACGAGAGCATCCTCCAGGCCGATCGGAACAGCCGGGAGCGATTCTCCGGGCACGGCAGCGCCCTGGCGCAGGTGTACAACCACATGATCCTGCCCCTGTCCAACACTCGGGACAAGCACACGCAGGTGATCTGGGGCATCCAGGATTTCAAGCAGCGTTTCCAGCGGGCGCCCGAGGGCATGTGGCTGGCCGAGACGGCCGCGGACCTGCCGTCGCTGGAGGTGCTGGCCGAGCACGGGATCAAGTTCACGATTTTGGCGCCGCGGCAGGCCAAGCGGGTCCGCAAGGTGGGCGCGCGCCGATGGAAGGACGTCAACGAGAACGATCTCGACACGAGCGTTCCCTATATCTGCGTCCTTCCTTCCGGCAGGCAGATCGTGCTGTTCTTCTACAGCGGTCCGGCTTCGCATGACATCGCCTACGGCGGCCTGCTTCACAGCGGCACCAACTTCGCCTCGCGGCTCATCGGCGTATTTCCCTCCGACGGCGATGGCCCGCGTCTGGTGCACGTAGCGACGGACGGGGAATCGTTCGGGCATCACCACCGCCACGGCGACATGGCGCTGGCCTACTGCATTCACCACATCGAGAGCAACAACCTGGCGAAGATCACGATCTACGGCGAGTACCTGGAGAAGTTCCCGCCGGACCAGGAGGTGGAGATCTGGGAGAACAGTTCCTGGAGCTGCGCGCACGGGGTCGAGCGGTGGAAGAGCAACTGCGGCTGTGCCGCCGACCAGGCCAATTCGGGAAAGCAGCAATGGCGCGCCCCCTTGCGACAGGCCATGGATTGGGTCCGCGACAAGCAGGCGGAGGTCTATCAGGATCGCATGTCGAGATACCACGCCGATCCATGGAAGCTGCGCAACGAGTACATCGCCGCGATCAACGATCGCTCGCAGGAAAACGTCGAGGACTTCATCACCCAGTCGACCGGACGAGCGCTGCCCCCGGAGGAAAAGGTGATATTCCTCAAGCTCCTGGAGATGCAGCGGCACGCTTTGCTGATGTACACGAGTTGCGGATGGTTCTTCGACAACATCGCCGGGATCGAGACGGTGCAGGTGATGCAGTACGCGGCCCGGTCGATGCAGTTGTGCCAGGAGGTGCAGGGCTGGGACCTGGTGCCGCAGTTCAAGGAGATGCTGCAACATGCTCCCGCCAACGTTCGGCCGTTTGCCAACGGGCGCGAGGTCTATGAGGCCTTTGTCGAACCGGCGCGCATCGACCTGAACCGGGTGGCGGCGCACTTTGCGCTCAGTTCGGTGTTCGAGGAGGCCCGCGAACGGACGACGGAGATCTACTGCTATACGGCCACGGTGGACGGCCTGGACCGGGCAGAGGCCGGCATGCAGGTTCTCACCACCGGCCGGGTGACGATTCGGTCGAACATCACCTTCGAGCGGCATGCGGCCGATCTGGTCGTTTTCTATCTGGGCGATCACAATCTATTCGCCGCCGTGCGGGGGCGCATGGATGACAACGAGTTCCATGCGGTCCGTCAGGATCTCAACAAGGCGTTTCGTCGAAGCGACAGCAACGAGGTGATGCGCCTGATGAACGTCGTCTTCGGAGGAAAGAACTACTCGCTGACCCACCTGTTCAAAGACCCGCAGCGTCAGATCCTCCACGAGCTTCTGGAAAGCACCTGGGAGGAGATCGAGAGTTCGTTCCGGCACATCTACGAGCACAACTACGCGATCATGCAGATGATCCGCAACATGAACATGCCGCTGCCCAAGGCGTTGTCGGCGCCGGCGGAGTTCATCCTGAACGAGGATCTCTGCGCGGAAATCCAGGCCGCGACGATCGACGTGAATCGTCTGCGCAACCTTGCCGACGAGGCGGAGCGCCTGTCGCTGAGCCTGGACAAGGAACGCCTGAGTTTTGAAGGCAGCCACCGGATCAACGACCTGATGGATCAACTGGCCGAACGCAGCGAAGACGTGGACCTGCTCTGCTCGATCGAGGAGAGTCTGGAGATCCTCCGCACGCTGACCTCCACGCTGGATCTGCAGAACGCGCAGAACGTGTTCTTCAACATCGCCAAGCGCAAGTGGCCGGCGATGAAGCGGCGCGCTGCGGCCAACGACGAAGAAGCGGCCAGGTGGGTCGAGCATTTCGGGAACCTGGCGCACCATCTCGGCCTGGCGATTCCTTAGGACGCGTGGATGCAGGCCGGACGCAAACCGGGGCGGGTGGATGGGGCGACGCCATCGCCAGTTCTTCAACGACTTCTGACTAATCGACAGACGAGGTTTATGACATGCTCAAACAGCGATCCAGCGGTATCCTGATGCACATCACGTCGGTGCCTTCGGAATTCGGCATCGGCGATTTCGGTCCGGCCACATTCCGGTTCGTCGATTTCCTCAAGCAGGCCGGCCAGAACTGCTGGCAGATTCTGCCTTTGAACCACACCACCGTCCGGACGGGACATTCGCCGTACAACTGCTTCTCGGCCTTCGCAGGAAACCCTCTGCTGATCAGTCCGGTCCTGCTGTACCGGGCAGGGTTGCTGCGGCGCGGCGAGATTGCCGGCCCTCCATCGTTTCCGGCCGACAGAGTCGACTTCTCAAAGGTGGAGCGACACAAGCGAGATCTGCTCGATCGAGCCTTTCGACGGTTTCAGGAGCGACCGCAGCCGGCCGACTACGAACCATTCTGCGCGGAGCACGAGGCGTGGCTGGAGCCTTTCGCCTCGTTCGTCGCGATCAAGAGGCATTTCAAGGGGCGACCCTGGTGCGACTGGCCGGCGGCCCTGAGGGACAGAAAGACCAGGGCACTGGATGCGATCAAGGCCGATCTGGCCGAGGCGATCGAACGAGAGCAGTTTCTCCAGTATGTGTTCTATCGGCAATACCTCGATCTGCAGCGCTACGCGCACGAGCAGGGCGTCCAGGTGATCGGCGACCTGCCCATCTATGTCGCCTACGACAGCGCCGACGTCTGGTCGAACCCCGAGGTGTTCAAGCTCAGAGCCGACAAGAAGCCCAGGTTCATCGGCGGGGTGCCCCCGGATTATTTCAGCAAGACCGGCCAGTTGTGGGGCAACCCGGTGTACGACTGGGATTACTCCGAGCGGACCGGATTCGCGTGGTGGATGCAGCGAATCCGGCACAATCTCCTGCTGTTCGACCTGGTGCGGATCGATCATTTCCGCGGACTGGTGGCCTACTGGGAGGTGCCTGCCGGCCACAAGACCGCCGCGCGCGGCAAGTGGGTCAAGGCGCCGAGCGAGAGCTTCTTCGGCACTCTGTTCCGGCAGATTCCGTTCGCGGCGATTTTCGCAGAGGACCTCGGCCACATCACGCCCGACGTGCGAGAGACGGTCGCCCAATACGAGTTCCCGTGCATGCGGGTGCTGCAATTTGCCTTCAGCGGCGATCCGAAGCGCAACATCCACATGCCGCACAACCACATTCCCAACGCGATCGTCTACACCGGGACACACGACAACAATACGACGCGCGGCTGGTTCGACCACGAAATGGACGGGGCTCGGCGCAAGCGTTTCTTCGACTACCTTGGCCACAGGCCGGCGGCCAAAGACGTTTCCTGGGAACTGATGCGGCTGGCGATGGCCTCGATCGCCCGGCTGGCAATCATCCCGATGCAGGATGTCCTGTCGTTGGGCGCCTCGGCTCGAATGAACTATCCTGCCAAATCGACGGGCAACTGGTTCTGGCGGATGCGCGACGGCCGGCTTACCGCGCGCCTCGCGGCGAGACTCAGAGACCTGACGGAAATCCACGGTCGCCTGTAGGCCCGACAGAGCCGCGGCAGGTACACAGTCCCGTTATGGAGCCGACGGGCTGTCGGTTGGGGATTCTGCGTCCCGCACCTTCCGGAAGACCACTATACCCAGAGGCGGCAGTGTGACGGACAGCGTGTGGTCGAAGTTTCCGTAGAAGGACGCGGCCGAGGCCTCGACGCCGCCCATGTTGCCCAGGCCGCTGCCGCCGTACTCCGCCGCATCGCTGTTGAGGATCTCTTCCCAGAAGCCGCCGTCGGCCACGCCGACCCGGTAGTTGTGGCGCGGAACGGGCGTGTAGTTGCAGATCACCGCCAGGACGGAGCGGCCTGCCTTGTCCTTGCGCAGGTAGCTGATGACGCTGTTGTCCGCGTCGTGGAAGTCGATCCAGGCGAAGCCGTCCCGGTGGAAATCCGTCTCGAACAGCGCCGGCTCGCTGCGGTAGAGATGGTTCAGATCGCGCACCCATTTCTGAAGGCCCTGATGAGACTCCTCCTCGGTCAGGTGCCAATCGAGGCTGTGCAGGTGATTCCACTCGCGATGCTGGCCGAACTCGTCTCCCATGAACAGCAGCTTCTTGCCGGGATGCGTGTACATGTACCCGAACAGCAGGCGGAGATTGGCGCGCTTCTGCCAGGGGTCGCCGGGCATTTTGCCGTAGAGCGAGCCTTTGCCGTGCACGACCTCGTCGTGCGACAGCGGCAGCGCGAAGTTCTCCGAGAAGGCATACCAGATCGAGAAGGTCAGCTTGTCCTGGTGGTACTTGCGGTAGATGGCGTCCTGGCTGAAGTACTCGAGCGTGTCGTGCATCCAGCCCATGTTCCATTTCATGCCGAAGCCGAGCCCGCCGGTGACGGTGGGGCGCGTCACCATCGGCCAGGCCGTGGACTCCTCCGCGATCGTCTGAACGTGGGGGAAGTCCCGGTAGACCATCTCGTTGAACCGGCGCAGAAAGGCGATGGCCTCGAGGTTCTCGCGGCCGCCCTTCTCGTTGGGGATCCATTCGCCTTCCTTGCGGGAGTAGTCGAGGTAGAGCATCGAAGCGACCGCGTCGACGCGCAGCGCATCGGCATGGTACCGATCGAGCCAGAACATGGCGCTGCTGATCAGGTAGGCACGGACCTCGTGGCGTCCGTAGTTGAAGATCCCGCTCGTCCAGTCCGGGTGAAAACCGAGCCTTGGGTCGGCGTGTTCGTAGAGGTGCGTTCCGTCGAAGTACGACAGGCCGTACTCGTCGGTCGGAAAGTGCGACGGGACCCAGTCCAGGATCACCCCGATGTCGTTCTGATGGAGGTGGTCGATCAGGTACATCAGATCCTGGCAGCAGCCATATCGCCGGCTTGGGGCGAAGTAACCGCCCGTCTGGTATCCCCACGAGGGGTAGAACGGGTGCTCCATCACCGGAAGAAACTCAACGTGGGTGAACCCCATCTGCTTGATGTATTGCGCCAGCATCGGGGCGATCTCGCGATAGCTCAGCAGGCGGTCGGGTTCGCTCGGATCGCGGCGCCATGAGCCCAGGTGGACCTCATAGATGCTGTAGGGGGCGTCGAGCGCATTTCGCTCCTGCCGTTTCGCCATCCAGTCGCTGTCGCCCCAGTCGTATTGAAGGTCCCAGACCACCGAGGCCGTGTTGGGGGGCAGTTCCCAGAAGAAGGCGTAGGGATCGCCTTTGTCCACCCAGTAGTGGTTGTGGCGCGATACGATGTGGTACTTGTAGGTGGTTCCTTTCCCAATCCCCGGGATGAAGCCCTCCCAGATGCCCGAATCGTCCCACCGGGCGGTCAGTCGATGCGATGCCCAATCCCAGCCGTTGAAATCCCCGATTACGGAGACACTCACGGCGTTCGGCGCCCACACCGCAAAAAAGACGCCTTTGACGCCGTCGTGTTCGACGAGGTGGGCGCCCAGCTTGTCGTAGAGCCGAAAGTGGTTTCCCTCTTTGAACAGATAGATGTCGTGGTCCGTCAACAGGGTGAAGCCCGTCAAGACCTGGCTTTTCTCGTCCATAAGACCTCTCTGGATTCGCTATGCGGCGGACGTCACCCCACCGGGCGTCCCGAACAGCGGATCACGAATCAGAAGCAGTACATCCCTTGAGTATCTGCACAATGCCACGTGCCGGTATCATCAGCCATTCCGGACGATTATTCAACTCGTAACCCAGTTCGTAGACCGCTTTTTCGAGCAGGAACGTGTCGAGCAGAAGGGCGAAATCATCCTTATCGGACGGCACGAAGTCGGCGTCGGCCACCTCCTGCCGATAGGCATGGAGGAAGGCCCCGGCGGTGTACGTGTACCACAGGTTGGCCCAAGGTTCGAGGTACTCGACGTCGGCGCCCTGCCGGGCGGCGCGCAGCAGGATGGCGCCGTGTGCGGCGTAGTGAAACGACCGGATCATCCCGGCTACGTCCCGCAGGGCCGACTGCTTGAGCCGGCGTTCCGTCATCGATCGGGCCGGCTCGCCCTCGAAGTCAATGATGGTGAAGTCCTTGCCTGTGTACAGGACCTGGCCGAGGTGGTAGTCGCCGTGGGTCCGGATCTTCCGGGCGCGGATCTTCCTCTCGCCGATGCGGCGCAGTCGGCCCAGGATGGCCTTCTTCTCCGCCAGGATGGCTCGAAGGGCGGTCGCGGTTCGGTCGTCCAGACCCGGCAGGCGGCGGTCCAGTTCCGCGAAGACTTTCAACGTCATGCCGCGGATCGATTGGTGGAGGGACTTCTGGTAGAGCAGCGAGAACGGTTCGGCGGCGACCTCGCGGTCGTGCGTCAGGGAGGCCAGAGCGCGGTGCAACTGCGCGGTCCGCCGGCCCAGCAGCACCACCATCTCGACGTACACCGAGCCGATGAAGTCCCGGGCAAGCGTCGGCATCGCATCGGGGTCGACGTCGGAAATGCATCGCGGCAGTGATGGAAGATGGTCAAGCTTGTCCTTGAGCGCCTGGGCGTATCCGAACGAACGTTCCACATTGTCGAGGGTATACGACCAGGCATCCGTTTCGGTGGGGACGAAATCGAGCAGCGACGCGATTGTGATGGGAGTCCCCTGGCCGGTCTGCCATTCGATAGCGCCGGCATAAGCCGGAAGGTTGGCGAAGTCTGTGTGCTCCGTCAGGTTTCTCAACAGCTCCGCCTCCGGATTGACGCCCTCTTCCGGGCGGCAGTACAGCTTGAGAAAGAACGTGCGGTCGTAGACGATCGACGTATTGCTCTGTTCGGTCTTCAGGACGCCGGAGGTCTGGGGAAGGACTCCGTCGGTCAGCATTGTCGCGAACCTGCCTCCGCGCCGCCCGACGAGCCGGCCGGACCTCGTCCTGAGGATGCGCCGTCGTACGACAATGTCCAGCAGCGCCAGACGAAAGAACTCATCGTGGATCGCTTCATAGACGATGCCTTCTTCGTTCCTGCCCGCAAGATGTGCGATGATTCCTTCCGGCGATTCCCTCATAATCTTCATCTGCGATTCATGGCTGGCGAAGGCGATCGGCAGGAGGTAATGCTCCCTTGGTGCGCCGGCGTACGTCACCTCCAGCAGGAGCATGTAGGCCGGCTGACCCTGTACGAGCACCGTGACGCTGTCGGCGATTCGCAGGCGACGAATGCTCCGGCCCTTGCCTCGGAACCATCGGGCACGTTGGATGTGGCCCATCAGGGCCGCCAGGAGTTGTGCTTCGGCCTTGCTGCCCAGGATCCGGCTCCAGGTCGTCTGGCATTGCAGGTGGGGAATCTGGTCCGGCTCCTGGAGGGTGGGAATCGCGGCATGTCTCAGCGTGAACCAGTAAAAGCTGTGCGGGGCCAGGGTGATGGTGTAGGGCGCCTCGGTGACGTCCGGGAAGCGGTTGTCGCTGAAGACCTCGCGAACGGAAAAGCCCGCGTAGTTGGGCATCTGAATCTGAACGGCCTGGCAGTAGCGCGACAGGTTGGCCACGACCAGGATGTTCTCATCCTCGAACGACCGCAGAAACGTCAGGACCTTGGTGTTGTCGGAAGGCAGGAACTCGATGCGGCCTCGGCCGAACGCCTTGAACTGCTTGCGCACCGCCAGCGTGCGGCGCATGAACCACAGCAACGAGGAGAAGTTGCGGCTCTGGTTCTCCACGTTGACGGTCTCGAAATGGTATTCCGAATCGATGATGACCGGCAGATACAACCTCTGCGGATTGGCCTTGGAGAAGCCTGCATTGCGATCGGGGCTCCACTGCATGGGGGTTCGTACGCCGTCGCGGTCGCCGAGGTAGTAGTTGTCGCCCATGCCGATCTCGTCGCCGTAGTAGACGATCGGCGTGCCGGGCAGAGAGAAGAGCAGGCTGTTCATCAGCTCGATCCGTCGGCGGCTGTTCTCGAGCAACGGGGCCAGCCGCCGTCGAATTCCCACATTGATTCGGGCTCGCGGGTCCTGCGCGTAAGCCTTGTACATGTAGTCTCGCTCTTCATCTGTGACCATTTCGAGCGTCAACTCATCGTGATTGCGCAGGAACATTCCCCACTGGCAGTTGGGGGGGATGTCGAGGCTCTGCTCGAGCATGTCGATGACCGGAAACCGGTCTTCCATGCGCAAGGCCATGAAGAGCCTGGGCATGATGGGAAAATGGAACGCCATGTGGCATTCATCGCCGTTGCCGAAGTAGGCGGCGGCGTCTTCAGGCCATTGGTTCGCTTCGGCCAGCAGCATGCGGTCGCTGAACCTGCGGTCGAGATGGGCGCGCAGCTCCTTGAGTACCGCATGGGTCTCGGGCAGGTTCTCGCAGTTGGTGTCTTCGCGTTCGACCAGATAGGGCACCGCGTCCAGACGCATTCCGTCGACGCCCATCTGGAACCAGAAATCCAGCACGCAGAGGATCTCCCGGCGGACGCGCGGGTTGTCGTAGTTCAGGTCCGGCTGGTGTTTGTAGAACCGATGCCAGTAGTACGCCTGCGCGACCGGGTCCCATGTCCAGTTGGAGCTCTCGAAGTCGGTGAAGATGATCCGGGCGTCCTTGTACCGTTCCGTCGTATCGCTCCAGACGTAGAAGTCGCGCCAGGGCGAACCCGGCTTGGCCCGCCGGGACCGCTGGAACCACTTGTGCTGGTCGGAGGTGTGGTTGATCACCAATTCCGTGATGATGCGAAGATCCCGCCGGTGGGCCTCGCGCAGGAGCCGCTTGAAGTCGCTCAACGTGCCGTAGTCCGGATGGATGTCGAGGTAATCGGCGATGTCATAGCCGTCGTCGAGCAGGGGGGATGGATAAAACGGCAGCAGCCACAGGGCCGTGATGCCCAGGTCCTGGAGGTAGTCGAGCTTCTCGATCACGCCCTGGATGTCCCCGATGCCGTCGTTGTTGCTGTCGTGGAACGACTTGATGTGCAGCTCGTAGACGACGGCGTCCTTATACCAGAGCGAATCGGATGTCTTTTCTCTTGCCTCGCGCACGGGCGGTGGCTCCTGTCAGACGGTGGACTCGACGTCGATCTCCCGCCGCAACGCGCGTCGCAGACGCAGGATACAGGCGGGCATCACATCAGGGTCAAGCTCAATATAGTTGCTCGGTCCCTGCCAGACATACGTATTGCCTGTCAGGGCGTCGTCCATCAGGTAAGACTGGTGCGGATCGAGGCCCAGGGTATCCAGCGGCAGTTGCACCCGGCCCGACTGCGTGTGGTGCGGATCGAGGTTCACGATGACCACCGTGACATCGCCCGCCTCGTCGCCGGTCTTGCCGTAACACAGCAGGTTCTCGTTCCGGACCTCGTACAAACGGATGTTGCGAAACCGCTGGAGGCTGGGATTGGCCCGGCGAATGCGATTGACACGCGCGACGATCTCTCGGATGTTGCCTTCGCGATTCCAGTCCCACCTCTTGATCTCGTACTTCTCCGAGTCGAGGTACTCCTCCGCGCCCTCGACGGCTTCGGTGACGCACAGCTCGAACGCCGGCCCGTAGATGCCATAGCTGGACGACAGCGTCGCGGCCAGGACCAGGCGAATGATAAACGCCGCTCGGCCGCCGTATTGGAGGTACTGCGGCAGGATGTCGGGGGTGTTGGGCCAGAAGTTCGGACGCATGTACTCGGCGACCTCGGTCTGCGTCAGCTCCCGGATGTAGTGCTCCAGCTCCCATTTCGTGTTGCGCCAGGCGAAGTAGGTATACGATTGGCTGAAGCCGACCTTCGCCAGACGCTGCATGACCTTGGGCCGCGTGAACGCCTCTGCCAGGAACAGGATGTCGGGGTGACGTCGGCGGACCTCGTCGATCAGCCACTCCCAGAAACGGAACGGCTTGGTGTGCGGGTTATCCGCGCGGAAGATCCGCACGCCCTGGTCGATCCAGAAGAGCACGACGTCGCGCAGCTCCTCCCAGAGCGCTTTCCAGTGCGGCGTCTCGAAGTCCAGCGGAATGATGTCCTCATATCTCTTCGGAGGGTTCTCGGCGAACTGCACGGTTCCATCCGGCCGGCGGCGAAACCATTCCGGATGAGATTTCACGTAGGGATGGTCGGGCGAGCATTGAAAGGCCAGGTCCATGGCGATTTCCAGTCCGTGCTCGCCGGCCTTCTCGACCAGGCGGCGAAAGCTGCTCAGCGTGCCCAATTCGCCGGCAACGGCGGTGTGGCCTCCTTCGGCGCTGCCGATGGCCCACGGGCAGCCGGGGTCCGTTGACGTGCAGGTGGTGGAGTTGTTGCGGCCTTTGCGATGCGTCCGTCCGATCGGATGGATCGGCGGCAGGTACAGCACGTCGAACCCCATCCGCGCGATCTCCGGCAGGAGCCGCTCGCAGTCGCAGAAGGTCCCGTGTCGGCCGCCTCGACCGAACGAACGGGGAAACAGTTCGTACCACGCGCTGAACACCGCTTTCGGCCGGTCCACGATAACGGCCAATTCCTTGTCGTACACGTTGGCGAGCGATCGGTCAGGGTACCGGGCCGCCAGCGCCGTCAGTTCGTCGCTCAGCGCAATCCGGACCGCCGTGTTGACTTGTCTGGCCGAGCGCAGGCGCCGGACCTGGTTCCTGATCGCTTCGGCATCGGATCGGTCGGCTCGTTTCGCCAGGGCCCTGAGCATCTCGATGCCGATCCGCAATTCGACCGCGACGTCCTGATTCGTCTCCGCTCGTCTGGCCAGATTCGCCTGCCACGTTGCAAAGGGGTCCACCCAGCCGCGAACCGTGTAGAGATAATCGCCCAGTTGGGTGACCGCAAAACCTGCCACCCACTCGTCGTTGACGCGATGAGTCATCGGCTGGACGGTCCATGATTCCTGGTCAGGACCCCGGTACAACAGCTCGACGCGGATACGGTCGTGCCCGTCGGCGAAGACATCCGCCCGCACCCCCACGGTCTCGCCGAGCGACCGCTTGATCGCGAAGCGTCCTTCATCGACCTGTGGACGCACGGTGTCGATCACCACGCGTTTGCGACCGTCACGATCTGCGATCATCGTCACGCACGAAGAGGGGTTTGGGTTCGGTCGATCTCGGTTCACGCTGGAGATTCCTGATTCGTTGTCATGGGCACCGCGCCAGTATAGGAGAAGGTCCCGGCGAATGCAACTTCTCCGTCACGAGAGGCATGTGGAACGTGATGTGTGGATGGGCAACCTGGGGATTCTGTGGCTGCCGGTTGCACAGAAGTGCTTGTGTGGGTAGAAAGAAAGCGTTAGGGCCTTCGTCGCAAATACAGACGGCGGCTACACGTGGCATGGACGCAGCATCTCACGACGGCTCGTGCCGTCGCGGGTCCGAACTACCTGGTATGCGATACGGGAGCAGACAAATGGGAACTCGGATATCGACAGATCGAACCGCCGTGGGGTCTGTGGGTCTTGTCCTGCTGGTGCTGGGCTTGATCGCTCCGGGCCGCGCGGCGGCCGGTGAAGTGCGCTTCGAGCCGCGCCAGAAGCCGCGAGTCATTGTGCTGACGGACATCACCAATGAGCCGGACGATGAACAGTCGATGGTTCGCTTCCTGGTGTACTCGAACGAGTATGATGTGGAGGGCATGATTGCGACGACCTCGGTCTGGTTACGCAACAACGTGCGGCCCGACAAGATTCGCGAGCGCGTCGAGGCCTTTGGCCGGGTGCGCGAGAACCTTCTTCGCCATGCATCGGGGTATCCCCCCGCCGCACATCTCCTGAGTGTCACCAAGTCGGGCCGGCCCGTTTTCGGCATGGAAGGCGTGGGGCCGGGCCGCAGTTCCGAAGGCTCGCGTCACATCATCGAGGTGGTGGATCGGCCCGACCCGCGGCCGGTCTGGATCAGCGTCTGGGGAGGGGCCAACTGCCTGGCGCAGGCTCTGTGGGACGTGAAGAACGCGCGCACCGAGGCGGACCTGAATGCCTTTGTATCGAAGCTTCGCGTATACACGATCTCCGATCAGGACGACTCCGGCCGCTGGCTGCGCGCGACGTTTCCGACGCTTTTCTACATCGTCACGCCCAGCACCGTCGACTATCGCGAGTACTACAAGGCGACGTGGACCGGCATTTCGGGCGACCGCCGCTACCGGAACGGGCCGATGCACGCGTTCGATCTGGTGGACAATCCCTGGCTGGAAGAGAACATTATTCGGGGCCACGGTCCCCTCGGTGCCCTTTATCCGCGACTGGAGTACATCATGGAAGGGGATACGCCGTCCTTCTTCAACCTGATCGGCAACGGGCTGGGCGGCGACGTCAGTCCTGCCTACGGCGGATGGGGTGGGCGCTATGTGCTGTACGCCTGTTACGGCGAAACGCGCCCCATCTGGACCAACGCGGAAGGCTGCCAGGATACGGTTGTTGCGGACAACGGGGTGTCCTATACGACGGCCCAGGCCACGATCTGGCGGTGGCGCCGGGCGTATCAGCACGACTTTGCGGCTCGGATGGACTGGTGTGTGGCGGATCGCTTCGAGAAGGCCAACCACAACCCGGTGGTCGTGGTTGCCGGCGACGAGAGCAAGGCAGTCGTGCACATGGTTGTCCGGCCGGGGCAGAGCCTGTTGCTTGATGCGGCGGGAACGCACGATCCCGACGGTGATGGCCTGGCGTATCGCTGGTTCGTGTACGAAGAGGCCGGCACTCACCGCGGACCCGTAGAGATCGAGAAGCATGCAACGCCTCAGGCTCGCCTGGTCGTTCCGAACGCAAGCTCGCCCCAGACGATTCACGTCATCCTGGAGGTGGTGGATGACGGGCAGCCGAGCCTATACAGCTATCGGCGGATGATCGTGCATATCCAGCCATAGGTTGATGCGTCTGCACGCTTGCCTTGTCAGCGTCTGCGGTCTCTGCTATACTCCGGCTTTGCTCCGAAGGATGAGAAACAGAGGCATGGGCAGACTCAGGGATGCACTACGGCTCGTCGTTCCGAGCGCAACCGCTTTTCTCGTGGGCGGCTGCGTCACGGCCTTCGGATTGGTCGCGGCGCGGCTGGTGGCCGCCAGCCTGGGGGCCTCGCTGTATACGTGGACCTCGATCTTCGGCGTCCTTCTGGCGGGATTGGCCTTGGGCGGCTGTCTCGGCGGTCGCATCGCCGACCGCTTCCATGTCCGGCGGGCTCTGGCGGTTCTGTTCGGTTTGTCTTCTGCTGCATGTGTCGCGACCATCGTGCTGAACAACCTGGCGGACCACTGGTTGTGGCCGTGGCAACTGAGTTGGCCCTGTCACGTCCTCCTGCACGTTTCCGTGGTGTTCCTCGTGCCGTCGCTGCTTCTGGGCGCGGCTATCCCGGTCGTCGCGAAGATGGCGGTGAATGCAGGGCCGACCCTCGGTCGTGCGGCGGGCGTTCTCTGCGCGTGGGGGGCCGCCGGAAGCATCGTCGGAATGTCTCTGACGGCATTCTACCTGGTCCCCAATTACGGCTGCATCGCGATTGTCTGGCTTATCGGCGCCGCGTTGTTGGGCATAGCGATGCTCTTCTGGGCCAGTTGCTGGGCGCTGTGCCTGTGGGCCATGGTGTTCGCGACGCTGGCGGTGATGGGTATGGGGCCGGCGGAGTGGGCGCGCGAGGCCGGCGAGAACGCTTGTCTTCGCCAGGCGCGCGATCCGAACGTGATCTATGAGGCCGAAACGCCATACGGGCATATCGCTGTCCGGCGGATGTCCGATCGGCCCAACCGACGGTCGCTTCTGCGCGACGGGATCGGCCGCACCGAGTTCGTGATCGGCGAGGTCACGCGACTGCACGATTTCCACACGAACGTCTTCGCGGCTCTGACACACGGTCTGGCAGAGGGCGAAAGCGTGCCGTCGATGCTGGTCCTGGGCAGCGGAGGCTATGTCTTTCCGCAATATCTCGCGGCGGTCTGGCCCGAGGCTCGGGTGCACGTCGTCGAGATCGACGCGGGCGTTACCGGCGCAGCGCGACAGGCCCTCGACTTGAAAGAGGGGATGGGGATCGAGACCGTCCACATGGACGTGCGTTACGGCGTGGAGCGGTTGGCGCGAGAACGGGAAGCAGGCCAGTCGCCGAGATCATATGATTTCATTTTCGCCGATGCGGTCGGCAGCGAGTCTGTCCCGTTCCATTTGGTGACGCAGGAGTTCAACGAGAAGGTCGCCGGCCTCTTGGCCGAGGATGGTGCATATATGCTGGCCCTGGTCGATACGTGCGAAGGCGGCCGCCTTCTTGGCGCCCTGGTCGACACGCTGCGGCAGACATTCTCGCATGTCGAGGTCATTGGAGAACCGCCGGGACACCAGTCGGCCCCGAGTTCCTTCGTGGTTCTTGCGACGCAGCATGCATGCGATGCAAGGCGGTTCCTGGAGGGCGTCGACCGACACATGGCATTCCAGTTGCTCGACGAGTCGGATGTCACACGCGTTCACGCGGGAAGTCCCCACGTGGTTCTGACCGATGACTACGCGCCGGTAGAGGATCTCGTGGCGCCTGTCGTCCGGCAGGGTGCCCGGTGGCGACTGGCCCGTCGATGTCTTCGAGAGGCCGAACAGCTCTGGGCGCAGCGGCACTATGGCGAGAGCGCAAAGCGATATCAACGAGCCGCCCAACTCGATGCGTCCGTGGCGATCGAGGCTTGGAGCCAGGTCGGTGCCGTCAGACTGGCTCAGGACGACTGGGCGGGGGCCATCGAGGCCTTCCAAAACGCGGTTGCCGGCGGGGAGAATGCCGGGCCGCAGAAAATGGCGCTTGCTTCCGCCCACCGGAATCTGGCCATCGCACTACAGAAGACGGGCAAAAGAGCGGAGGCCCGAGCGCACCTGACCGAGGCGGCGAAGTGGTTTCGCATCGATCTGGAGCGAAACCGGGACTCTGTTGTTTCGTGGGATCGGCTCGGCGACGTGCTGGCGCGGGCCGGTGACCTCAAAGGAGCTTGCGAGGCCTTCGACCGGGCGATAGCCCTGGAGCCGAAGAACCTTGCCCATTACGAGAGGCTGGCCAGGTTGCTGGAGAACCAGCATCGCTATGAGGAGGCGATTTCCGTGGTTCGCAGACACATCGCACTTCTGAAGGAACTCGGCCGGCGCGACGTCGCTCTCCAGATGGGGCAGTACGTCGATTTCCTCGAGTACCAGAAGGTCAAGCAGCGGCGCCCGTGACGACTACGGTCGCGCCACTCGTTCAAATGTCAGTCGATTCGTCTCGCCGTAGGTTTCGTCGGTGGACAATTCCGATGTGGAGCCATCAGGCATCTGGAGCTGATAGTTGCTGAAGTTCGTCCACTGCACTTGCCAGACGTTGTCGGCAGGTGACACCGGGCCGGAGAAGGTGTCTGTGCTGGCGCCTTCGAGGATCGCCTCTGCCATCCCGACGCGCACGTGACGCATGATGATCTTGACGACCACTTCGTTCGTCTTCGGATTGCAGTAGACAGTCCACGGTCCGGGTTCGAAGAGCCCCTCGCCGCCTCCCTGGGTGGGAAGCGTCTCCCTCTTGCCCGGCGTGACGCGGACCCGGCCGAGACTGATGACCGCCGAGGAGATGCGCCCGTCCCGCTCGATAACGAACTCCCATCCGTCGCGATCCGCCCTCCACGTGCCTGCCAGCGCCGCCGGGAATTTGCCTCCGCCCTCCACTACGACGCTCTGGCTGTCTTGAGGTTGCGCAGAGGGGGTCCGGCAGCCCATCGGCAATACGGTTACGACCAGACAGATGATGACATCCGCAGTGCGTCTCATGTGGTCAATCCTCCTGAAGGGCACCAGTGGAAAACCGTCTTGACCATACCACGAGGACCTCCGGCGGGCAAGCGCAAAAGAAAAGGGCAAGCCCTTTGACGGGACTTGCCCTCGCTATGCGTTCTCCGGCATCAAGCCGACGCTCACCGTGTTCCGTCGAATCGATGCGATGGGAGCAAAGCCAACCTCGCTATGGCACGAGGCTTCCGCCGCAGTCGCCCCGAACGCCCGCGCCTTTCGGCGCTTCCTTGATCAGCCAGTTCGCCACGAGGCGGTTCAGATCCGTCGTGCCAACCCGATAGAACCCGGTTGCTTCGTTGCCTTCTTTGTCACGGGCGAAATCGGCGCAGATGCCGTTTTCGATCGATGCGATCCCCGGACCGAAGGGCGGCTCCTTGACCTGCCAGGCGGCGACCAGGACGTTGAGGTCCTGCGGGCCGACAAAAGAGTAGCCGGTGCTCGCATTGCCTTCGGCTACGCCGTCGGCGTCACCGTGACACTGTCTTGGGTAGGCCCAGCAGACCGGCTTGCCCACGGCGACCCATTCGGCGTAATCGGGGTGGCTCGGCGCCAGCAGCTCGTTCTCGGGTACCACGGTCATGGCCGACGCCTGGAGCATATCGACTGTCGCGGCCACGTCCGGGTCGGTCAGAACGACGCCGCCGCGAACCTCGTTCAGGCTCACGGTCACGTTGGCGGTGGTGCTCAGGGTCAGCCTGCACAGCGTGCCGCTGGTGCCCGGGGCGTTGGGGGAGTTGTCGGCGGCGGGATAATACAGGGCGCCCATCTCGATCGTGATGCCGTCGGTGCCCAGTCCGCCCAGCGCACCGGGATCACACGGATCCGCGACGGGAGTGTAGTTGCTCACGTCCCATGTGGCGACTTCACCCGTATCGGCGTCGACAGTGATGTAGCGGCCGAAGTTCGCGGGGAAGATGCCATAGCCGGGGTTCTCTGCGGTGCTCTCGCCCCGGATGAAATCGGAGATTCCGATGATCGTCCCGGCATCCACCATGATGTCCAGGGCAAAGGCCCGGACGATCTCCCCATCCGTCTCGTACTTGATCGCCGCCGTATTGTCGTTGGGCTCGACGATGATCCTCACGGCCCCCAAGGCCGGGCTGCCAAGCACCAGCACAGCCAGCAACAGACTCAGCCTCTTCATGACCAAACCTTCCTTTCTGTTCTCTTCTTCTTCGCGGGCCAACACCGCCCGCTTCACCTTGGTTTTGTTTCGTTTGCTTCTTCTCTTCTCTTTTCTTCGCGGTTCCACTGACGCCGGCGTCTGTGCACAAGCCGATACCCCAAGCGGCCACGGGCGTGGCGATCCTGCTCGCGGGAAAAGCCGGCAACAGAAGTGCTCTACGTCCCTCTGCTCCTCCTTTCCCGCCGCTTGACGGAACGGTCTGTTCCCATCAGTGCCGGTCCATCAGACCTGGAAAACCTACTGTAGCGTACCAAAAAGGGCCATCCAAATCAAGATCAAAACCAAAAAAGCGGACGTTCCTGCCCTCGAGCCCGCGAGCGGATCGAGAGCCCGTCCCCGGGTATACCGAGAGCGATTTCGCCATCTGCGGCTGTACGCAGAAGGGACCCTGTGGTATGCTGAGAACATGCGTAATTTCTTGAAGGGGCGGCTCTTACCTGTCCGGATCTGCCTGATAGCCTGTATGATGGGCCTGATCCTGATCGGGATTGCGACGATCTACGTGGTCGGTCATCCCGACGAAGCCAGCCCGGCCAGCGATGCGGCCGAGCTGGCCGGCTATTGGAAGAAGCAACTGGTCTTCGCGGTGGTCGGCGCGGCGGGATTCATCGCCGCCAATCTCGTCAACTATCGTCGCCTCGGGGCCGCCAGCCACTGGATCTACCTGATTACCGTCGTGCTTCTGGCGGTGATCCTGCTGGGCAAGTACGTGTCGCTGCCGTTCGTGCCCCAACGCGGGGGGGCCTACCGGTGGATCGTGCTCGAGATTGGTTCTCACTCTCTGCCCGCGATTCAGCCCTCGGAGTTCTGCAAGCTGGCCTACATCCTGGCTCTGGCGTGGTATCTGCGCTTCCGCAGCAACTACAGCCGGTTCCGGGCCTTGCTCGGTCCCTTTGCAGTGACCCTGGTGCCCATGGTGCTGATCCTGCTCGAACCCGACCTGGGTACGGTCATGCTGATGATGCCGGTGCTGTTCACGATGCTGTTCGTCGCCGGGGCGCGGATCAGGCATCTGGCGATGATCGTGTTGCTGGCGGTCGTCGTCAGTCCGGCCATGTGGTTCATGCTCAAGCCCTACCAGAGGGAGCGAATCAGCAGCGTGCTGCTTCAGAGCCGCTGGGTTCGCGAGAAGGCGGAGAAAAGCCCGGCCCTGGGCCAGCTCCTCGTCGGGGGCAAGTTCACCGAGCGCAGTTGGCGGAACAAATGGGGCTATCACCTGATCCGATCCAAGTTCGCCGTTGCCTCGGGCGGCTGGAGCGGGGCCGGCTACGGCCGGGGGCCTTTCGTCAAATACGACTTTCTTCCTGAACGACACAACGATTTCATCTTCTCGGTGATTGCCCACCAGGTGGGTTTCATCGGCTGCATCGGGTTCTTGTTGCTGTATGTCCTGCTTGTGGTCTGCGGCCTGGAGATCGCCGTCCACAACACCGACCCGTTCGGCAGGCTCATGGCCATGGGAATCGTCGCCATGTTCGTCGTTGAAGTGGCGATCAACGTAGGCATGACGCTGGGTCTGATGCCGATCACGGGGCTGACTCTGCCGTTCGTCAGCTATGGCGGCTCCAGTCTGCTGGTCAACATGATGGCGGTCGGCCTCTTGAACAACGTGGGCCGGTGCCGGCCGTTCAGCGTGGCGCCGCGAAAGGGTATCGAAGCGTAGTCCGGGCCGATCCTGAGGCTCGCCGTTCAGGGAGGAACCAATTTGATCAAGGGGTTTCGACAAATCGTGGTGTTGACCGTCGTCAGCCGGGTTCTCGGCATGATCCGCGACATGGTCTTCGCCTTCTTTCTCGGCGCCAGCGGCGTGATGGACGGCTGGGTCATTGCCTTCATGATCCCCAATCTCGCGCGTCGGCTCTTTGGCGAGGGCGCCGCGTCCTCGTCCCTGATCCCGGTGTACAGCCAGGAGCTGGCAAGGAATCGACGTGCGGCCGACCGACTGGCAATGACAGCCGCGACGGTGGTGTTCGTTCTGCTGACGGTGATCGTGATCGCAGGGGAAGGGCTGGTCTGGATCCTGTACGCACTCTCGGACCGCGAGGCGACCCGGCTGAAGCTCTTTCTTACCGGTGCGATGCTGCCTTACATGATCCTGGTCTGCACGGTGGCGATCCTGGGCGGCATCCTGCACACGCACAGGCATTTCGCCGCCCCGGCGGCCGCCCCGGTCGTTCTGAACGTGTTGCTGATTGTGGCCTTGTGTTTCGGCGGATGGGCCCTGAAGGTCCCTGCGCGGACCCAGGCTTTTCTGGCGGCCGGGGCCGTTCTGCTGACCGGATTCGTTCAACTGGCTATGCACATTCCGCCGCTTCACTCCTGCGGAGTCCGTCTGCGTCCGGCATGGGATGTTCGATCGGATGCCTTTCGCAGAGTGCTGCTCCTCATGGGTCCGATGATCCTCGGCTTGGCCGCCACGCAAATCAACACGCTGGCGGACAGCTTCATCGCCCTTTGGCTGTCCGGTTCGCCGGAGAAAGGGCGTTTCTTTACGCTGCTCGGATGGCGAATCGAGTATCCGCTGTGGGAGGGAGCGGTCTCGCAGTTGTTCTATGCGCAGCGGCTCTATCAGTTCCCGCTCGGTGTCTTCGGGATCTCTCTGGCGACGGCGATTTTTCCGGTGTTGAGCGCCGACGCGGCCCGGAACGACCTTGTGTCGCTGCGCCACACGATCTCGCGTGGACTGCGCTGCTCGCTGTTCATCTCGATTCCCGCCACCGTCGGTCTGCTGCTCATCAGTGAACCAACGGTCAGTGTGATCTTTGAGCGAGGCGAATTCCGTTCGGCCGATTCCGCCGGAACCACCTTCGCCCTGGCGTTCTACGTTCTGGGGCTCAGCGGATACTTCGCTCAGCAGGTGTTGACGCGTGTCTTCTACGCGCTTCAGGAGTCGGATGTCCCGGCCAGGAGCGCTGCTGTCGCGGTGGTGGCGAACGTCTGTCTGAATCTGACGCTGGTCTGGTTCCTCGGCTGCGGCGGGTTGGCCGCATCGACCGCCATCTGCTCGTACATCCAGGTCGGGATTCTCATGAACGTCCTGCGACATCGATTGGGCCCTGACTTTCTCCACGGAACAGGGCAAGCGATCCTGCAAGCGATCGGTGCGACGATCTGCATGGAGGTCGTCCTGTTGGCCGTGATGTACGCGCTGCGGTACCACGGCATTACCCTTCAGTTGTCCCTGGCCGTACCGGCCGCCGCCGTCGCGTATCTGCTGGCCTCCAGGCTCCTGCACATCGAAATGCTCGGGCTGCTGCTTGGAGGCAGGAGAACGAAGGGGGGCGTGGCCAGGCCCTGAGGGCATTGGCTCGGACAACCTGCTCTGCGACGCCGCTCAGAACTTATCGGACCTGCGCCTGTCCAAATGATGGGAAATCCTCGGTCCTTGTGGCGATAACATCTAAAGCGAGCAGGGCCGTCGCCCGAAATACCCTGTTGATACAAGGCTCGTACTATGCCTTCAAGGAGAAACGGATGTTCAGGGACAGGTCGGTCGTGGTGCTCCTCACAGCGGTTCTGCTTGCCTGCCATGTTCGCGCGCAAGCGCCGTCTCCTTGGCCGGCCGTCGCCTCGCCTCCGGCGACGCTGCACGCCGACGCGTCTGACAGGGTCCGCTCGTCTTCAGCAGCGGACCGGTTCGTGCAGATTGCCCGGGAGTTGACACACGCCCTCGATGTGGACGGGCCTGCGATCGACCAGGCGGTCGTCCTGCTGATTGCGGCCAAGCGTCTGGACCCTCAGGCATCGGGCGTCGAGCCGCTCCTGCTGAGACTGGCGACCCGCTCCACCACGAAGGACTACTCGGCTCAGGTTCTGGCTGCTCTACAAAGCTATGTGAGCGAACAGGCGGACCGCGCGGTTGTCGCCGAGGCTATTCGCTACCTCCTGGCGCGACAGAACAGCCAGGACGGTCGTGAGAGGGTGCTCGAAGACCTGGTCCGGCGGATCGGCAACAGAAACGCAGCGGTCGATTCCGAGCTGGCGACGGCCCTGGGGCTGGTCATGCAGCAGAAGGCCGACGCCCAGCGTGCGAAGTTCTATTTCCTTCAGGCTTACAACAGCAACAAGTACAACACGCTGGCGTTTGCGAAGCTGGCGGAAGTGGCGCCAGACGAGATCGGTCCTGCCGCCTTCCTCGAACATCTGCGGCTGGCGTTCCGCGAGAAACCGCTCGATGCCGAGGCGGTTCGGAACTTCGCGCTCTACGCGCAGCGGCTCGAGCTTCATCAGGTTGCCGCCGAGGCCCTCCGATACGGCGCCGAGCTGTTTCGCTACCAAAGCCCGACCGAGCCGCTGCCGTCCGGCATCTACCTGCCGTGGGCGATTGCCTGCTACAACGCCGAAGGCAGTCAGGGCACCTGCCTTCAGATCGCTGAGAGTGTTCGCCGGCAGGGACAGTTCGATCTCGTGCTGGAGGCGATCGCCGCCCGGGCCGCCGGACGCATGGGAAACCAGCAGGAAGCCAGACGTCTGCTCGATCAGGCGGGACAGCAGGCCGAGCGCATTCTGTCGCTGGGGCAAGGCCAGTCGAGCGGGGTCACGCTCACACGGCCGTTGACCTCCAAAGACCTTGCCTGGTTCTACTGCTTCGCCGATCCCAACCCGGTCAAGGCGCTGGACTGGGCCAACAAGAGCTACTCGGTCGAACCGAGTTCGCCCGACGCCGGGGCGCTGCTGGCCTATGCGCTGGGCATGAACGGTCAGCTCGAATGGGCCAGGCCTGTGCTGCAGTCGTTCGAGCACAACCAGATCGCCGATATCGTGCAGGCTCAGATTCAACTGGTCGAGCAGGATAAGGCCGGCGCGATCTCCACATTTCGCACCGCCATTGGCAAGGACCCCGGATCGCTGGCGGCTGAACGGGCCGGCGAGATTCTCAGGACGATCGGCAGTGCGTACGTTCCGCCCGTCGATCCGGCCGCGATGACTACGTACCTGCATCAGAGTCTTGGGCAGACGATCATCCCGGCGTTCTTGCCGCCTGCCAAGAGGTTCGAGGTGCAGTTCGGCGTACGCGGAAGCGAACTGGCCTACGGCGCCGACATCGACGCCACCGTCACGATCACCAACCGGGGCGTCGAGCCGCTGGTCGTCACGGAAAACGGCCTGTTTGCTGGTCGGGTTCGGATCGATGCCCGCGTCGGCCGAGACATCCAGAGGGAGATTCCCAACCTGGTGGTGGAGACCATTCGTACTTCGCTGACGGTGCCGCCGGGGCGGAGTCTGAGCACTTCCGTGCGTTTATCGACGGGTGTGCTCCGACGGATCCTGCTGGACTATCCCCAGGCCAACCTGGAGATTCAATTCACGCTGTACCTCGATCCTGTCACGACGCCGGAGGGGCTGATTCGCAACGGGATTGCCGACCTGGCGCCGGTGACGATCGTTGTAAGGCGTCCGAAAGTCGACGTGACCGCCGCCTATGTTCGCAGCCGAGTGGATTCTCTCTCTTCCGAGCAGGAAGCGCAGAAGGTGCGAACCTCGCAGTTGTTCACCGGTCTGCTGCGGGAGCAGCACGCCATGGCTCAGCATGGCACGCTCTACCCCTATCGGTACGCCACATGGCTGCCCGACCTGCTCCGCTCGGCGCTCCTGAAGGATCCCGGCCTGCTCCTGAGCCAGGATGAACGCGACTGGGCCGTCAAGGTCAATGCGACGGCGGACCTGCTTTCGATGCCGCTCGACCAGGAACTGACCGCCGCGGCGGGCAGGAATCTCCATCACAGCCAATGGCCGGTTCGTCTCATGACCGTCTATCTTCTGGGCACCACCCAAGGTGCCGATTTCGACAGAGTGTTGGACTGGATGGCCGGCTCGGACGCCAGCGACCTGGTTCGCGCCATGGCGGCGGCCCTGAAGGAGGGTCGCAGGCCCAAGCTCTCGCTCGGATCGGGGTGGTCGCCGGGCACGCTCGCGCCAGCCCGCTGAATCCTGCCGATTCACACACCTGCTGCCATAGCGCCCGACCTTGGGTATTCGGGCCGCCAAGAACCTTGCGCCGGACCTGTCGTATGCCGTTACGTCGAATTTGGCCCAAGAGCCGGGGGCAAGACGACTGGCGGACAATAGGGGGCGACATGGCCGACAGAGGCCTTCCTCGCCATTTTGACGCAAATTTTGGGTTGTATTCGTGGGAAGATGCGTTATTATTCCGTACTTTCCGATGAGATTCATGGTTCCTAATTTGAAAGGGTAGCTGGATGCCGGCTGAAGTAGACAAGGCAAAATGCACCGGATGTGAGACCTGCGTCGATGAGTGTCCCAGCAATGCGATCAGCATGGCGGGCGGCAAGGCCGTCGTTGACCCGGATTCCTGCATCGATTGCGGGGCTTGCATCGATGCGTGCCCCGTTGAGGCAATAAGTCTGTAGCAAGGTTGGCCCCATCGTCTAGGCAGGCCTAGGACACCGGGTTTTCAACCCGGCGACAGGGGTTCGAATCCCCTTGGGGCTATTTGGAGTGGGCGGTTTGGCGGTTGCGAGAGTCTGGGCGTGTCCGGGGCGAGGAGCGGTTGTGTCCTCAGGAGTTGGCCGCGACGCCGTGTTGGAGCTGTTCTTCGATCAGTCTGACGACCGCAGGCAGGTCGGCAAATGACTCGATCACATAGTGGGCGCCGGCCTCCAGAAGGGTCTGCTCTGCCGCTTGGGTTCGCCGCTCCAGGTCCCTTCGATCCAGGGCACCTAGTTCCGCCTTGGTCAGGCCGATCAGGTTCCCTGTCCACGTTATGCCGACGGTCCAGACGCCTGCGTTGAGGCCCTCCTCGACGTCGGCGATAGTATCGCCGACCTTGACGACCGCGGCCGGAGGATAGACACCGAGCGTCTCCATCAGGCGGAAGACCATCCACGGGGCGGGCCGGCCCTTGGGAACATCGGCCGCACACGCGGCGGCGTCCGGCACGAAGCCTCCCTCGGCAGCCTTTGCGAGTACGATCTCCAACATCTCTCGGTTATACCCTGTGTTGACAGCCACGCAGACGCCACTCTGCCGAAACTGGTGCACGGCCTCCACCACGCCGGGGATGACATCACCGTACTTGGGCAGCGCCTCCAGTTGCATGGGAATGAACTCCTGGTAGAGCCGCTCCAGGTCATCCGCCGTCCAGTCATGGCCGTGCCGACGCTGCCACTGTTTGGCGATGTGAGGCATTTGCAGCATGGCCTGGATGTGGTCCTTCTTGTGGATACCCATCGGGCCGCGCGCTTCGGCGGTTGTGGCCTCGATGCCGTGGCGTTCAAACAGCTCGACAAAGGCGCCGGCCGGAGCGCAACTGCCGAAGTCCACGGTTGTTCCGGCCAGATCGCTGATGACCGCCTTGACTGGTCCGGCATACCCACCACGATTCAGATTCTTCACAGGCCTGCTCCTTCGCTTGCGGGTTTGAGGTGAATGCAGGCTTCGCGGACGACCGCTTCGACGGCGGCGAGAAGGTCTTTCACATCCGACTCGAATATCCGGCCGATGTTGCCGATGCGGAAGCAATCGGCGTCGCCGACTTTGCCTGGGTAAATGACGTACCCTCGGGCGTTCAGAGCATCGTAGAAGCGATCGAAATCGAACGCCGGATCGTCGGGGTAGCGGAACGATGTGATGGTGTAGCCCTGATCCTGCGGCGCCAGATACTCTTCAAAACCCAGGCAACGCATGCCCGCGATGAGCGTCTCGTAGTTGGCGCGATAGCGGGCGGCCCGACCGGCGACGCCGCCTTCGGCTTCCAGTTCCAGAAGCGCCTGATGAAAGGCCAGGATGGCGTGCGTGGGCGGCGTGAATCGAAACTGGCCGTTCTTCTCGAGGCCTGCCCATTGATCGTACAGGTCCAGACTCAAGCTGCGGGCGTATCCCTTTGTTGCCTTCAGCGAACTGAGTCTGGCCAGAACGAAGGCGAAGCCGGGCACACCCTCGATGCACTTGTTGGCGGAAGAGACAAGATAGTCGATATGGCATTCGGGCAGCGCCAGGGGGATGGCGCCGAAGCTGCTCATGGCGTCGACGAAGTAGTTGACTCCAGCCGCTTTCGCCGCCGCCCCAATCTCTTCGATGGGATTGACCAGTCCCGTTGTCGTCTCGCAGTGTATGACCGCCAGAAGCGCGACGTCACTGTGTGCTTTCAACTGGCGTCGCACCTCTGCGACATCCGCCCGGCGGTTCTCCGGGAACTCGACGCAGATCGTCTCGATGCCAAGCACGGAGGCTATGCGCGCGATGCGTCGTCCGTATGCGCCGTTGATGACGGCCATCAACTTGCCGCCGGGCGGGACAACGGAAGAGACGACCGCCTCCAGGGCGAAAGTCCCGCTGCCCTGCATCGGAATGGCGGTGTACTGTTTCTGGGTCGCCTGGCCGAGGCTGACAAGCCGTCGTCGGACGTCACGGACGATGGCGATGAACTCGTGATCGCGCGAGCCGATGTCTCGCAGCATCGCCTGCTTCACGCTGCGGCTGGTGGTCAACGGTCCCGGCGTGAAGAGAATGCGGTCCTTCCAGCCGGGCAGGGGCGTTCCTGATTCCATACGCTCGTTCTCTCCTTCTGAAACATGCTGTACTTTGACACGGTGAACCCTACCGCCGGATGGCGATAGCGATAATCCCAAAGAGCATGCTGGCCCCTCCGAGCAGGGCAATGCCCGACGTCAGGCCGTATGTGTCGAGCCACCAGCCCAGCGGGAAACCGGCCAGGGCCGCACCGACGTACATCCATCCGTCCATGATCCCGGCGCCGGTGCCCGACAGCCGGCGGCCCAGGATATCGGCCGGCAGGCAGAACAGGGGGGTGTGGATTCCCTGGATCAGGCCGCCGGAGGCGAAGACCGCTGCACAGAGTGTGAACATGCCGACCGGCCAATCCAGCAGGGCGGCCCCTCGGGACAGAACATACAGTGCTGCTCCGGCTGCGATCAGGCTCAGCGAGATCGTCTGCCACCGGCGGGCCCTGAACACGCGGTCGGACAGCACGCCCAGGCTCACCGCGAAGAACATCCCGCCCCAGTCGACCAGAGAGCCGACCCAGCCGGCCCGCGTCAGCGCCAGGCCGAAGCCGCCTTTTCCCGTCGGCGTTTGCAGGATCAGGATGATCCAGTGCAGCAGCCCCCACCGAATGGCGTTGGCCCCGAAGGCGACGACGTACGGCGCGATCATTCGAGGATGGCTGAAGGCACGCCAATACGCCGTGCCGTTCGCAAACACGTCCGATTGCTCATGCGGAATTCGCCACGGCGGGACGATCCCCGCCCGCTCCGGCGAGTCCTTGCACAGGGCCGCGAACAGCGCCGCCATACCGCCCAGAAACAACGGCGGGATGAAGAACGCGCCGTGCCAATTGCCCCATCGCTCGATGGAATAGGCGGCCACCGGCGCCACCAGCGCGCCGCCGAAGTAGGGGAAGAAATTGTACAGGCCCATCCACCAGCCCCAGCGATGCTCGGGGAACCAGTTGCACAGGATCCGGCAGCCTGGGGCCCAGCCCATCGAGGAGAAGTAGCCGTTGATGGCCCAGAAAACGATGAAGAATGGCAGGGTATGGCTCAATCCGAACAGGAGATTGGCCGCAACGCCTCCGAGAGCGCCGGCGAGCATGATGCGTTTCGGACTGTAGCGGTCGCCGAGAAACCCGTTGAGGAACTGCCCGAGCGCGTAGGTCAGAGTGAATGCCGTCAAGGCCCATCCGAACTGTCGATGAGACAGGCCGAGGCTTGTCTCAATGGCTCCGGTGGCCACGCCGATGTTCTTCTTTCCGAAGTAATAGAACAGGTACAGCGCCGCCATGCTGAAGAAAGCCCGCGCCTGCCAGAGTCTCAGGGCGGCGGGGCGAACCGCCTCCTGGCGGCGGGTGTGCGGCGGGTCGAGACCCACTCGACGGATTGACGGCGCTTCGACGACCATAGGCTGGTGACGGTAGCCGCCGTCTGTTAGATGCGGATTGGGGGCCGGTTAGATTTGCATTTCGTCGCGACATGACGCAGCCTTCCAGCACGGCTTGGGATTGCTGTTGCCTCAGCCGGGGGCGGGGTGTTACAATAACATCGGGATTGCGGTAGGCGTCAAGAGAACCGTCTGCGGTGTGCCCGGAGGGGCGCAGGGTCCGTAGAATGCAGCGTCTTGCGACGCCACTGCAAACGCATGGCCGATGCGGCGAACGGGTGACTATGAATCGGAGCAACCCGACAGTGACTTCTCCCAATCTAATGCGGAATTAGCGTGACTCTCACACGGTCCGAAGGTTCCCCGGCTAACTTGCCCGGTGTCGATGAAACAAGGACAAGGAAGGCATCGTGTAAAGGGTAGACATATGAGAAGGCGAACGGCTTTCACGCTGATTGAGTTGCTGGTGGTGATTGCGATCATTGCGCTTTTGATGGGGATTCTGATCCCGTCTCTGAAAAAAGCGCGGGACCAGGCCCGGGGCGTCGTCTGCCGGTCCAACGTCAAGGGTCTCGTCCTGGCTCTGCACATGTACCTGGAGGACTACGACGGCAAGACCCATTCGACGCCCAATCGAGGATTGTGGGACAACGCCTGGGAGCATCCGACGGTTGTCAAGGACTATACGCTGAACGACACATGGGCCTACTGGGGCATCGCCTACAAACCCTATGTCAAAAACAAGAAGGTGTTCCGCTGTCCGGATACGATACGCAATGACGATTGGCCGGAGGAAGGCTGGGGCGTGCTGTACCAGGAGTACTTCCGCTATTGCTCCTACGGCTTGAACGGCTACATCGCGAACAAGAAGATCAACTCGGACTTCAAGAGGCACAATGAGGTTATTGTCTTCCAGGACCACATCGAGCAGAAGCTCGACGGCATCGAATCAGATATGTTCTGCATCGGACCCGGCGCCAGCATCAACCTGACGCAATGGCGTCCGGGCAGTTCCCTCGTGAGCAGCTATTGGCAAGGACATGACACCATCCGGGAATGCTTCCGTCATTCAAAGGTCTCCAATACCTGCTGGCTGGATGGTCACGTCAGCGGGATCAAAGAGACGACGGGGGAGGATGTCCCAACCTACTGGTACGACGGGAAACGCCCGGAAGCGAGCATGTAGGCGACCCGTGCATCTATCCACGAAAGGACTGTCTCGATGAAGAGAAGACCCTGCCTGGTCTGTGTCGCATTTCTGTTCTTGCTCCTGGTTTGGTCGGGCTGTGGGAAGAGAGACGTCGGCGAAGAGAAGAGTGAGGGCCCGGCGCCGGTCAGCGCCGAACAGATCGCCGCGGCTCGGAAGGTCTTGGCTCAGGGGATGCAGCCGGTCGCCCTTGCCAATGTCAAGTCGTCCGATGTGGGCAGGCAGTGTCTCGTGGAAGTGCGGACGCCGGAGGGGGGCATTCAGATCGCGCCGCCTCCGCCTCCGCCGGGCATGGTGCGGATGGTTGGACAGGTCACCTTTTATCAGGGCGAACTTGACGGCGTCACGCCCGAGAGCTTGACCGTTCGCAAGGCTTACCCGACCTCGGGCAGCTTCAAGAAGCTGGAAATCCCCAGAGCGGACATCCAGTCGATCCATCTGGCGCGGTGACCGGTCTGCGGTCCTTTGCATCGACAACCCTTGCGTCCATCATGCGGGACGCTGTCTATTCACCATGGAGACGACAATGAGAACGACATGCCGTTGTGCCATCGCTTGGGGCCTTCTTTTGTGTGTGACCGCCGGCGCGCAAATGAACCGGTGGCAATTCACCAGGGCAGACCTCAAGGACGGTGTCGTCGCCGATCGCATCGGCGGCTCTCACGGGCGGCTGGAAGGCCGGGCGCGCTTCTTCAAGGACCAGGTCGGCGAGTACCTCGAACTCGACGGTGTATCCGGCGTCGTGCATCTGGGCCGCTATCCCGATGGTCCGAGTCTGCCCGCCGAGCGGATCAGCGTCGAAGCGGTCGTTCGGTTTCGGCAATTCGGCGACTACATGGGCCTGATCGGCGCGTTTCAGGACAACGGCGATTATGAACGGGGCTGGGTGCTCGGCGCTCGACGCGGACGGCCCTTCTTCGCCCTGGCCAGCGAAGGCGCCAAGACATTGACCTATCTCCAGACCGAGCGGCCGCTCGAGGCCGGCAGGTGGTACCACCTGGTCGGCACGTACGACGG
>CAZNSM010000040.1:4353-32282 GCA_964575615.1 uncultured Pirellulales bacterium | reverse complement strand
AGCGTATGGGTGACGTTCAACGGCGAGATCTACAACTACCGCGAGCTGCGCGAGCACCTGCGGAGCAAGGGACACTGCCTCAGGACGTCCGGGGATACGGAGACCCTGGTGCACCTGTACGAGGAGTACGGCCCGGAGATGGTCCACCGGTTGCAGGGGATGTTCGCCTTTGCCATCTGGGATACGAAACGCCGACAGCTCTTCCTGGCTCGGGATCGGATGGGCATCAAGCCACTCTACTACTGCCGGTGCGGCGGCGACTTCGTGTTCGCCTCCGAGCCGAAGGCGTTCTTCCAGCATCCGGGTATCGATGCCCGGCCGCGCCCGGAGGCGATCTGGCACTACCTGACGTTTCGTTCCGTTCCTGCTCCAGCCACCTTCTTCGAAGGGATTGCCAAGGTCCGACCCGGACATCTGTTGATCGTCACCGAGACGGATCTGGTCGATCGATCGTACTGGGACATTCCTTTGGGGCAAACAGGTTCCGTCTCGACGACGCCGACATCCGCACAGATCGAAGCACAGACCGAATCGCTGCTGAAGACCTCCGTGAAACGCCGGCTCATCAGCGATGTCCCGCTGGGAGCGTTCCTGAGCGGCGGAGTCGATTCCAGTCTCATAGTCGCGATGATGAGTACGCTGACCAATGCCCCCGTCCGAACGTATTCGGTCGGGTTTCGTGACGCAGCATCGTCGGAGCTGCCGTATGCCCGGATTGTGGCGCAGAAGTACGGGACCGACCACCATGAGCTCGTTCTCGAAGAGGACTGTTTTGCGGACCACCTGGAGAAGCTGACGTGGATGCGGGACAGCCCCCTGAGCGAGCCGGCGGATGTTCCGCTCTATCTGCTGTCAAAGATGGCTCGTCGCGATGTCAAGGTGCTGCTTTCCGGAGAGGGCAGCGACGAACTGTTTGGAGGCTACCCCAAGTATGCTTACGATCGGTTCTCTCCGATGGTGAACTGGATGCCCGGGCGGCTTTCCCAGAGGCTCTGTTCTGTCGTGCCGGCCAGGTTCAGGCGTGCGGAAGTGGCGTTGCGAAGTCTGTGTGAGCGCGATCCGGCCGATCGGTGGCCTCAGTGGTTCGCTCCGTTCACCCGCCGGGAAAAAGCGCTCCTGATGCCGGCCCACGGTTCCTGGCCCAGTCCTTTACAGGAACATGTTCGCCGTTCCCAAGGCCACGCACTGGACGCCATGCTGTACGCGGACTGCAAGGTGTGGCTGCCCGACAATCTCCTCGACCGGGGCGACCGGATGACCATGGGGGCCTCTGTGGAGGGGCGTGTCCCGTTCCTGGACCACGAACTGGTGGAGCATGCGTTCCGCCTGCCGGCGGACGTGAAGGTTCGGGGCTTTGCCCGGAAGTGGCTGGTCAAGCGGATTGCCCTGAGATACCTGCCCGAGACGATCGTGCATCGAAGGAAGGTCGGCTTTCGTTTGCCGCTGACCGCGTGGTTTCGGGGCCAGTTGCGCGATCTGTGTTACGACCGGATCTGCGACCGGCAGGGGCTTCTCGTACAATTATTCGATGGACGGGAGCTGCGGAAGGTCCTGGACGACCACTGCACTCAGCGGAAGGACAACTGGCTTCAGATCTGGACGCTCCTGGGGCTGTCGATCTGGAGCGATGTATTCTGTAACCACCCGGTATCCAGGGCTCGAGAGAAGTATTGTCCAAGAGTGGAATCCATTTCGTGAAGGCCAAAGGACCGCTCAAGATCTGCCTTGCGGCATCCGCGGGCGGGCATTTGAGCCAACTGCTCAAGATCGCGAACGCCTGGTCCGGGAATGAGACGTTCTGGATCACCACGGCTGCGGTGGTCCGTGATTCTCTGGGAGGCGGCGGAGTCGTGTATGTCGTTGGCGAATGCAACCGCCAACATCCGCTGCGCGTCGTCAGCGTGCTGTTCCGTTGCCTGCGGATTCTTCGCAAGGCCAGGCCGAACCTCGTAATCAGCACGGGGGCGGCTCCGGGCTGTATGGTGGCGGTGTTGGGGCATCTGTTGGGCGCCAAGGTGATTTGGCTGGACAGCATTACCAATGTCCATCGCCTGTCGCTCTCGGGGCGGCTGGTTCGTCCGTTTGCGGATCTGTTTCTGGTCCAGTGGCCGGAGCTGGCACGGAAATATCGGGGGGTGGAGTATGTCGGAGCCGTGATATGATCTTCCTGACCGTCGGGACACAATTTCCTTTCGACCGTCTCGTTCGGGCGGTCGACAATTTCTTCGACGCATACGAACTGGGCGACGAGGTCTTCGCGCAGATCGGTGATACCACCTACAAGCCCCGGCACTTCGAGGCGGTGGCTACCCTCGACAAAGAGATGTTTGACCGGCGTTTCCACGAGGCTTCTGCGATTATCGGTCATGCCGGCATGGGCACCATTATGCTGGCCCTGGACAGCGGAAAGCCGCTCCTGGCGATGCCTCGCCGGAAGAAATATGCCGAGGTTGTCAACGACCACCAGGTGGCTCTGGCGGACGAATTTGAGGCTCTGGGGCACATTCTGGTCGCCCATACGCCCGGTGAACTGGCCGCAAAGCTGACCCGGCTGAAATCCTTCCGGCCCCGGCCTCGGACGGCCAGCCCGGACGCGGTGGCCGAGCGCATAGATTGTTTTGTCCGGTCGATTGACTTGGGATGACGCTTTTGCTATACTATATGACATCTCGTAGGTCGTCTAATAAGAGCAGGCCTGGGAGTTGTTGTATCATCGGTGGTGGCTCAAGGGAGATGAGCTGCGCAAGGTCCTGGAGGACCATTGCCCCGAGCGGAAGGGCAATGGCCCGTGGATGCGGACGCTGTGCGAGGCGTTCCTCTGCGGCGAGTGGTGCCATGTACTTCCTGTCTCGGTGGCCCAGTAAAGATCTGCGCGTGAGGAGGGTCTTACACTGTGACGACCGAGAAACAGCGGAGGATTTGCCTGGTGGCCTCGGCAGGAGGGCACCTCAGTGAGCTTCTGAAGATCGCCAAGGTCTGGTCCGGCCAGCGGGTCTGCTGGATCACCACCGTTGACGTCGTCCGGGATACCCTGGGCAAGACCGGTGAAGTTCACGTGGTCGGTGAATGCAATCGTCAGCACCTGTTGCGCGTCATCGGGGTGTTTTTCCGGTGTCTTCGCATCATTCGCCAGGAACGCCCGAATGTGGTAATCAGCACGGGGGCGGCCCCGGGATGTCTGGTGGCCTTGCTCGGCCATTTGGCCGGAGCGAGAGTGATTTGGCTGGACAGTATTACAAACGTCCATCGTCTGTCTCTTTCGGGTCGGCTGGTTCGTCCGTTCGCGGATTTGTTCCTGGTCCAATGGCCGGCGCTGGCCCGAAAATACCGGGGTGTGGAGTACGTCGGGGCAGTAGTCTAGTTCTTCCGACCTTGGGAACACAGCTTCCGTTCGATCGTCTCGTCCGAGCCGTTGACGACTTCTTCGCGACGAAATCGACACGCTCATGATCCTTCCCGCCGCAGCGCCGGGCGGCAAACACTCACCCGGCGGCAGAACACATCGACTGTTTCACCATATCGATCACTCCATACTTCTCTATGGAATAGACGATGGGACTCTTCACACGGTTTTCGAGGATCAGTCGGCAGCGAAAGCTGCGACTGTTCTACGAGCGAATGAAACCTCACGCACAGACGAAGATCCTCGATGTAGGTGCGCAAGTCGCTCTGGACGACCAGAATGACTGCCAGCTCATCAATTCGTATCCCTGGAAGGCCAATGTCAGCGCCGTGAACATCCTGGAACAGCACACCAGCGCGATCCAGCAGCATTTTCCCCAGGTCGATGCCAGGACCGCCGATGCGCGCTGTCTTCCCTGGCCCGATAAGTATTTCGACGTGGTCTACAGCAACGCGGTCATTGAGCACGTCGGCGGTCTGGAAGACCAGCGGAAGATGGCATCGGAGGTCAT
The DNA here is from genome assembly GCA_964575615.1 of uncultured Pirellulales bacterium. Taxonomy (GTDB): domain Bacteria; phylum Planctomycetota; class Phycisphaerae; order Sedimentisphaerales; family Anaerobacaceae; genus Anaerobaca. The sequence goes on along the minus strand of CAZNSM010000040.1, from coordinate 28,368 downwards.
GCGCGTCGGGCGCCGTTGGTTTGTCACGACGCCGAATCGATGGTATCCGTTTGAGTTTCACCTTCGTTTGCCTTTCGTGACGTGGCTGCCCGGCCAGGCGTACTTGGCCTGCGGCCGGATCTTCAGCTACAACCACGTACGAGGCAGGTATGTCTTCGGCTGTGATTGTTCCGGCCTCCGCCTGATGACTGTGCGGGAGCTGCGCAGTTGCTTTGGCGCCAGCGAGATCATCCCCATCCGAGTGACCTTCATGGCCGAGACGCTGGTGGTCATTGGCGGAGACTGACGGCCAGGCGACGGATGTACTTGCGCCAGTCAGCATGGGTCGCGCCGTCGAGAAATCCGCCGGCGCTCTGTGTTCTGCAACACCAAGTGCGTATCCATGTTTATCCCGCCCGTGAAAGTGCCGATATCCCCTGTGGAACTGTAAATGGACGGCTCCCTGCGGGTCGGCCCCAGGGCGGTCTGCGATGCAGGGGGATATCGGACCATGTGTTCGGCGTCTGAAACCGTCGCAAAAGCGCTGGCGCGCCTCCGGAATTGGCTGGATATGCGTTTCACGGTGTGATAGCATGCTTCCGGAGGGTGGCGAAGACGCCGTGGTCTTCCGGAAATCCTATACACTCAAGAGAATGGAGTATCGAGCAGCACGGTTGAAATGAGGCCTGGCGCACCGACGTCGTACACAGGAGGAGCGCGGGATCCCGCGCGAGTGTGGTCGCGTCCGTATTTCTCCCCCGATGGTGACGTGGAACGTGGAAAGGCAAGGAAGCAGGCGTCAAGACAAGACTTGGACCCATGCAAAGCAGCCTCCAGATAGAGAATTTGGATATACGGACCGTCGTGCTCGTCGGGCGACAGGATTTCGGACGTTGTCCGCTGGCGGCGCATCTGCCCATGGCCCTGTGGCCGATCGCGGGCAGACCGGCCCTCGAGCGGTTGCTCGACCACCTTGCAGAGGAGGGGATTCGCCGGGTTGTGGTCTGTAGTGAAAACGACATTTCCGAGTACATCGAGCCGGTTCGCCAGCGACGTCGACTAAAAATCACCACACTGAACGAAGACCTGTCCGGCGGCACGGCCGGGTGTCTTCGGGACGCAGTGGGATCCGATGCGGGCGATCTGATCATGGTCTTTTCGGGGAGCATGGCTTCGCCGCCCCCGCTGCGAGGTCTGATCGAGTCGCACCACTTGCACGGCGCCGACCTGACCATGGTGTTCAACCCGGGACCGTCGGACGGCGGCGCGCCTGGAGCCCCTGCCGAGATCTATCTGTGCAAACCTGACGTATTGCGTCTGATTCCTGCCGGCGGTTATTCGGACATCAAGGAAGGACTCATCCCGTCGATCCTGCGTGCCGGAGGCGTAGTCCGACCGTTTGTACTGACCGAGGAGGTCGGGAGCTTCCATGACCGCAGCGGTTATCTGCACGCCGTGTCGATGCATCTGACGGGGTGTTCCGGATCAGACGTGGTGGAAACGCCGAGCGGGCGGTTCCAGATCGCACCGCAGGCCTCGATTCATCGTTCTGCGAGGATCTGGGGGCCGGTAGCGGTCGGCGAACAGGCGCGCATTCTCGAAGGTGCGGTGGTGGTGGGCCCGACCGTTATCGGGCCTCGGAGTGTGATCGGTTGCGACAGCGTCGTCGTCAGGAGCGTGTTGTGGGGCGACGCGAGTGTGGGCAACCGCTGTGAGGTCTTTGAATCGGTCCTCGGTAGCGGAGCGGTGCTGTCCGACCGGGCGGTCGTGGCCGAGCGAACGGTCGTGGCCGGCAGGGCGATGTGGGCGAGAGAGGTGCCCGCTGTATCCGGAGGGACGAATTGGGGACATTGGAGCGCACGCCTTGCAGGTCGAGTGGAGCGGCTGATGGAGAGACTGCCTGTCTGGGCCCGAAGGTCTCCGAGCCAAACGGGATATCTCGTCGGGGGAGCTGTCATTCTCGCGGCGTTTCTGTGGTCCTACTGGGCGACATTCGCTGACCTCTACGAGGTCTGGCGGCGAAACGATGAATACTCTGCCGGCCTGCTCGTTCCGTTCCTGGCGGCCTATGCCCTCTGGGTGCGGCGGCGGGATTTTGACACAGTGCCGGTTCGGCCCGCGGTGTGGGCCGGGATCTTCCTCTTTGTTGTGGCCCAGATCGTCCGAGGCCTTGGACTCTACCTCATGTTCGGCTCTGCCGAGAGACTCTCGATGCTCATATCGGTAGTCGCCGTTGCTCTGCTGCTTTTGGGCTGGAGTTTTCTGCGAAAGCTGGCTCCGGCGCTGCTGTTCCTGTGCCTGATGCTTCCGTGGCCGAACCGCGTCCAGGCCGCTCTGGCCGTCCCCCTCCAGGGTTGGGCGACGACGTCTGCGGTTTTTTGCCTGGAGTTGGCCGGATATGAAGTGGCCAGAGAAGGCAATATCATCACGATCGGAGACACGCGTGTGGCGGTGGCCGAAGCCTGCAACGGCCTGCGGATGATTACCGCCTTCGTCGTGATCAGCGGCCTGGTGGTCCTTCTGACCAGGCGCTCCTGGTGGGAGAAGATGCTCATCTTGATCTCCAGCCTGCCGATTGCCCTGCTGTGCAACACATTGAGACTTACCGTGACCGCGGTGGCGTTCACGGTTCTCACAGGCGAAAACGTGGAGAAGCTGTTCCACGATTTTGGCGGATACGCCATGATGCCTCTGGCACTGGCTCTGGTAGTGGGAGAGTTGTGGTTTCTGGCGCGGCTGACCACGCCGCCGGCGGATCTCTCATCGACGGTCATCACGCGACGACAACCGCGACAGATACCGGACTCTTGACATAGGAGAATGGGGCAATGAATAATCTTGAGAAATACCTGGATCAGGTGATCGAACAGAAACCCGCGCCGTACGATGTCCCCCTGGACCTCGAATCGGACGCGCCGTCGCAGCCGAAGCCAAATGTCCTGCGAAGCATCGCGAAGCGGTGGTACATCGTCCTGGGCGTGCTCATTCTGGTCTGTGCGGCGGGTTTGCCGGCGATCTGGTTCTTCTCACCGCCTGTCTTCAACGTACAGGGTGCCGTACGCATTGCCCCGGTGGTCGAGAGCATCCTCGAGAACGAAGTCCGCGGGGGGAGCGGTTCGGGCTATGCCGATTTCGTCAACACGCAGGTCACGATTCTGACCAGCGGCCCCGTTCTCCAGAGAATTGCCGACGACTTGTCCGGCCGGGATCTGCGCATCTTCAGTGGCCAGCCGCAGACGCCGATCGGCAAACTCCAGGCCATATTCCTGCCGCGTACGAGCAGGCCGGACCCGGCCGCCGTACTGAAAAATGCCGTGGCCGGCGGAGTGATCTCGGCCGGTCAGATTCCCCACACGGAACTGATGGCTGTGACGATGAAGGCGACGGACGCAACCGAAGCCATCCAGATCGTGAATGCCTTTCTGACGCACTACCAGAACAAGTACGGCACCGATTCCACCGAGGCCGAGAATGCGAGAATCCGGATTCTGACCGATACCCGGAACCAGTTGAGCAACAAGATCACCTCGCAGACGGAGACGATCTACCAGCTCGCAGAGGAATACGGAACCACCGTGTTGGACACCCGGCACGACATGGAACTGCAGACGCAAAACACTCTGTGGTCCCAGTGGATCGCGCTGGAGGCCCGGCGATTCGACCTCGAAGCCACGGTTGCCGTCTTGGCGCAGGCGGCGACGGATGTCAACATGCCGGCCGAGCAGATCGTGGCGGAACGAAAGAACTATGTGAATTCAGATCCTGAATTCCAACAACTGTCGCAGAACATCGTGGCGATGCGACGCGATCTGCTGGTGTCCACACAGACGCTCAAGCCGGGGAACCCGGCCCTCCGGCAACAGGAGGATCTGCTCGCGAAGTTCGAACAGGCCTTGGAGGCAAAGCGAAAGAGCCTGGAGCAGGAATTCAACGAGGGGCTTGAGGAGCGCATCGCGGCGGTCGCGCAGGAGAGGCTCAAGAACGCCCGACTGGAATTGCAGCAACTCGTCGCCCACCAGGAAAGACTCCAGGGAGAGCTCAAGGATCAGGGCACCAAGACGCAGAAGGTCGGCCAGACCAATCTGCAAATCCAGGATCTTCAGTTCAATCTGGCGATGGACCGGGAGCTGTTCGAGGAGATCAGCCGTCAGATCAAGACGATGGAGATGGAGCGTCAGGGACGTCCTCGGATCACGCCGGCCTATTCCGCGTATGTCGTCAAGACCGACGACCGTCGGCCGCAACTGGCGATCGCCATGGTTTTCGCCGGTCTGGCGGCGGGAGCCGGCTTGGCGTTTCTGCGGCATCGAATGGACAAGACGCTTCAGACCCCGGAGGATATGACGCGCTATCTCGGGTTGCCCGTACTGGGGACGACCACGAGTTCCCATACGATCAAGCCCGCACAGTTTGCCGAACAGATTGCCAGCGACTATCAGACGATCCGCACGAACCTCGGACTGCTCACCGACGGCGGGATGCCCAAGAGACTGGCGGTTTGCAGTCCCGGCACGAGGGAAGGCAAGACGACGTTTGCAGTCAACCTGGCGACGAGTCTGGCCAAGTCGGGCAAGAAGGTCCTTCTGATCGACGGCGACCTGCGCAAGCCTGACGTGCGTTACATGCTGAATGTGCCGAACGGTTCCGGCGGCGTGCAGGAAGTGCTTCTGGGGGAGAACCCGAACGGGATCATCTGCGTGGTTCCCGGCAGCGGCCTGCATGTATTGGCGGCCAACGCGCGTAGTCTGGCAGATCCCTATGAATTGCTGGCTTCCTCCACGGCGGCCGAGCAGATTGACAAGATCGGCCGGGACTACGACCACGTGATTGTCGATACGCCGCCGGCCTTGGCCTTTCCCGATGCCATCGTATGGGCCAAACTGACGGATGCGGTGATTCTGGTGGGTTTTGCCGGCCAGACGACGGCCCCGGATCTGGCCGAGACCAGGGACCGGTTCACCCGCGTTCGGGCCCGGGTCGTCGGTGCGATTCTCAGCAACGTCCGGGTCGATCAAGGTCTCTATCGGTACAACTATGGATATCGAACCCGGACGGCGACGCCCGTCCGCAAGGCCGCCCGGCAGAAGAAGATGCTGCTTTCTCCCCAAGGTCCTGACGATCACGCAGAGGCGTGATGCGTGTACGGGGATTGATCTTTGTCGTCCAAGTCTGTCGGTCCCGGGTGTGAATTGGTTATGAGGCTGATTGTAGTCCGAGGTGAGGAGGACGGAGCGAAGGCGTTCGAGACGGGCGTGCTGCGGTACGCGCTGTCTGCGCGTCCCCTGCCCGAGGTGATCCTGAATGGAGCCTGTCGCCTGTGCAGTTCGATAGACGGGAACAGCGGCCTGTCAAGGCTGGCCGGCGGGGCCGAACGCGGCAGCGTCGTGTGGGTTGTTCCCGCGTCCTGGCAGACGGACTCGGCGGACAACGCCGAGCAGGACGGCGGACGTGTTGTCTCAGGGCAGCTCAACCGGGAACATCTGGCTGCTGTCCGGCGTCATCCCTGGCTGACGATCTCCAACGGCCGCTTTGCTGTTCATGTCAGTGACCACCTCTGGGATCGGGTGCTTGAGGAGACATCGTCTGATGTGCTGGCCGTGACGGTCGTTCCCGGACTGCTGGCCTATCAGGAGCGAATCCGCCTGGCGGAAGCCGGAGAGTTGGTTGGATACCGGCGATTGTACAGGGATGCCGCCGAACCCATGCCCTTGCCAGTCGACTGGCCGCACCATCTTCTGATCCGGTCAAAGCACGCCGTTGCGATATTGAACGACGGCTTGCCCTCTGAGTTCGCCGAGATAATCGGGAGATGTCAGACACATGGCATGAGAGTCGAGTCGGTCTCGATGGCTGGTTCCGTCATTGATTTGGCGTCTGAAGAGGGGATTCTGGCGCTGTCCGATGCGGTGCTGACCCACTGCCCGCCTCGGGGGGCCGCTCTGAATGCGTCTCTTGGCAGGCGAGTGTATACATATGATGCAGACCACGATATCTCGGGTGACGCACGGTTTGTCGGTCCGGTACTGCTCGGACGGGGCGTACGTGTCGAGCCGGAAGTGGTGGTCGTCGGTCCCAGCATCCTCTGCGACGGCTGCACGGTGGGGCGAGGCGCCCTGGTCGACTCGTCTATCGTGGGAACCCGGGTTGCCATAGAATCGGATCGCACCGTCCACCGTTGTGTCGTCTCAAGCTTGGAGAATGGGGCCGCATCCGAACGCACCTCTTCGGTGCGGGCGGCCCGGTTCTACACGAAACCGCTCTGGGCGAGTCGCCAGAGCGTCTTCCGCACGTGGCCGCGTTTCTCCTATCCGGGTTGCTTCAAGCGGATCGCGGATATCGTCGTCGCCAGCATTGTCTTGATCCTGTTTGCCCCCGTTGTGCCGCTGATTGCCCTGGCGATCAAGGTCAACTCGCCCGGGCCGGTGTTCTTCCGCGACAAGCGTCAGGGGCTCCACGGGCGCCTGTTCAATTGCGTCAAGTTCAGGACCATGCGCGTCGGAGCCGCCGAGATTCAGGACAAGCTGCGCTTCGTCAGCGAAGTGGACGGACCGCAATTCAAGATGGCCGACGATCCTCGGATCAGTACAGTCGGACATTTCCTCAGAGAAACGTATCTGGACGAGATCCCTCAGTTCTTCAACGTCTTGTGTGGGCAGATGAGCATTGTGGGTCCCCGACCATCGCCGGAGTCGGAAAACACGCTGTGCCCGTCATGGCGCGACGCCAGACTTTCGGTGCGGCCGGGCATCACGGGACTCTGGCAGGTCTACCGAACACGTGAGCCCTTCAAAGACTTCCAGGAGTGGATTCACTACGACACCAAGTACGTGCAGGAACTCTCACCGCAAATGGATTTGTGGGTGTGTTGGTGCACATTCCGCAAGATGGTGGCCAACTTCATCCGTCAGTTCTGACCGGAGAGTCGCCGGGCGGCGCTGAGACGTTCGTATCCGGCGGCTTGGGCGACCGATGGCGGCGCATGAACAGCGGCCGCTGTGAATCGCCCTGATTCAGTGGAAAGGATGCATCCGATGGCGCAACGATATTTCAACTGGACCTTGGCAGTCGTTCTGGTGGTGGGCGTGATCGTTCTGGCAGCGGCGGCTCTGTCCCTGCACAAGTGGCAACGGAGCACGCTTGCGGAGGAGTCGCTTCCCTTGGGCGAACAGGCGTTTGCCGAGCAGAACTGGGAGGAGGCGGCCAGGCAGATCGGCCGCTATCTGACGATCAATGGGGACGATACCACCCGCCTGATCAAGTACGGCCAAGCCCAGGAGAAGATCAGACCCAGCACATCCAGCAGCATTCAGCAGGCGATCGCGGCCTATTCGGCGGTGCTCCGATTGGACGGAGGCAATGCCGAGGCTGCCAAGAGGTTGATCACCATCTATCTGGGTGAAAGCCCCGGCGAAGCCGAACTCAAGGCAAGACAGTTCTTGGAGGGCAACGATGATCCGACGATCCGGCAGTATCTCAGTGTTGCTCTGATCCAGCAGCGGGATTTTCCCCAGGCGCAGCGGACCCTCGCCAGCCTGATCCACGATCATCCCAGTCACGTGCCGGCCTATGAAGTCATGGGGTTGCTGGCCGCTGAGCACCCAGCGGAGGTCAATCGGCCGTCCAACTACTGGTTTGAGGAGGCGGTCGCCGCCAATCCGCAGTCTGCGCTGGCCCATATCGTGCGTGGTTCTTTCCTGCGGCGAACCGGGGACCGCGCCAATGCAATGGCCGACTTCGAGCGTGCGGCGGATCTGGACCTGTCGGATCGGGAGGTGCATCTGCGTTTGATCGGCGAACTGATTCTGGCCGCTGCCTACGACCAGGCCAGAGCGCAGATTGCGGCTCTGCGAGCCAAGGCGCCGGCGGAGCCGGACCTCTGGCGGTACTGGGCCATGGTGGCCATCCAATCCAACGCGGAACAGGAGATGCAGGCTGTAGCGGAGGCCGGCCTCAAGGAGATGGCCGTCTACCCCTGGGATTTCCTGCCTTGGGCGGCGGAACTGCTGATCCGGGCCAAGCGGTTTGAGCAGGCGGCCGACTGTATCCTTCAGATGCAGAAGAAGGACTTCGAGCCTGCCAGGAGCGCCTTTCTCGAAGGCTATCTCGCGCAGCAGAAGGGGCAGTTGCAGGAGGCGGCGGCCTTTTGGAGAAAGGCGATTGCGCTGGGGTATCAGTCCCGGCGGGACCGGATGTGGCGCGGCCACTTTCCTCCGGTCCGGATGTTCCTGGCTTCTGTTCTTCAGAAGATGGGCGACCTTCACTCTGCGATCGAACAGCTTCGCCTGCTGGTCTCGGACGTGCCGGATTACCCCCAGTTCCATCTGGCTCTGGCACAGTTGCTGGCCCAGGCCGAAGACTGGTCTGGTGTCCTCGAGCAGGCCCAGGAGGTGCAGCGGCTGGTTCCCGAACCGACGGACGGAAAGGTCCCCGAGCTGCGGAGCAGCGCGGCGCTACTCGAGATCCAGGCGCGCATGCGCATGCTGGCCGGCGCGGGCGATTCAGAGTCCGCGCGCAGTGGCTGGCGGGCCATTGAGGCAAGGCTGGGCGCGCTGAGTGCCGCCGGCGTCGAGGCGGGTCAAATCCAACTGCTCCAGGTCCAGGCGGCCATGTTCCAGGGCAAGCATGCGGAGGCCGCCGCGATGCTCAGTCAGTTGGAGAACGGCCAGACGGATCGGCTTGCCGCCATGCTGTTACGGGCGCAATTGTACGTGGACGAGGGCAAGGGACCCGAGGCGGTGTCGCTGCTGCATCAGACGATTGAGAAGTTCCCGCAGAGCACCGAACCTGTCAGAAATCTCGCCTTGTTGCTGAACCGGCAGAACAAGCGGTCGGAGTGCGAGGCCGCTATCCGCAACGCGATGTCGAGAATGGACAAGGCGGGCCGGCGGAGTCTCGGCATGCTTCTGGCGGAGCTGTATGTCTCGTGGGGCCGAGATGAGCCCCTCTATGAATTGCTGACGGATCTGTCAAAGGAGTTTCCGGATGATATAGGACCCAAACGCCGTCTGCTGACGCTCGATCGTGTGTTGAAGGATCCCGCGATGTCGCAGTCCATCGTGGATCAAATCAAATCGATCGAGGGGCAGGACGGTTGGCAGTGGCGCGTGGAGCAAGCAAGGGTCTGGATTCTGTCCGAGGGATTCCAGAGCTACTACGGGCAGGTGGTCCGGCTGCTGCAGGAAAACCTCCTGTCCAATCCGGAGGACCGCTCCAGCCGCCTGCTTCTGGCGGCCGCGTATGAGAAGGGCGGAGACCTGCAACTGGCTCTGGCCATATATCGAGAGGCGATCCAACGATGGCCCAACGATGTTGGAGTGGTCACCCGAACGGTGCAGGCCCTTTACCAGGCAGGGGAAGATGAAGAGGCACAGGGGATTCTGGATCGAGCCAGGTCGCGTGATCTCTACGACCCGGACATTCAGAGATTGCAGTTGCAGGGATACCTGCGGCGCAGCGCGAAAGCCGGCGATTCTGCTGCGCGGCGGCATGCCTTGGTGTCTGCCTCAGATATACTGCAGGACCTGGTTCGGCAGGACCCGAACGATACAGCGGCCGGTCTGCGACTGGTGTCGATCCTGGGGGCGCAGCAGAAGTACGACGAAGCCCAGGCGGCCCTCAACGCGGTGAAAGCGAGGGATCCGGAATCGGTCTCGGTCATCGTCGCGCAGGTGCAACTCGACGTCGAGCGAGGCGATGCCGATGCGGCTCTACGCCTCTGCGGCCAAACCATTGCCCGGGAGGACAGCGTCTTCTCGCGGCTGCTGCGCGGCAGGACGTATGAGGCCTTGAAGCGCTACGACGACGCACAGGCCGACTACGATCGAATGGTTGCTCTGGCTCCCGAGAAGGCAGAGGTCTGGCTGTCTCGGTCCGACTTCTTCATCCGAACCGGACGTAATAGACAGGCCATTTCCGATATCGAGAAGGCTCTGGAACTGTCCCGCGACAACCTCCCGGTGCAGCAGCGGGCGCTGTTCCTGTTCCTGAACTCGGGTGACCCCGCGCTGTTCCAGCGGGGGGAGGTTCTGCTCGATGAGGCGCTCCGACTGCATCCGCAGGATATGGGGCTGAAGTTGCACAAAGCGCGCGTGCTGCTCCGTCGCGAAACGGCGCCGGCTGCCGAGCAGGCGCGTGCGCTGCTTCGCGAGATCACGGAGAAGAACCAAGACCTGGCCGATGCCTGGGAGTTGCTCGGAATACTGGAGTTGCGCGAAGACCAGGTGGCCAGGGCCATGGATGTGGCTCTTCGAGGTCTGGCGGCGAATCCGGACAACCGGCAACTGCTGCTGCTCAAGGCCCAGGCGGAAGCGCGCCGGTCGCCCATGCTGGCAGTGCCGACCCTCAGAGGGTTGATCGATCAGGACCCCAATGACATGAGCGTGGTCTCGCAGTTGGCCTTCTCGTACTTGCACTCAGATCGGCCTCAGGAAGCCGTTCAGCTTCTCCGCCGCCATTTGGGCGCCCAGACAGGGCCGGGGCGAAAGCAGGGCGAGATCGCCTTGGCGACGGTGCTGTATCGCAGTGGCGAGCCGAATGAGGCGGCCGAGATTCTCAAGGGCCTTCTACAGGCCGAGCCGGACGATGCGTCGCTGGTCGTCACATGGGCTGGACTGTTGGTTTCCGCCGAACGCTGGACCGAACTGGAGTCTCTTTTGGCAGACTGGCGCGCCAAGCGCCCGGATGACGCTGCGGTTCCGACGGCCGTGGCGCGAAACCTGATCGCCGACGGCAGCCAGAAAGGACTCGAGTTTGCCGAAAGACTGCTGCGATCTGAGGTCGAGCGCCACCCGCAAGCTCTGCCACCGCTCCATCTGCTGGCCAACCTGGTGACCGTGGCGGGGCGATCGGAGGAGGCCATCGCCCTCAACCAGAAGATTCTGGACACCGACGCAGAGAATGTCTTTGCCATGAACAACCTCGCCTGGCTCCTCTGCGAGGAGCAGGGGCAGTATCAGAAGGCGCTGGAACTGGCGAATCGGGGCCTGAAGATGCGGCCGGAGTACATCGATCTGATCGAGACGCGAGGTGTCATTCACTACCGCCTCGGACGTCTGGACGAGGCCGTCCAGGATTTGAGCCGGAGCCTGGAGTTGTATCCGGTCAACGCCACGGCAATGGCCTCGACCCATTTCCACCTTGCCAGGGTCTACGCGGAGTTGGGACGAAAGGCGGATGCGATTCGACACGTTGAGCAGGCCCTGGCCCTGCATCGCAGCAGCAGGCAGTCGACCGATCCCGGGCAGCGAAAGAGCGAGCTGTCGGAGGAGGATCTGGCCGATGCAGAACGTCTTGTGGAACAGTTGCAGAAAGGCAATGGATAATGTCCCCGCCACATGAAACAACAGAGGGCGATTGCCGGGGGCCCGACCGTGCCGGCCCGGAGGTTCGCCCCGTGCTCCTGGACAGCCGACAGTGGTCGTATGTACGGAGGCGGTACGAGCTGACTCCTCGGGAATTGCAGATCGCCGAACTGGTGTGCCGGGGGTTCCGAAACGACCGCATCGCACGCGATCTGCGGATCCGTCCGGGGACGGTCAAGACGCACGTCAGGAACATCTACCGCAAGGTGAAGGTCAAGAGCAAGATCGCGATGCTTTTGCAGTTTGTCAACGAGGCCAGCAGTCCTGCCGGGCTCCAGAGCCCTCTTCCCTCCACGCAATCCCTCGACTGAGCCGGGCCTCTGGCCCGTGATCCAGGCTCAGCATCTCCAACACCACATATCAGAATGCTCCCGCTTGACCGAATCACGGTCTGGTTCCATTGGTGTTTCATGGGCCAATGGAAAAGACGGGACGCTGGCGTCCGTCCACCTGTTTTTTTTCGAGAGTATCTACCACTAAATGAGTAGCTCTTAAGTGGTATGACCGTTTCACGAGGGTTCATCCCCTGAGCGATGCCGGCGGTCACATGCGAAGGGCACATGGCGGTGCCACGGTCCAGATCGGTTCCCGGCCGGCAGACGGCGGGACATCCTCAGTGGTCACGGCCGAAGCGAATATCTGGTCTTTTTCGTGCAAATTGCTTTGACAGGTATGGCCTGAAACGGTAGAATACCAGAGTATATACGCCTCATCGGAGGGGGTGTGTACCGCGTTTTCGTCACGTCAAGGATAGACGCCTGGAGAGAGGGCACTTTCTCTGATGGTGCGCACCGAGCAAGATGTGTTGCTGCTGCGTAGTGCCGTCAGAGAGGAGGAGCGGTGTTCGGGAAGTCAAAACGATGGCTGGTGCCGGCGTTGCTGCTGCCGGTGACGGAAACGGAGAGTCTCCGTGCGGCCCGTCCGTGCGTTGGCGGTATGCTGGCGCCACGTCCTGTCGTTCGGGCAGTTTCGACCGAACCGATCCCCGCAGTGGTGCCAATATCTATTTCGCAAATTCCGACCTGTGTTTTTGGTTTTCGTGTGACGATCCAGAGCAGAAACGCCAGGCACGATGAGATATCGCGCCAGCCACTGGTGTCCTGCTGCCGCGGTTGAAAGGATCGTACGGTGCCGGATCGAGAAGGTGATCGGAGTATCACCGGCTTGTTGCGGCCATGTGGTGCGGAGCTGTCCGCGGGGCGTCCGCATGCTCTTTGGAAGAACGTTGCGGCGAGATTGTTGGTGCCGAGGGTCGATGCGCGCAAGGCCTTCGCATCGGGAATTCGTCCACGACGTTCTCTGCTCTCGACGGGCAGTTGTGGTGCCGCGAGCGGAGGGAACCTGCGTTCGCTTGCGATGAAGGAGATGGTTGCAATGGAGTCAGGCAGAATCAGGCGTGACGCAAGAGGCCGTCGATTTCGCGTGACGGCCCGACAAGAGAGAGTAAGGAGGAGATCAGGGTATGAATGTAACAAGAGCGTTAGTAATGTGTGCCGTATTGCTGTTGGCCGCGTCGGCCAGTCAGGCGGCGTATTCCGGCGTGACGATCACCGGCAACGGCAGTCTGGTGTTCTCGGGCTATACGCCCAGTCCGATCAGTCCTGGGGACACGAGCATTGTCAGCAGTTCGTGGCCGAACATCATGGCGGATGACCCGCTGGGCAGTGGGTCGACCTCTGCTACGGGCACGTACAGCAAGCAGTGGAGCTTTGACTTCACGACGGATCCTGCGGTCACCGTCACAGTGAACTTCACCGTGACCCCGGACCTGTTCACCGAGAATCCCGGTGACTGGGCGTCGCTGGATTACTGGGTGAAGCTCGAACTGTACACGTCGGTCGGCAGCCAGTACATTGACTCGGATGAGTTTCATCCGGCCGCTGTCACTCTGGTCGATGGTGCCACGCTGGACGAGGTGGAGCAGGTGTCTCTGAGCGTGACGACACATCGAGTCCAGGGGTATTCCAACAACGCGACCCTCAAGCTGACGGCCTACGCCGGGGTCGAGGCGTTCACGGCTGACCTGCCTGAAGAGCCCGAGGAGCCCGAAGAGCCCGAGGAGCCGGTGACGATTCCGGCCCCCGGCGCGATCGTGCTCAGCTCGCTGGGCGCGGGTCTGGTTGGCTGGCTGCGGAAGCGCAAGACCCTGTGATGGCTGGATTTGGTCTTGCCGCATGATCCGTGGTTGACACGGCGTTGACGGTGGGACACAAATCGAGCGATGGAATGAAAGGCCCCGGAGGGAACCGAGGTTTCCTCCGGGGCTTCCTTTCATGGGGCGGATCGCTGCGGCGATCGCCTCGGCACGGAAAGAAACGGGAAGCGTTGAGAAGTGGTGGGGGACCCGGATTTAGCGCGTCCAGGGGTGACGCGTTCCAGATCGGGGTCGTGGTTGTCCCTCTCGGATTTCTCGACACAGTGCAAGGCAGGGCAACTTCACAGGTTGCGTTGCCGGCCGACACAGGACCTGAAATCGCTCACGGAGGAAAACGGCGCATGGCCGGTGGTAGCAGGCGTCCAGTGTCAATCGATGGAAAAGAAAGTGAGAAGAATCTGGAGGAAGGAGTATGAGGCTGCCAGCAGTTGCAGCGGGAGTCGTCTGTGTTGTTCTTCTGTGCGGCGCCGTTCACGCGGCTACGGTCACAGTGACTAACACGGTGGACTCGGACGATGGGTACTACTTCGCGCCCGCGGGCGTGGTCCTCGATCATCCACCGTACTACCGCGGCTCGTGGGAAGACTGGGGCTGGTCGCACGACCTGACGACCGTCCCGGCCGGCGCACAGGGAATCCTGTCGGCCACCCTCTCCATCTCGGCCTGGGACGTCGATTACTACGAAGGGGAAATCGACGTGGTCTATGCCAACGGAGTGGCCATCGGCACGCTGGACGAGACATGGGGACGCCAGTGGGGGACAACGACGTTCGCGCTGCCGACAAGTGTGCTGAACGATCTTTGGGAAGACGGCGAGCTGTCCGTTTACGTGGACGTCGACTCCGAAACCGGCGGAAGTCGTGTTACCCTCGGCAGTTCCGTTCTGACCATCACCTACACTACCGATGTCGTGCCGGAACCGGCAACTGTCGGCCTGCTGGGCATGGGCGCATTGTTGGCATTGAAGCGTCGTCGCACGCGGACCTGCTAACGTCTTACTGTCTTGCCCGCTGAAGACCGCCGTGGGGTTTCGATCCCCGCGATAGGCCGATGGAGCGGCGTACAGACCGTGCCGCACGGAGCGGGCTGCACACACGGCCCGTATTGCGGGCCCGCGCGCATCTGTCAACTCGCGGGAAGGCGGATTCATCATGCCCGCGACGCGCTTTCTGTGTGTCGATGGGTCCACACCGCATCACACCACCGTGTGCCTGCCGAGGATGTGACAGCACAGATCGCCTACGACCGAGAAGAACCGTGCTCGCGACGCACGAATTATGGTTTTTCTGGGCTTTTGCCTTGACGTCCCAGAAGCGTATAGCTATAGAACGTGTGAGTTTGGACGAGGGCCATCTCCACGTGTAGTTGGGTTGGTCACCGGCAGGTCCGATAACTGCGACAAAATGCGACACCGTAAGGAGACGGGAGATGTTCTGGGGCAGGGACCATAGGATCCTGCGCACTCTGTTGGCGGGCGGAGCCTTTCTGGTAGGCTTGGGGTACGCCGCTGTCGTCGAGAGCGGGCGCGAGCATGTTGTCGGGGTGTCTCGTCTGGACGACGCGGTTTTTCTGCATTCCTTCCCCGTGAGGCTTTGGATCAGCGCGTGTTGCCATTGGCCCACCGAGTGCGCAGGTGGTTTGGTCGTGGCCCGGTCCGCGGAAACACCGCCGATGGTGCGGCTGGCCGGCGGACTGTTGGGCTGCTCCAGCGTGGTGATCGGCGCGGTTTCACCAGCGCGTCGATGCCGCGTGCGGGCGGGAATCCCTCTGATAAGTGCGCGCGGTGCTCAAGTCCGTCGGGATTTGAGCCGCCAGGGTGCTCGGCAGGAAGTGATGAGATAGAGACGGTTTCCATTTTCAGCAGGCGGGTGATGAGGGGTCCTGCAAGGACGCAAGGAGAAAAAGATGAGGCGGTTTGTTGTGTCAACGCTCGGCCTGTTGGCTCTGACAGGCCCTGCGGTGGCGGTCCAGACGGTTGCCGTCGGGCCGGCTGACGGCACCTGTTATCGACCGGGTCAACTCGCGATGCGGGGGGATCCGGTGCCCGGCTTGGCTCTGGAGAGTCCCTTTCAGTCCTCTCGTGCCGGGTCAGGCGCAGGAATCGAATCCGTGCCTGCCAAGACCTATGGGGGGACGCTTTATGACCGCGTGGTGCGGGGCGGCGGTGCGCTGACGCCTGAGGCGACGTATCTCTACCACTCGTTTGTCGGTGGGACACCAGTTCCCGGCTACGATCACGCGCCGGGCCTGGGGCTCCAGACGCCGGCTCGTGTGCTCCGGGCCGCAGTGCTGTCCGTGCAGGGCGTGAGCGAAAGCCTTCTGGATATTCTGAGCGCCGATCCGCAGGGGTATCCCGCGAACAGCCGTTCGCTCGAATACGCTTGGGAAAATGCGTTCGTTGCACAGGCGGAGGATCCCGGATGGAGTGCGATTGGAGATGTCCGGGTTCTGAATCTGCCGTCGCTTGCAGACGATGAGCCGCCTGCGGACGATCAGGACATGCTCGTTCTGCTGGTTCCCGCTCCCGGCGCGGTTGCACTGGGGGCCGCAGGCCTGGGGATTCTCGGGTGGTTTCGAAGGCGCCCGGGCTTTCGTTCGGCGGGTTGATCGAAGCCTGCTTCAACCTGCCTACCCGCGCGGTCTGGAACCAGGAAAGGCGGTTTTCGGCATCTGTCTGCTGCCGCGAGCGGACGTGGTGACGCAGGTGGAGGCACGGCTCATCCCAGCGAGGGTCTTCGCCAATCCCCGATGCCGTCCCACCAGTAGGATACGTAGTCGACGGCCTTGGCCTGACCGCGCTGGTTCTTGCAGATATCCATTGTCATGTCGCGGAGTTGGCGCATACACATCAGGCCACCCAACCGCCAGGCTTTGGCGCCGATGTCCACCGCCTCCTGCTCGGCTTTTTGGAAGCCGGAGGCGTCGGCGGTCAAGAGCACGGCCAGACGCTCGGCGTGTGGCTGGAGCCGCTCTTGCCATCGTTGTCGCTCCTGCGCTTCGCGGGCGAAGGCTTCGGCCAGGACGCGTTCGCGTCGCTCGCGACGGGCCCGCCGATCGGCCTCGATCCGGGCCAATCGTTCGGCTCGGTGCTTTCGGCTGGTCGGCAGCAGCATCTCGATCAAGCCAGCGACCGGATCGATGATCACCCAGACCGTGAACGTCGTGCACAGAGTCCCCAGCGCCAATCCCACCAGGAAACGGCCGATATCCTGGACACCCAACATACCCAAAACGCCGGCCAGGCCACCGAGAAGAGGGGCAGCCACGTAGAGGCCCATATAGTAGTGAGTGCTTGTGAGAGGGTGTTCCAGCGCGATATGCTGCGTCCCGCCAACGCCGCGAAACAGAGCGAACAGATAGAGACTGACCAGCAGAAAGACGGCCAGCGCGGAGTGGCCCGAAAGCGAGAAGATGAGCAACCAGTTGAACCCCGCCTCGTGGAGTGCCCGCACGACGATGTAGCCCACGCAGAGCATGAACCAGATCATGCTGACCAAGTGCGTCAGTTTCAGCAGGCGTCGTGCGGTCATACGTTCGTCTTCCCGCGATACGTTGCGCCGGATCGAGCCCCGCGATGCGCCGTCAATACCGACTGCCACCGTAGGGGTTGTACTCGCCGCCGCTGGAAGGCGGGTTCTGGATGAGATACGCGCCGTAGAAGGCCCTCGCGATCGGGCTGATGAACTCTTCGAGGAGCAGGCCGAAGGAGGCCAGGATGGTCGGCGGCACGTATACGATGTCGCCTTCTTCCAGGAGTACGTTGTTTGTGGTGTCGCCCTCCTTGATGACCTTGATGTAGTCGATCTCGAAGATCATCGGCCTCTCGGCCTCGGTTGCCGATGGGCGGATGACCTGAATCCGCTTCTCCCAGGCCATGGAATTGGGTTGAGCGTCGGCCAGGGCGGTCACGAGGTTGTCCCGTCCGGTGTAGTTGCGGGGTCCCGGACGCATCACTTGTCCGACGACGTAGTAGACTTTGCTGGTGAAGGCGGCCACGCGGACATCGATGCGGTTGTCGCCAGGCAGCGCATACAGTTCGGCAACCATGCCCTCGATCAGAGCGGACACCTCTTTGGGAGTCTTGCCGGCCACCTCGATCTCGCCCAGCTCTTTGAAGCTGATCTTGCCGTCGGGGCGAATGCGTTGGCGCTGCATGTCGATCGGCGGGATATCCGGGCAGTGAATCTCCACCTCATCCGGCGGCTCGAAGACATAGTTCTCCGCCGTCACGTCAACCTCGTAGGGCTTGACGAAGGCGCGGATATCATCGGGATTCGAAGAGAAGCATCCCGCGATCGAGCCGATGGCAAACAAAAGCGCAACGAGCCCAAGTGCTTTCAAGGGATTCACTCTGACTCTCCTTTATTTCAAGATTATGGGACTCTGTTATAGTGCCCGGGCGCCCATCCGCCATCCGATAGAGAAACCGGGCGCGAGAGCTTATAATCTTAGATCGTACTTTGGGTCAAGAATCTTGACAGAAATCCGTCGTTCGGGCCGCCTGACGGCAGAAAACCGCAAAAACGGATGGTAAACGCGGGCGGGGATGCGTATGGTGGATGCCAGTCGCGGACGGTTGGCGAGCGACGGGCGCCGCTTACGAGAGTAGAGGATTCGGACAATGGCCCACACTCATCTTCCCAAAGGCGTGAAGAAACGGGACGGCCGCGTGGTGGCGTTCGATGCGTCCAAGATCCGGGACGCCATCCGACGCGCATCCCTGGAGGTTCTTCAGGACCAGAAGAGCGCGGACGATGTTGCGGCACAGGCAACCCGGGTCGTTGTCGATTACCTGGCTCAGCGGTATGCCAGGGGCGTTCCCCGTATTGAGACCATTCAGGATATTGTTGAGACGGTTTTGATGAGCGAGGGCCACAGCCGCATCGCCAAGGCCTACATTCTGTATCGGGAGAACCGTTCGCAAATCCGCCTGGCCAAAGCGGCCTTTGGCTCCAGGGACGACCTCAAGCTGTCCGTCAACGCTATCGAGGTGCTCAAGAGAAGGTACCTGCTCAGGGACCAAACGCGTCGCATCGTGGAGACGCCCGGCGAGCTGTTCCGCCGGGTGGCTCATCACGTGGCCCAGGCGGAAGCGAACTACGGACCACCATCGGTCGTCGACGAGGCGGAGCGGCAGTTCTACGAGATGATGCGGAACCTGGAGTTCCTGCCCAACTCGCCGACTCTGATGAACGCCGGCACGCGTCTGGGACAGCTCTCCGCCTGCTTTGTCATCCCCATCGAAGACTCCATTGAGGGCATCTTCCGGGCGCTGGGAGAGATGGCCCGCATCCACCAGACCGGCGGCGGCACCGGATTCGCCTTCTCGCGGCTTCGTCCTCGCGGCGACGTGGTCGCGTCGACTCAGGGGCATGCGTCCGGCCCCATCTCGTTTCTGAGTATCTTCGACAAGGCGACGGAGATCATCGTTCAGGGCGGCAAGCGGCGCGGCGCCAACATGGGTATCCTGCGGTGCGACCATCCGGACATCGTTGAGTTCATCGAGGCGAAAAGCCGCGCGGGTGTTCTGGCGAATTTCAATCTGTCGGTCGGTGTGACAGATCGGTTCATGCGGGCCGTGGCGAGCGGAAGGACCTTTGCGTTGGTCAATCCCAGGACGGGCCGGGGTACGAGACAGATCCGAGCGGAAGTCCTGTTCGACATGCTGGTCAACGCGGCCTGGCGGACGGGGGATCCGGGTCTGGTCTTTCTCGACCACATCAACCGGGCCAATCCCACGCCGGAGCAGGGCCGGATCGAAGCGACGAACCCCTGCGGCGAAGTGCCCCTGCTGCCTTTCGAGAGCTGCATCCTTGGCTCGATCAACCTGGCCCGGATGGTTGCGGAGAGCCGGGGCGGCAAGGGCGCCGGCGCGAGGGTCGATTGGGACAAGCTGCGGGACCGGGTCCACTGGGGTGTGCGGTTTCTCGATGATGTGATCGACGTCAATCAGTTCCCGCTCGAGTCGATCGCGGACGTGACGAGAGCGAATCGCAAGATTGGCCTGGGCGTGATGGGATTTGCCGACCTGCTGATTCGGCTGGGCATTGCCTACGACTCGCCGAAGGCCGTCACGTTTGCACGCAGGCTCATGCGGTTCATTCATGCCGAATCGCTCGTCGCTTCGGAGCAACTGGCGCGCCTCCGGGGGCCGTTTCCGAGTTTCCGGAAATCGATCCATGCCCGGAGGAATCACAAACTCCGCCATGCCACGGTCAACACGATTGCGCCGACGGGGACGATCAGCATCATCGCCGGCTGCTCCAGTGGCATCGAGCCGCTGTTCGCGATCAGCTTCGTTCGCAACGTCCTGTCCGGAACGCGCCTCTTCGAAACCAATCCGTGGTTTGAGAAGGTCGCCCGCGATCGCGGTTTCTACCGCCGCGACATGCTGGCGGAGTTGGCAAGATGCGGCTCCCTGAAGAACGTCAAGGGCGTGCCGTCGGATGTCAAGAAGCTCTTTGTCACGACGTTCGACATCCCGGCGCGGCAGCACCTTGAGATTCAGGCGGCGTTTCAGAGATACACCGACAACGCCGTTTCGAAGACCATCAATCTTCCCGCTGCGGCGACCGTGGAGGACGTTCGTGAGATCTACCTGACCGCGCATCGGCTCCGCTGCAAAGGCATCACGATCTACCGCTATGGCTCGAAGCCCGAGCAGGTTCTTTCGATGGGAGACGGGATTCGTCAGCGGAGCGATCTCGTGTCGGTCGAAGACGACTATTCCGGCGGGTGCATCTGTGGCCTGT
The DNA here is from genome assembly GCA_964575615.1 of uncultured Pirellulales bacterium. Taxonomy (GTDB): domain Bacteria; phylum Planctomycetota; class Phycisphaerae; order Sedimentisphaerales; family Anaerobacaceae; genus Anaerobaca. The sequence goes on along the minus strand of CAZNSM010000040.1, from coordinate 8,122 downwards.
GCGACTTCTGACGATGCTATGTCCGCGGCTGCCGGCCCCCGTAGTAGGGATAGCGGTCGAAGACAGCGCCTGCGTCCAGCGCACGCGGATCGCCCGTTGCCGCCAGCTCCGCCTGGAGAGCTGCCGCCAGTTCTTTCCGAGCGGCGGCATAGTCCGGCACGCCGGCCACATTGTCAAGCTGCTCCGGATCTCTTCGCAGGTCATACAGCTCTTCGGCAGGACGCTTCGCGCAGGCCAGTTCAAAGAGTCTTTTCACGTGCGGCTTGTCCGCATGCTCCAGCATATACGTTTTCGTCGGCGAGCCGTCGATGTCCCCATAGCTCCAATTGGGATAGTAGGGTGCGCCGCCGTCGATGGGGTCTCCTGCCGGCCATCGGTCCGGCTCATAGTTGCGGATGTAGAGGAAGTCGTGCGTGCGGATCGCCCGGCACGGATAGCCCAAGCCCCCTTTGCGAACCCAGGCGTGTCGCTCCTTGCCGGTCAAAACATGGTCGCGTCCCGACTCGGCATGTGCTGACTTCTCTGATGTCAGGATGCCGATCAGACTGTGCCCCGTCATCTGCGATGGCGGCGTGAGACTCGCCGCTTCGACGAAAGTCGCCGCGAGATCTTGCAGGCTGACAAAATCCTTCACGATGCGGCCGCCCGGTACTCTGGCGGGCCAGCGAATCGCCAGAGGCACATGGGTCCCGAGGTCGTACAAGTTGCTCTTGCATCGGGGAAACGGCAATCCGTTGTCGCCGGTGACCACAACGAGCGTATTGTCCAGGTCACCACTGGCCTCAAGCCACCCCAGCAGCTCTGAGACCTCGCGGTCGAATCTCTGCACTTCCCAGTAGTAGTCACACAGATCGCTGCGGACGATTTCGTCATCCGGCAGGCAGGCGGGCACACGGACGTCTTGCCGCTTCATCCCGCTGCTGACGCCCGAGCCCGGCTCGTAGGGGCGATGCGGATCGGTACTGCCGAACCAGAAGCAGAACGGTGCACCTGGCGGACGCGCTTCGAGAAATGCCCGGAAATCCTTATATGATCGCCCGGCCGGGTTTCGCGTCCGGCCGCCCGGCTCAATGCGGCCCGGCCCCCAGCCCTTGCGCGTCACGCCGACGTGATAGCCGGCCTTCTCCAGCAGATCGGGATAGACCGCAAACCTGGCCGGCAAGGTGCTCCAGAGGCTTGCCCCTTCTTCCAGTCGCCAGTGCCACTGCCCGGTGAGGATTGAGCCGCGCGAGGGAGTGCAGGACGGCGCTGTAACGAAGGCATTCTCGAGCAGCACCCCTTCACGTGCGACACGATCGAACGCGGGTGTTTTGACGACGGGGTCGCCGGCGATGCTCGCGTGGGGCCATGCCCAGTCGTCGGCGATGCAGAGCAGGATGTTGGGTCGCGGTCTTGTCCCGCCGTCCTGTGCCGACAACGGCCTGCTGCCGGTGAGCGCCAAAGACGCTGCCCCCAGACCGGCGGCCTTGAGAAATTCGCGTCGAGTGCTCTTGCCCATGTTCACCTCCTGACTGACGGAAGTCCGATGAATTCACCTCGTGTTATTTGTAGTTGGCCAGGATACTCTCCGCGACGGCTTCGGTGATGATTTTCTGAGCGAGCAAGCCGTTGATGGACTCTTCCATGGTGACCATGCCATGCTTCTTGCCCGTCTCGATGACGCTGCGCAGAAAGTAGCCGCCCTTGCGACGAATGATGTTCTTGGCGGCGCTGGTCACCACCAGCACTTCACATGCCACGCGTTGCCGACCATCCACAGTGGGGACCAACTCCTGGTGGATGATGCCCTGAAGCGATTCGGCCAACAGGAACCGCAACTGTCCTTCGTCATGGGCCGGCGCGTAACTGAGCAGTCTCTCCAGGATCTTGTCGATCGAGATCACGTGTAACGTCGAGAGGACGAGCACCCCTGTCTCGGCGGCCGTCAGGGCGATCTTGATGGTCTCGTAGTCCCGCATCTCGCCGATGGCGATGACGTCGGGATCCTGTCGCAGGGCCGCCCGCAATCCGCTCTGGAACGACTGGGTGTCCCGGCCGATTTCCCGCTGGCGGACGACCCCGGCTTTGTTGACGTGCGTGTACTCGATCGGGTCCTCGATGGTGATGACGTGTTTCTCGCTGGTCGTGTTGATCTCGTCGATCATCGCCGTCATCGTGGTGGTCTTGCCCTGGCTGGTGGCGCCCGTGATCAGGACCAGTCCCTTGCGACGATGGGCGAGGTCCCTGACGACGTCCGGCAGGAACAGATCGGCAATTGTTCTGGCGTACGCGGGCAAAATGCGGATGGTGGCGCCGACGGCGCTATCGAAGTAGCCGACATTGATGCGATAGCGCCCCTGGTCCTCGGCCAGCATCAGGTCGTAGTCGAGTCTCTCCTCGAAGAGTTTCCTCTGCTCGACCGTCAGCAGGTCATAGGCGATCTCCTGACTTTGCTGCGCGGTCAACTTCTCCTTCGTCACAGGCACAAGCCTGCCGCCGATGCGAAAGAGGATCGGCGCCCCCGCGCAAACATGGATGTCGGTGGCTCCCTGCGCCTTGGCGTGCTCCAGCAACTGCCTGCGACTGATCATGTCTTCCCTCCTTTGCGATTCTCAGCTATGGATAGAAGCTACACTTCCGCGACGCTCAGATCAAGGATGATCGACGTGTTTTCGGTGACCTTGGCGCGGTCGCTGATGCGGATGGGGCAGACCCAGAGAATGGCTTGGACATCTTCGATGACAAAGGCTCGCGCACGGAGATTGTCCGGGACTTTCGCGGCCGTGAGAAACTTGCCGACCTTCTTCTGACCGTGTTGGCCCAGGGGGACAAACCGGTCGCCGGGGCGGCGCGGTCGCACGACGAGCGGAGGGCGGATGCGGCCGAGGTCGAGGTATTCCTGGAAGGGGTTCTTTTTGCCGGTGATTGCTGCCGGCTTGATCTGCCCGGCGTCGAGGATCTGCGCATCGATGCGACAGGATCCGAATCGCGTGGTTCCGGGGATTTGCAGTTCGACCGGGCATGGCCCCTGTTGGTTCTGGCCGGGCGGCCTTCGCAGGGCGATCGTGTTGCGTCCGCGCTGTGCGCAGAAACCGCCGGGCAGGCTTACGGTCTGCCCGCCAGATGCACATCGGGCCAATGCCAGCAGACCGCGGTAGTGTCCCCGGGTCATGTCGCGTTCGCCGAGGCCCAGTTTCGCCAGCGTCTGCCTGAGCAGCTCCACCCCAACGGGTTCGGGCAGGCCGGCGAGCGCCGACGCAACGATATCGGCCTCGGCGGCGCGGAACTCCACGTATTGCGTTGCTGCTTCCTGGGCCTCGTCAGCAACTCGGGCGTACAACTTCCTGGCAGAAGCCGCCAGTGAGGCCAGCTCCTCGACAAGCGGGCTATCGGATCGGGCCTGCAATGCCGGCAGCAGGCAATGGCGAATCCGGTTCCGTGTATAGATGCAGTCGCTGTTGGTGTGATCGTCCCGCCAGGAGAGCTTTCTCGATCGGAGATACTCGACGATTTCGATGCGCGAGCACACCAGCAGCGGGCGGACCAACGCGAGACCGTTGCGGGCCCATCGCGACGGCCAGATGCCGCCCAGACCTCGCAGGCCCGTCCCGCGTCCCAGTCGCTGGATGATGGTCTCGGCATTGTCGTTCTTCTGGTGCCCCATGGCGATGGCGGCACAACCGTGGGCGCGGGCGATCTCGATAAGGGTATTCCGCCTCAACTGCCGCGCTGCCGTTTCTGTTGAGAGGTGATGCTCCTGTGCATACGCTCTGACGTTGACAGTTCGGCT